>DATAEW010000055.1:0-3056 GCA_036257815.1 Solirubrobacterales bacterium
GGTGGTCGGCAGCGGCAGGAAGCCGAGCATGTTCGAGAACCAGATCCAGAAGAAGAGCGCGGCGATGAAAGGGAACCACTTGGTCGCCAGCCGGCCCTCGAGGCTGCCGCCGGTGATCGTGTCCTTGGTCAGGTGGTAGGCGACCTCGACCGTGGTCTGGACCCGGTTCGGCTTCTGCGTCATGCGGCGGGCGATCCAGACCATCGTCAGGATCGTCAGGGCGCTGGCCAGGACCAGGTAGAGCACCGCCTTGTTGATGCTGAGGTCGAGGCTGCCGATGTGGATCGAGATCCACGGTTCGAGTTTGAACTCGTTCTGCGGCTTGAACTCTTCGTTCTTGCCGGCGTTGCCGAAGACCAGCAGCAGCAGGATCGCGACCGCGAGGTAGCTGCCGACGCCGACCAGCACCTTCGCCTTGGTGCTCATGCCGCCTCGGGGCTCTGGTCGAGCAGGTGCGCGAGGCCCTGGGCGGCGAAGGAAACGGTGAACAGGACCGCCAGCAGCACCGCGCTGGCGAGCCCCGACTCCCGTTCGGCGAGGCCGACCAGCAGCACCGCGGTCGCCATCAGCCAGACCCGGCCGAGGGTGGTCGCGGCGACGATCCCCATCGCCTTCTGCCGGTTGCCGGCCCGCAGCTGCTGCTTGGAGCGCCGGTTGGCGAGGGTCTGAATGCCGCGCTGCGCGAGCCAGGACGCGGCGGCGACCGCGTAGCCGAGCAGCGGCAGGTCCGCGATCAGGAATACGACCAGCGCGGCAGCGAGCAGGAGGAGGTCGACGTACTTGGGAGGAGACATAGGAAGAGCTACCGCGCAAAACGCCCGACTCGGGCACTGAGCGGGCGGGGCTGGCGACTATATCTGAAAGGCCCCGTGTTTGGCTTTCTGAAGCGGGTTAGTGAGGGTTGCCACTACCGGTCTCCTCGAGGCCGATCGCTTCGAACTCGCCGGTCTCCGGGTTGACCTTGCCGCGTCGCAGCTTGAGGATCTCCAGGACGTAGACGAGGTAGACGCTGTAGGCGAGGGCGGCGAGGATCAGGGCGAGGATCAGGGCCGTCCAGCCGGCGTGAAAGTGCCCGTGGTTGTCGCTGTAGGGGACGAAGCGCAGGGCGAGGGCGAGCGCCGCCATCACCAGGGTCCAGGCGTAGAGGTAGGCGACCGTGCGCCGCTGCGAGAAACCGATGTTGGCCATCCGGTGGTGGAAGTGCCAGGCGTCGGCCTGGTAGATCGGCTGCCGGTATTTGAGCCGCTTGGCGACCACGAAGCCGGTGTCGAGGATCGGCACCGCGAGGACGATCAGCGGGAAGGCGAGAGCGATCACCGCGTTGGTCTTCAGCGCTCCCTGGACCGAGGTGGTGGCGAGCAGGAAGCCGAGCAGGCCCGAGCCGGTATCCCCCATGAAGCTGGAGGCGGGTGGAAAGCCGTGGCGCAGGAAGCCGAGCGCGGCGCCGCCGGTCAGCGCCGCCAGCACGCCGGCGGCGTTGCGTTCCAGCGAGAGGGCGACGATCGCCAGGGTGATCGCGGCGATCGTGCAGACCCCCGCGGCGAGGCCGTCGACGCCATCGAGGAAGTTGATCACGTTGACCACGGCGACGATTCCCAGCACGGTCAGCGGGTAGGCGGTCCAGCCAAGTTCGAAGCCGCCGACGAAGGGCAGGGTGAGGTTGTCGACCCGGACCCCGGCGAGGACCGGGATCGTCGCCGCGGCGACCTGGCCGAGCAGCTTCGGCAGCGCCGGCAGGCCGCGCACGTCGTCGACCACGCCGACCCCGGCGATCGCCACCGCGCCGAGCAGGATCGAGCGGCTCTCGCCGTCGCCGGGCAGCCAGATCCATCCCGCCACCTCGGCGCCGGCCAGGATCGCCAGGCCGGAGAGGCGCGGCATCGGCCTGTCGTGCAGCCCGCGCGGCTTCGGCATGTCGATCGCGCCGACCCGGAAGGCGAGCCGCTCCGCGTAGGGGACCAGCAGCCAGGCGATCGCCGCGGCTACGACGAACGCGAGGACGGCGTCGGTGGTCGAGGCCATGCGGGGGGAACTATCCCAGCCCCTCCAGCGCCGCCCCGACGAGGAGGTCGGGGTCGCGGGGGTGGAGGACGCCGACGGGGGCCTGGCGCTTGCGCAGCTCCAGGGTCGCCGGGTCCTCGAGCACCTGCAGCCTTCCCGCGGCGATCAGCTCCTCGTCGACGCCGCCCATCTTCCCCGCGAAGGTGGTGAACACCGGCGTCCCGAGGGCCACCGCCTCGCGGTTCATCGTGCCGCCGGCGCTGACCACCAGGTCGGCCTGGGCGATCAGGCTCTGGGCGTCGATCGCCCGCTCGGGGACGATCAGGTTCGGCGCCGCCAGCGCCCGCACCGCCTCCCCCTGCCTGACGGTGCGAGGGATGATCACCGCCTGGGCCTGCGGCGCCGAGGCGAGGCGGTCGATGGTCAGGCCGTAGACATCGTTCGGGGCGTGGTACTCCGAGGTCTCGGGCGGCGGCCGGACGACGACCAGGACCTTCTCGCGGTCGAGGCCGAGCCCATCGAGGACCCCGGGGTCGGGCTCGAAGTCGGCCAGGTAGTACTCCTCCTTCAACCCCGGGTAGCGGAACAGCTTCTCGCCCTTGGCGCCGAGCCTGGCCAGCCGCTCGAGCGGGATCGCATCGGGGGCCAGCACGCGCCTCGCGAGGCGGAAGGCGATCTGCCGCTGCAGGCGGGCGAACTCGTAGTCCTGCATCTGCACGGAGGGGATCCGCAGGGTGGCCGAGACGACCGCGAGGTCGACCGAGCCGTGGGCGATCGCCAGTTCCGGCCGCCGCCGCCAAACCAGGCGGGTGAGGCCGGCGGAGCGGCTGAGCACCGCGCGGCCCTTGGCCAGCTTCGAGGCCCCGCCGTGCTCCCCGACCGCCGTGTATGGCAGCCCGAGGCGGTCGAGGATGCCGAGCGTCTGGCCGTACTCGCGGGCGGTGATGAAGACCTCGTCGCCCCGCGCCCGCAACCGCTCGTAGAGCGGCCGAAGGACCAGCGGGTGGGCGGCCGCGGTGCAGTCGATCCAGACGCGCATGGCGCGCGACTCTAGA
>DATAEW010000060.1:0-37501 GCA_036257815.1 Solirubrobacterales bacterium
TGCGCTGCGGAAAGGCCTCCCCAGAACGACCAAGGCCGCGGCGAAAGCTGACGCCGCCCCAGACCGCAGACCGGCTCCTCACCCCGCCCGCCGGTAGCGGATGTGCGTGGCGAGCGGAGAGTGGAGTGCCTCGACCGGCTCGAACCCGAAAGCCTCGACCCCGTCGAACAGCCGCTCGCCGGACCCGAGCAGGACGGGGGCCAGGTCGAGGGTGAGTTCGTCGATCACTCCGGCGGCGAGTGCCTGACGGACGGTCGAGGCGCCGCCCGCGATGTCGATGCCATCCTCCCCGGCCGCCTCACGCGCCTGCGCGTAGGCGGCCTCGAAGCCCTGCGTGACGAAGTGGAAGCTCGTGCCGCCCTCCATCTCGATCGGCTCGCGGGCGTGATGGGTGAGCACGAAGACCGGCGCGTGGTAGGGCGGCTCGGAGCCCCACCATCCATTCCCGTCCTCATCCCACTCGCCGCGGATCGGCCCGAACATGTTGCGGCCCATGACGTAGGCCCCGCGCGGTCGCAGGAGCCAGCCCTCTGCCGTCGCGTCGGCGTCGTTCGCGCGCTCGTCGCCGAGGTGCCAGCCATGGACCTCCCTGCCGCGCTTCCCCAGCGGATTCTCCCGGCTCTGGTCCGGTCCGGCGACGAAGCCGTCGAGCGAGATCGACATGTGGCAGGTGGTGTCCGGCATCGGCGTCCTCCAAATGATCGCGGTTGCAGCGCCGGCACCGTACTTCATGCCCGAGCTGCGCAGCGAGAGCTCGGGCTGAGTTGACTGGAGTTGGGACCAATTTCGGGATCAGGTTTTCGACCCCTGTCAGGACCCCTCAACTCAGAAGCCGGACCTTGACCCTGAGTCCGGAGACTTTGGTCAGCTGCTGGTCTCCGGTGACGATCAGGCCGACATCCGGGTCCGCCTCCTCCGTTGCAAGGATCAAAGCGTCAGGCATGCGAAGCGGTTTGAAGCGCGACCGAAGGTCGGCTGCCGTATCGGCAACCGCAACGTCAACTGGCAGGACGGCGGAAAGCAACTCACGAAAGAATCCGGCGACATCGTCTTCGTTGTGATGCCCGAGGCGAGCGGTCAGAACCTCGGCATAGGTGACGACCGATACCACCAGCCGTTGCTCGCGCGCGAACTCGCGAACGGCCGCGTCCGCGGCATCGTGAAGGGCGTCCTGTCGATCGAGAAAGCCGATGACCACATCGGAGTCGAGGGCTACCGCCACTCCCCGCGCAACCCTTCCACGCGCTCGCGCAAACTGCCCCCCGTCTCGAGACACCCGGAGTAGCGATCGACCAGCTCATCGATCCGCGTCAGAACCACCCGACCGGCCCCCTCGGCCTCGACCCTCAACGTGTCACCAGGAGCAAAGCCGGCGGTGCGAAAGGCTTTCGCTGGGATCGTCACCTGATGCTTGCTGGAGATCTTGGTCTGATCCTTTACCTTTTCTGCCATAGGTAAAGCGTAGCACCGCCAGTGCCCCCGGCAGGATTCGAACCTGCGACCCTCGGATTAGAAGTCCGACGCTCTATCCAGCTGAGCTACGGGGGCTCAGGGGAAGCTTAGGCCGCGGGCCGCCGCCCGGGTGACTCAGCCGTTGCGAGGGCAGGCGGCTGGGTCGAGCTTGCCCTTGACCTTGTAGACGTAGTCGGGCTCGGGCGTGATGTCGGGCTCTTCGACGATCGGCTTCAGCGCCGGATCTTCTCGGATCCAGCGGTCGATCGGGTACCAGTATTCGGAGTCCGGGGAGTCCTGGGTGTATCGGCTGATGATCAGGTAGTCGTATTCGCCGGCGTCGATCAGACGGCGGAACTGCTGGCAGCTGGTCGGCAGGCGCCAGGTGCCGTGCGGGCCGGACACGCCGATGTACTGGACGTGGTTGCTGAGGTCGTTGCCGTAGAAGCCGTACTGGCCGAAGAAGATCTCGCCCGAGCCGGCGATCCCGATCCGCTGGTCGTGCTGGTTCTGGGCAAACCGGTAGGCCTTCTTCGGCCCCCCGTCCTGGAGGAAGTGATCGACTTCGGTGTAGTGATGGTCGGCGTACTGCACCTGCTGCGCCCTCCCCAGCACCACCGCCAACAGCAGCACCGCCAGCGCGCCGCCGACCAGCAGGCCGCGGCTGACCCGGGCGCGGAGCAGGCCGAGGTTGAGCGCGCTCGGCGCCCAGACCAGCGCCAGGGTGATGAAGACGGTGCCGAGGATGTAGCTCGGGTACCAGCGCGGCGTCGTCAGCACGGTGATCGCGTACACCGCGACGAGGAAGAGCAGCGTCTTCCAGGCGCGTGCCTCCGGCGCGCGCAGCGGGCGCGAGATCGGCAGCAGCGCCATCGCCAGCACCAGGCCGGGAGCGAGGTAGCGCGTGTTGGTGAAGAATCCGGTCGGCGTCCCCTCCTGGCCGGCGGCGGTGAGCGGCGTGAACAGGTAGACGACCGCGGTCGCCAGGGCGCCGACCGCGATCACCCGCAGGACGATGTTGCGCGAGCGCACCGCGAGGAACACCGTGGCGGCGATCGCGACGATCAGGATCAGCGGCCAGAGCGGCCCGAAGGCGTTCTCGAGCTGGGGGAAGAACCAGGCCCGGTAGATGGTCGGGTCAGTCAGGTAGTGGGCGACGGCGAAGCGCGGCCGCGGGTCGAGCGGCATCTGGTCCGGCGTCGGCAGGTGCAGCGGACCCCAGCTCGAGTAGGGGATCGGGTTGCCGCCGGTCTTGATCGCCGCCCGCACGTACCAGTAGCCGCCGACGAGGAGCATCGAGAGCCCCATCACCCAGGCGGTGGTCAGGCGCCGGCCCTTGCCGCTGAAGACGAAGACGCCGATCGCGATCGCCACCACGGGGATCAAGAACGTGTACTTGACCGAGGCCGCGAGGCCGGCGGCGATCCCGGCCAGGACCAGCGGGCCCCGGTCGAGCAGCGGCGCGTCGCGTTCGGGCGCGTCCTGGACCGCACCGGCGGCCGGAGCGCGCCGCTGGTGGCCGTTGATCAGGAAGGCGGCGAAGGCGATCAGGAAGGCGAGGCCCATGATGTCGTTGCGACCCTCCCCCGGCTGGGTCTCGATCATCACCCCGGAGTCGAGGACGATCGCCGCGGCGACCAGGGTCGCCGGCCCCACTCTGTAGGGACGGCCGACGCACCAGGCGGCGAGCAGGGCGATCGCCAGCCAGACCAGGTTGATCAGCGGCGAGAGCCAGTCGGTCTTGAAGATCGCGATCGCCGCGCCGTGGATCAGCTCCGAGCTCTGCGGGTAGAACCAGGCCGCCAGGCGCAGCGGATCGGTGAAGTGGAGATGGACCGTCGAGTGTTCCTGGGCGATCCGCGCCGCGAACGGCATGTGGTACCAGGTCGTGTCGCCGCCGAACATCCCCTGGTCGAGGCTGAGCTGGGACGGGAACGTCCACTCCGCCACCGTGAAGGAGGCGACTCCGATCGCGATCAGCAGGGCGACCGTCTGCACCTGCGGCGCCGGGACCTGGCGACTCTCGGGGGGCGCCATCCGGCGGCCCAGCGCCGCCGCCGCGAGGCCGACGGCGATGCAGAGAACGACGATCCAGCCCTCCTGGAGGATGCTCAGCGTGCCGAGGATCTCCAGCGAGACGACCAGCAGGGCGACGGCGATCGTCGCGTCGGCCAGCCGCGCCAGGGCACCGGAGAATTCAGGGACGATCCAGCGCCGGAGCCAGTAGCCGCCGAGGCCGACCGCGGCGAGGATGCCGATCACGGCCAGGCAGCCGCCTATGTAGGAACCGAAGGATGGCGCCACGGGCGCGGGATGCTATTCGCCGCGCCCGAGGGCGGTCTCGCCGCTTCTCCGCGGACTCAGGAAGCGGCGGCGGGGATACGGCAGGAGACCCCCGTCCCGGCCAGGCCGCAGTAGCCGTTCGGCACCTTGTGCAGGTACTGCTGGTGGTAGTCCTCGGCGTGGTAGAAGGGCCCCGCCGGCTCGATCTCGGTCGTGATCGGCTCGTGGCCGGCCGCCCGCAGCGCCTGGTCGTAGGCCTCCTTCGCCATCTCCGCCGTCGCTTTCTGTGCATCGTTGGCGAAGTAGATGCCGGACCGGTACTGGGTGCCGACGTCGTTGCCCTGGCGCATGCCCTGGGTCGGGTCGTGCTCCTCGAAGAAGACCTTCAGCAGGTCCGCGTAGGAGATCTTCGCCGGCTCGAAGGCGACCATCACCGCCTCGGCGTGGCCGGTCCTTCCCGAGCAGACCTCCTCGTAGGTGGGGTTTGGCGTGGTCCCGTTCATGTAGCCGACCGCGGTCGAGTAGACGCCGTCGAGCTGCCAGAACAGCCGCTCGGCGCCCCAGAAACAGCCGAGCGCGAAGTAGGCGACCTCGACCCCCTCGGGGAACGGCGGCTTGATCGGGGTGCCGAGGACAGCGTGCACGTCGGGCACCTCGAAGGCCGGCTCGCTGCGCCCCGCCAGGGCCTCCTCGGGGGCCGGCATCCGCGTCTTCTCGGGGTTCAGCATCGTCATCAGCTTGCCAAGTCTCGTCATGCGCTCGTCCTCTCTTTCTCTCCACGGAGAGTAGGGCAGCGAGATAACCGTTCGGTGAACGGCAATTTCCGGGTGCCGGAAGGGGTAGCGTCTTTCCCATCCCCTGCCTCGTCGTCATCCTCGCCTTCCTCTCGCCGCGCCTGGCGCTGTTCGCGCTCTGGCTGTTCAGCGACCTGCTGAGCCGCGCCTTCGACAGCTGGTTCGTCCCCTTCCTTGGCTTCTTCGTGCTGCCCTGGACGACGCTCGCCTACGCGGTGATGTGGAGCAGCTCCGACCGCGTCCACGGGTTCGAGTGGTTCATCGTCGCGCTCGCCTTCTGCTTCGACCTCGGCTCCTACGCCAGCCGCGGTCGCTTCCGCTCCGGCTCCTAAGGGCAGCTCAGGACTGCGCCGGGTAGGCGAGGCGAACGTGGCGCTTGTGGAGGACGACGTACGGCCGTTCGCTCACCCTGCCGTCGGCGAGCGAGGTGATCTCGACGTCGGTCAGCGAGATGAACTCGAGATCGTCGCGGTTGAGCGAATCGGAGAAGCGAGCCTGGTAGCCCTCCGGCGGCAGGGTCACGTCGCCGACCACGAGCTGCCGGTCGGTTTCGAAGGTGGCGCGCTCGACGCGCCGCTCGATCTGGTCCTCGTCATTCATGCCGGTGGGCAAACATCGACAGAACTCGCCAAGAACCTTAGGCTAAGCGCTTAGTCAAATCGCCTCGAGCACCAGCGCCAGGCCCTGGCCGACGCCGATGCAGAGGGTCGCCACCCCGTAGCCGCCGCCCCGCGCGCGCAGCTCGTGGGCGACGCGGCCGAGGACCCGAGCGCCGGAGGCGCCGAGGGGGTGCCCGATCGCGATCGCCCCGCCGCGCACGTTGACCTTTTCGGGGTCGAGCTCGGGCCAGCCCCGCAGGCAGGCGAGGGACTGCGAGGCGAAGGCCTCGTTCAGCTCCACCACCGAGACCTCGTCCCAGCCGATCCCCGCCCCGGCAAGGGCCTTGTTGACCGCCTCCACAGGAGCGATCCCGAAGACGTCGGGGTCGACGCCGTGGACGGCGCGCGAGACGACGCGGGCCAGCGGCTCGGCGCCGATCCGCTTCCCGGCCGCCTCCGAGCCGAGCAGGACCATCGCGGCGCCGTCGTTGAGCGGCGAGGAGTTGCCGGCGGTGACCGTGCCGCCCTCGACGAAGGAGGGCCTGAGCTTGGCCAGCTTCTCCAGCGAGCTGTCGGTGCGGATCGCCTCGTCGCGCTGCAGCTCGACGCCGGGCAGCGGCACCACCTCCCGCATCACCCCCTCCTCGTAGGCACGGGCGGCCAGGTTGTGGCTGCGCAGGGCGAACTCATCCTGCGCCTCGCGCGAGATCCCGTGGATCTCGGCCAGCTTCTCGGCCGATTCGCCGAGGCTGATCGTCCAGCGCTCGGGCATCTCCGGGTTGACCATGCGCCAGCCCAGGGTGGTTGAGTGGACCGTCTCGTGGCCGGCGGGGAACCCCTTCTCCGGCTTCAGCAGCACCCACGGCGCGCGGCTCATCGACTCGACGCCGCCGGCGACGACGATCTCGGCGTCGCCGGTCTCGATCGCCCGCGCGGCCTGGATCGCCGCCTCCAGGCTGGAGCCGCAGAGGCGGTTGACGGTGGCACCTGGAACCGAGGTCGGCAGGCCGGCCAGCAGCACCGCCATCCGGGCGATGTTGCGGTTGTCCTCGCCGGCGCCGTTGGCGTTGCCCATGATCACGTCGTCGATCCGCTCCACGTCGAGGCCGGGAAGGCGCTCGAGCAGCGCCCGCAGCGAGCGGGCGGCGAGGTCGTCGGGGCGGACGCGGGAGAGGGCGCCGCCGTAGCGGCCGAAGGGCGTGCGGACGGCCTCATAGACATAAGCGGTACTCATTGGTGACGATGATCGTAAGCAAGCGCGAGAACGGCTTCACCTTCGTCCCCCAGTACGAGCACGGCGCGCTGGCGGGTGAGCTGGCGGCGCGCTGGGGCAACGAGCGCTTCGCGGCGCCGGCTCTGGCGCCGGCGCTGCGGATCGCCGCCGCCCACCACGACGACGGCTGGCGCGAGCTCGACGACCTCCCCGCCTACAACTCCGAGGCCGGTCGACCGGCCCACTTCCTCGAGCTGCCGCTGGAGCGGACGGTGCCGCCCTACGGGCGCGGCGTCGACAGCGTCTTCGCGCGCGAGCCGCTGGCCGGGGCGCTGGTGGCGATGCACTGGACCGGCCTCTACTGGGGCCGCTGGGGCCTGCAGGGCTCAGAGCCGCTGGCCCACCCGCTCGCCGAGGAGGTCGTCGCGGAACGCGAGCGCCAGCGGGTGGAGACGCTGCTCGCCGTCTGGCGTCGGGTGGGCGGGCTGCGCAGCGAGTTCGAAGCGCAGGTCTGGCACGCCTACGAGGTGCTGCAGGCGCTCGACGTGATCTCGCTTGCCCTCTCTTCGCTCGACCCTTCCCGGCCGACCGCGGCGGGCGAGCCGGTCGCCGTGCCGAGCGTCCTCGGGGCCATAGAGCAGCCGCCTGGCCCCCGCCTGGTGCCGGACGCCCCAACCGCGCCGCTGGGCCAGCGCCTCGACCTGACCCTGGTGGTGGTCGAGCCGGGCGTCGGGACGATCGATCCCTGGCCGTTCGCCGCGGAGCGGCTCGAGCTGGCGCTGCCGGCGCGCGCGCTGCCCGGCGACGGGCTGCCCGAGGCGGAGGGAGTCGCCGCCTACCGGGCGGCGCCGGTGACGCCGCTCGCATGGACCCTCGTCCCAGGGGCGCGATGACAGGCGATCCGATCGACGCGAAAACGTTCTTCGCCTACGAGGGTCTGCCGGGGAGAGTCGTCTTCGGAGCCGGTTCGCTGGCCGGCGCCGGCGCAGAGATCGAGCGGCTCGGCCGCGAGCGCGCGCTGCTGCTCGTCGGGCCGGCGATGAGCGAGGCGGCCGCCGAGCTCGCTCGCTCGCTGGGCGGCGGGATGGCCGGCTGCTTCCAGGCGATCCGGCCGCACGTCCCGGTTGCGACCGCCGCCGAGGCGGTCGCGGCAGCGCGGGCCCGCGAGGCGGACTGCCTGCTGGCGCTCGGCGGCGGCTCGACGATCGGCACCGCCAAGGCCGTCGCCCTGGAGACCGGGCTGCCGATCGTCGCCGTGCCGACCACCTACGCGGGCTCGGAGATGACGCCGGTCTGGGGCTCGACCGCCGGCGACCGCAAGACCACCGGCCGCGACGCCCGGGTGCTGCCCAAGGTCGTCCTCTACGACCCCGAGCTGACGCTGACGCTGCCGCCGGTGGCCAGCGCGGCCAGCGGGATGAACGCGCTCGCCCACGGCGTCGAGGCGCTCTACGCCCCCGGCCGCAACCCGCTCACCTCGCTGATCGCCGAAGCGGCGATCGGCGCCCTCGCCGAGTCGCTGCCGGCCGTCACCGAGACCCCCGGGGACCTGAGCGCTCGAGCCGCCGCCCTCTACGGCGCCCACCTCGCCGGCGCGGCCTTCGCGCTCGCCGGCTCCGGCCTGCACCACAGGATCTGCCACGTGCTCGGCGGCGCCTACGACCTACCCCACGCCGAGACCCACGGCATCCTCCTCCCCCACGTCGTCGCCTTCCAGGAGCCGGCGGCGCCGGAGCCGATGGCGCGGGTGGCGCTGGCGCTGGGCGCGGCCGAGGGGGAACCGGCCGCCGCGGCGCTGCGGCGGCTGGCGGGGAGGATGGGAGCGCCACAGGCCCTGCGGGAGGTCGGCATGCCGGCCGACGGGATCGAGCCGGTGATCCCGGCAATCCTCGAGGTCGCCCCGCCCGACAACCCGCGGCCGGTCGGCGCGGAGGACATCGCCTCGATCCTCCGCGCCGCCTACTGACCCGTCCGCGGGGCCACGGGGCCGACGCGGCCGCCGGCCGCTCCCGAGCGCTCTGGTAGCCCTCCGCGCCACGTTTGGCGGCCGCGCAGACGGGAAGGGATTCCCTGAGGGAAGACGATCCGCGAGGAGAGAGCAGATGGCCCAGCAGACCAAACGGCGAGCCCCCCGCAAGGGCTCACGCAAAGCGGGCTCGCAGAGCTCGAAATCGAAACGCCGGGCTCCGCGGAAGTCGAGCCAGAGCAATGGCTCGGGCGGTGGCGGCGGCCGCAGCACGCCGCGCAACCAGACCAGCGACTCGACCGTGCCGGAGCGCGAGTATCAGGACTACACGCTTCTGCACCCGGGGTCGATCAGCGACAGCGACGAGCCCGACGTCCTCGTCGACATCCCGGTGGTCAAGGTCGACGAAATCCACTTCGAGCTCGACGATCTCGAGGCGCGGATCTCGGTCCACGCGGAGGTCCTCGACCTGGTCAAGCTGAGCGTCGGCGTCCACGCCGAGCTGGGCAAGGTCGAACTCAACATCAAGGGGGTTGAAGCGCAGGCGCTGCTGCGCGCCCGGCTCGACCACGTCACCGCGATCATCGACCGCGTCCTCACGACCCTCGACCGCAACCCCGACGTCCTGAAAGGCATCGCGCACACCCTCGAACCGGTCGGCAAAGGGGCCGGGCGGGCGGTCGGCGAACTGGGCCGCGGCGCCGGCAGCGCGGTCGAAGATGTCGGCGAAGGTGCCGAGGGCGCGGTCGAAGACGTCGGGGAAGGAGCCGGTGGGGCGGTCAAAGACATCGGCAAGGGTGCCGGGGGCGCGGTCGAAGACGTCGGCGGTGGCGCGGGCCAGGCGGTCGGCGGGCTCGGCGAAGGCGCCGGGCAAGCCGTCGGGGGTCTGGGCCAAGGCGCGGGCCAGGCGGTCGGCGGGCTGGGCCAGGGTGCCGGAGCACTCGGCGCGCTCGCGGGCGGGGGCACGGGCGGCGAAGGCGGGGGCGGGGGCACGGGCGGCGAAGGAGGGGGCGGCGGAAACGGCGGCGGGGGCGGACCAAGCGGCGGGCAAATCGCCAAACAGGTCGCCAAGCTCCTCGCCCAGGAGATCGGCTCGGCCGCCGCCGACGAGGCCAAGGAGCTGAGCCTCGCGGCCACCCACAAAGCCCAGGAGCTGGGAGAGCGGCGGCGCCAGAGGCGGGCGATGAAACACAACGCCACCCCGGCCGCCCTGCGCAAAGCCGAGGAGGCGGGAATCGACATCGACGCGGTGTCGGGAACCGGCGCCGAGGGCCGGGTGACCGTGCACGACATCGAAAAGGCCGGCGGGTGAAGGGACGCCCCGACGTCGACGTCTCGACCCGCGTGCGGGCGAAGGAGCTTCGCTTCGGCAGGGTGCCGGAGACCAGGGTCTGGTTCGAGGGCGAGCCGGCGCAGGAATCGACCTCCGTTGTCGAGCGCAAGGGATTGCCCGACGAGGTCGAGCCCGAGGTCACCTATAGGGACATCGAGGTGCGCTGGAGCGCCGGCGCGCGGATCGTCCACCCGACCGACGCTGAGGGCGCCGAGCCGCCGTAAGTCGACTCAGCGCCTCGCGGTCAACCCCTGCAGGACCACCTCGATCGGAGAACGGTGCTTGCCGTCGTCGGCGGACTCGCGAGCGCGTTGCAGCTCACCGGCCAACTCGCCGACCTGGGCACTGAAACTGCCGACCTGCTTGGCAACCTTGGCGACGTCGCTGGAGTCCACCTTGATCTGAGGCTTGCGCAGCGCGGTGCCGATCCCGCCCTTGCGTCCCCGCGATGAGGCGAGCGCGAGCCCACCGGCCGCTCCGGCAAGCGCCGCTCCACCGGCGACGAGCGGGAGCTTCGCCTTGCCGGCCGCATTGCCGACGGTGTGCCCGGCCGACTTGGCTTTGTCCCCGACCGCATGCCGAACGGCGTCGATCCCGCTGCTCGAGGAGCCGTTCCGCACTCCGTTCGAGCCGCTCGCGCCACGCGCGTTGGCCGATTTGGCTTGGGGCGATTTCGTTCGTTTGGACCGGTTCGTCCGCGCCGTTCGATTGGCCGATTTCCTCCGGCTCCCGGTCGAGCGCTGTTTCGTTTGAGCCATCGTCCTCTCTCCTCGCTGGGCGTGTCGCTGATTGACTCAGATACCCGATCCAATCGCCGCGAATCAGCACTGCGAGGGTCACCAAAGAGCGGGACGATGGCCCCGCGTCCGACGACCGGCCCACTCCCCCGCGTCGACCGCTGCCGAAAGATGAACCCAGCCGCCGGCGCCCCCGTACCAGTGCTAGCCCTGGAGCCAACCCGGAGCCGCCGAGATGCTCTCTCCTCCCTACCGTCGTTTCCTGATGCCAATTGCCGTGGCCTGCTTGGGCCTGCTCCCGCTGGGCGCCGAGGGAGCCTCGGCGGCCACTCGCTTCGCGGCGCCCGGCGGTACCGGGCCGGCGCCAGCGTGCACGGAGGCGGCACCCTGCTCGCTCTTCAACGCCGCCGATTCCGCGGCTCCTCAGCGGCCGCCCGCGGGCACCCAGATCATTCTTCTGGCCGGCACCTACACCGACGCGAACAACTCCCAAGACCTTGGCCTCAACCGCACCATCTCGCTGCCCAACGACGTAACCGTGCGCGGGGCGGCTGGCGAGCCGCGTCCGGTCATCGCTGCCTCACTCAGCGGCGGGGAACCTCTCACGGTCCACGATGGGGACATCGTCTCCCACATCGAAATTCAGGCTTCCACCCCACTCGGGATCAACCTCCACGGAGGAACCGTTGAAGACATCATCGTGCGCAACAGCAGGAACGACGGCTTCGCCTGTCGCACGAGCGGCAACTCGACCATCCTCCGAGAGAGCGCCTGCCTGACGAGCGGCGCGCGCGGAGTCGCGATCGGAACGGATGTCGGGGCGGGACTGTCAGAAAGAATCGTGCTGCGCAGCGTGACCGCGATCTCGACCGGCCCGAGCTCGCTGGGGCTTTCGTTCCGCTCTACCGGATCACCCCTTGCGGTGGACGCAAAGGCCATGATCGCGCGAGGCACGGACAAAGACGTCCGGGCGATCGGCTCGGCCGCCGGCGGCAGCTCGACGATCAACCTCGCGAACTCCGACTACGCGATCTTCGAAGCCAAAGGTGAAGGGGGCGGGACCGCCTCGGTCACCGAACCCAGCGTCAACGGGAACGTCACCGCTCCCCCGCTGCTCGCCGCCGACCTAATCCATGAGCTGCCCGGCTCGCCGACGATCGACAAGGGCGTCCTCGACGCGCAGAGCGGCATCACCGACATCGACGGAGACGCAAGGGAAAGCGGGATGGCGCCCGATATCGGCGCCGACGAGCAAATCCTCGCTCCGACGAGCGCCGCCGTTCAGTGCCCCCCGGCAGAAGTCCTCGGCAATCAGGTCGTCACGTGCAGCGTCCAGGTCAAAGACACCGGCCAGCCGAACCCGAGCGTCCCGACCGGAGCGGTCGGTCTCCACAGCGACCATCGGGGCGCCGGACCGGTGCCGTGCACGCTGGTGCCGGTGAGCGGAGTGCCAGACGAATCCCGGTGCCAACTTGCCTTCACCCCCACCGAGGTGGGCCTTCATAGGATCACCGCTGCCTACGAAGGGGACCGGACCCACGGCTCCAGCAGCGGCTCGACGTCCGTAACGGTCACCCCCCGCGCGAGCACCACCTCGCTGGCCTGCGCTCCGGCCGCCCTGACGCTCGGCGCGGGCCCGGCGACCTGCACCGCGACCGTCAGCGACCCCGGCGCGGCTCCCTCGGTGCCCAGCGGTACGGTCAGGTTCTCGACGAGCGGGGCAGCAGGGACCTTCGGCGGCGACGCCAGCTGCACGCTCGCGGGGGCTGGGGAAGCGAAGGCTAGCTGTCAGATCATCTTCACTCCGGCGGCCAGCGGCGCCAGCAGTCTCCGCGCCGCCTACCAGGGCGACGACTCCCTCCACCGCCCGAGCGAAGGCACGAGCCCGCTATCCGTCTCAACGCAGAGCAAATCGGTCCCCGAGACCACGATCAAGCGGAAGCCCCGAGCCAAGACCACCAGCCGGCTCGCCGTCTTCTCCTTCAGCGCCGACCAGGGCGGCGCGGGATTCCAGTGCAAGCTCGACAAAGCGCAGTTCAAGCCCTGCCGCTCGCCCTTCAAGCGCAAGGTCAAGCCCGGCAGGCACAGCTTCCGGGTCCGGGCGGTCGACGCGGCCGGGGCCGCCGACCCGACGCCGGCGAGCTATCGCTGGCGGGTCTTCGGCTAGCAGCGCTCCCGAGGCATCCCGCGTCGGAGCTTGTTGTCCGCAATCGGGGCGCCCGGATTCGAACCGGGGACCTCGGCCACCCAAAGGCCGCGCGCTACCAGGCTGCGCCACGCCCCGACGCAGGTCAAGTGTAGGTTCTCAGGCGATGGCGGACGTCCGACCCTTCAAGGCGCTGCACTACGACCTGGCGAAGGTCGGGGGGCTGCAGAAGGTCGCGACGCCGCCCTACGACGTGATCGATGCCGCCGGCCGCGCCCGCCTGGTCGAGGGCTCGCCCTACAACGCGGTGGCGATCGACCTGCCGAAGGCCTTCGACCCGGCGGATCCGCTCCACTCGCCGCAGGGCGACCCCTACGCGAACGCGCGGGCGACGATGGACGCCTGGCGCGCCGAGGGAGTGCTCGTCGAGGACCCCGAGCCCGCTTTCTGGGCGCTGACCCAGGACTACACGGCCCCCGACGGCAACCACTACACGCGCCACGGAATCCTCGCCCGGGTCCGGGTCGAGGACTACGAGAGCGGCACCGTGCGCCCGCACGAGCGCACCCATCCCGGGCCGCTGGAAGACCGGCTGCTGCTCACCCGCGCCACCCTGCACAACCTCTCGCCGATCTTCTCGCTCAGCACCGAGGACGCCTGGCCGCTGGTCGAGCCGGCGCTGGGGGGGGACCCCTGGGGTGAGGCGACCGACGAAGACGGGACGGTCAATCGGGTCTGGCGGGTCGGCGACCCGGCGGTCCTGGCCGCTGTCAGCGAACGACTCGCCGGCGCCCAATTGCTGATCGCCGACGGCCACCACCGCTACGAGACCGCCCGCGCCTACCGCGACGAGATCGACGGCGAGGGACCGCACGACTACACCCTGATGGCGCTGACCGGCCTCGACGACCCCGGCCTCACCGTCTTCCCCACCCACCGCCTGCTCTCCGGCTTCGCCGGCGACCCGGAGCGCCAGCAGCGGCTCGGCGGCGGCCTGCGCGAGCTGTTCGAGGTCAGCGAGGTCGAGGTCTCCGAGATCGACCCGGCGGGCGAGCGGGGGGTCGGCGTCTTCGGCCTCTATGACAGCTTCCACAAGCAGGCCTTCCGCCTGCGCCTCAAGGACACCGGCGAGGTCGACCGCCGCCTCGCCGGCAAGCCGGAGGCCTACCGGCGGCTCGACTCGGCGATCCTCGAGACGCTGGTGCTGAAGGGGCTGGCGGGGATGGACGACCACGACATCGACGCCCGCCGCGGGCTCGAGTACGCGAAGAGCGTCCCCGATGCGCTGGCGCTGGTCGACAGCGGGAACTACGACGTCGCCTTCATCCAGCGGCCGGTCCCGGTCGAGCAGGTGCGGGCGATCGCCGGCACCGAGGAGAACATGCCGCCGAAGTCGACCTACTTCTTCCCCAAGGTGATCACCGGCATCGTCTTCAACCCGGTCGGCTGAGTGCTGTAGAGCTTTCATTCGCATAGCGGAAGAAAGCTCTACGGCGCCGCGTAGGATTGCCGAGTGGTGAGGATCTACACCAAGAAGGGCGACGACGGGACCACCTCCCTCTGGTACGGCGGCCGGGTGCCCAAGCACCACGCGCGCACCGAGGCCTACGGGACCCTGGATGAGGCCTGCTCGGCGCTCGGCCTCGCCCGAGCCCTCTGCGGGCCCGACCATGCCGAGTTGGCCGCCGACATCCTGCGCGTCCAGGACGGCATCTACATCGCCGGCGCCGAGCTGGCGACGGCGCCGGAGGCGGCCGGGCGGCTCGAGGAGGGGGTCAGCCGCACGACCGAGGAGATGGTCGCAGAGCTGGAGCGGTCGATCGACCGCTACATGGCCGAGGTCGACCTGCCGCCGAAGTTCGTCATCCCCGGCGGCAACCAGCTGTCGGCCCAGCTCGACGTCGCCCGCACGGTGATCCGGCGCGCCGAGCGCCGCATCGCGGCGCTCAATGACGCCGGCGAGCTGAGCGGCGAGACCGTGATCCACTTCGTCAACCGCGCCTCCGACCTCGCCTTCGCGATGGCCCGCTTCGCCGACGTCGAGGACCCGGTGCTGTTCGAAGGTCGCGACAGGGACACGCCGCGGTGAGGGTCGTCGCACGCCGCACCGGCGTCTTCGCCCACGAAATCGACATCGACGGCCAGCACGCGCTGATCGTCGACGAGCCGCCGGAGATCGGCGGGCAGGACCTTGGGCCGCGGCCCACTCAGCTGCTGGCCGCCAGCCTCGCCGGCTGCACGGCGATCACGATGGAGCTCTACGCCGAGCGCAAGGGCTGGGACATCGGCACGGTGGAGGTCGCGGTCGAGACCGCCTACGAGAAGGCGACTCCAAGCGCTTTCGAGGTGATGCTGCGGCTGCCGGCCGAGCTGAGCGACGAGCAGCGCCAGCGACTGGTCGCGATCGCCGCCAAATGCCCGGTCCACAAGGTGCTGGCCGGCGAGGTGCCGGTCCGGGTCGCCGAGACGATGGAGCCCCTCTAGATGAACCTCGGCCTCGCCGGGCGCCGCTGCGCCGTCACCGGCGCCAGCCGCGGGATCGGCCGCGAGACCTCGATCCAGCTCTGCGCGGAGGGAGCCAACGTGCTGCTGGTCGCCCGCGACGAGCGCCGCCTGCGCGAGGTCCAGGAAGAGGCGAACGGGGCGGGAGCGCCGGCCGGCGGCCGCGCGGCGGTGCTGGCCCTCGATGTCACCGCGGCCGAGGCGGGCGAGCGGATGCTCGCCACGGCGAGCGAGTACTTCGGCGGGCTCGACGTCCTGGTCAACAACGCCGGCGTCGCCAGCTGGCGCGACCTCGACGACGTCTCCGAGGAGGAATGGCGCCAGCAGCACGAGCTCAACGTGATGGCGCCCCTGCGGGCGATGCGGGCGGCGATCCCGCCGATGGCCGAGCGCGGTTGGGGACGCGTCGTCAACGTCTCCTCGACCTCCGGCAAGCGGCCCTCGGCGGCGATGGCCCCCTACTCGGTCGCCAAGGCGGCCGAGCTCTCGCTATCGCGCCTGTTCGCCGACCGCTACGCGAAGCGGGGCGTCCTCGTCAACGCGATCTGCCCCGGTCCGACCGAATCGGAGATGTGGATGGAGCCCGGCGGCCTGCTCGACCAGTCGAAGGACCTCTCGGGCGCGGCAAGCCGCGAGGAGGCGCTGGCCGCGGCCGGCGCCAAACGGCCGATCGGCCGCCTCGCCGACCCGGCCGAGATCGCCGCGGCGATCGTCTTCCTCTGCTCGGAGCGCGCCTCCTACGTCAGCGGCGCCGCCTGGTCGGTCGACGGCG
The DNA here is from genome assembly GCA_036257815.1 of Solirubrobacterales bacterium. Classification (GTDB taxonomy): domain Bacteria; phylum Actinomycetota; class Thermoleophilia; order Solirubrobacterales; family 70-9; genus VAYN01. The sequence goes on from DATAEW010000060.1 coordinate 15,798, forward strand.
GCACGGTTCAGGTGATCATCTGAGCAGGCGTCGCCCCGCTCGGCCAGATGACCGGTAGTCCGACAGCCCTCGGCGAGCTCTTGCTGACGCCGGAGGAAGCGGCGGCGATGGAGTCGCGGGGCGGCACCGACGCGGCGGTGCTGCTGGCCCTCTACGGCTGGCCGGCGGAACCGGGGCTGATCTTCACCGAGCGCCGCGCCGACCTGCGGCGCCACGCCGGCGAGATCTCCTTTCCCGGCGGGCGCCAGGACGAGGCCGACGCCGACCTGGCGGCGACGGCGCTGCGCGAGGCGCAGGAGGAGATCGCCCTCGATCCCGAGGCGGTCGAGCTGGCCGGCGCGCTGGCCCCGGTCTCCACCTTCGTCACCGGCTACCGCGTCCACCCCTTCGTCGGCCGCGTCGATCGCCCCGCCGCGCTCGCCCTGCGGCCGAACCCCTCCGAGGTCGAGACCGTGCTCACCTTCTCCCTCGAGCTGCTGCGAGAGGGTTACGCGATGCGCCGCCTGATCCGCCGCGGCATCCCCATCCACACTCCCACCTACGAGGTGGAGGGACACCTGATCTGGGGCGCGACCGCCCGCATCCTCGCCGACCTGCTCAGCCGGCTGCAAACCGGCGCCTGACCGCGTCCTCAGCACCGCTCTCGGTCTAGGCACCGACCGGGCGAACGATCCTCAGAGTCGCATCCGTGATCGCCCTCGACCACCGCTCGAGATCGTCGGGGTCGGCCAGCACGACCTCAACCGGGATCCGCCAGGTGGCGCTCGCCGCCCGCACGATCTCGGCGCCGCCGTCCAGCAGCGCCTGCTCGACGCTGCCCGCGGCCTCGTAGAGGACGCCGCGGACGGGGGTGTCGACCAGGTGTTCGAGCAACCGCTCGAGGCGGGGACCGTGGATCGCCGCCAGCAGCTCCGGGTCGCCCTTAGCCGAGCCGAGCAGGAGGCAGAGGACGGCGACGTCGCCGACCAGGCCGAGGATCGTGCCGGGACGCTCGGGGTCGGCGCGCGCCGGCTCGATCCCCGCCGCCTCGATCGCCGCCAGCCCCTCCTCGCGCCGGCTCGTCCCGCGCACCGCCCAGCCCCCGGCCAGCAGCCCCTCCCCCAGCGCCCGGCCGCGGCAGCCGCAGCCGACGATCAGCGCTCGCGCCACGACGAATCGGTGCGCCTTTTCCCCGATATATCGAGGAAAAGGCGCACCACGTTGTCAGTCATTCTCCAGCGGCCCCCGCCCGCGCAGCCGGAAGCGTTCGTCCTCGGCCACGCCGGCGTGCAGGTCGGCCTCGGTGATCTCCGGCGCCCCGCGACGGCGGCGCATTTCGTTCTGCGCCTCGAGCATCTGCCGCACGTCGTCGATCTCGTTCTGCACCTCGACCTCCGGCGAGCGGGTCGGATGCCAGTCGACGAGGTCGGCCGAGGAGCCCGGATAGAAGTGCCCGACCAGCACCAGCACCCCGACGATGAACCCCAACACGGCAAGCGTCCCCAGTACGTACAGCACCCCTCAAGGATAGGCGGCGGCGTCCGCACGCCGAGCGCTCTCAGGTAGCCTCGCGGCGGTGAATCCGGGCTTCGAAGAGCTGGCGAGCGTCGATGGCAAGGTGACGCCAACCGCCGCGGCGACGATCGGCCTGAAGGACGACGGCCTCTACCGCGGCGACGGCGCCTTCGAGGTGATCCGGCTCTACCAGGGCCGGCCCTTCGCCCTGGGCGACCACCTCGACCGCCTGGTCCGCTCGACGGAGGCGATCGAGCTGCGCTTCGACCGCGCGGCGCTGGAGCGGGAGATCGAGGCCCTGTTGCGCGCCGCGGGGCCGCTCGACGGCCAGCTGCGGCTGATCGTCACCCGCGGCGGCCGGCGAATCGCCGCGACCGAGCCGATCCCCGAGCACGCAGAGACGCTCAGCCTGGCCAGCGTCACCTACTGCCCGACGGTGATCCTCAACCACGTCAAGTCGCTCTCCTACGCCGCCAACATGCAGGCGACCCGGATCGCCAGGAGCCGTGGCGCCGAGGAGGCGGTGCTGGTCCGTCCCGACGGCACGGTGCTGGAGCCGCCGACCTCATCCGTCTTCTGGGTCTCCGCCGACGGCGCGCTGCGGACGCCGGCGATCGCCGACGGCGTGCTGGAATCGATCACCCGCGACCGCCTGGTCAAGGCGCTGCGGGTCGAGGAGGGCAGCTTCCAGATCGACGACCTGCGCCAGGCAAGCGAGGCCTTTCTGGCCTCGACGACGCGGGAGATCCAGGCGGTGGCGGCGATCGACGGCCGCACCCTCGCCGCCGCCCCGGGCCCGCGGACCCGGGAGGCGCAGGAGGCTCTCGCGGAGACCCTGGGGCGGGAGCTGCGCGAGCCTTGAACCCCTAGAGAACCACCAAGGAGGCAGGGACAGTGGACTTCAGGCTGAGCGACGAGCAGAAGCTGATCCGCGAGACGGCGCGCGAATTCGCCGACCGCGAGATCGCGCCGCGGGTGCGCGAGAACGACCGCGCCGGGCGCTTCGATCGCGAGCTGGCGCGCAAGCTCGGCGAGATCGGCTTCCTCGGGGCGCCGGTGGCCGAAGCGTACGGCGGTCGCGGCCTCGACTACGTCAGCTACGGGCTGATCGCCGAGGAGATCGGCCGCGCCGACTCCTCCGCCCGCACCGTCGTCTCGGTGATCACCTCGCTGGTCGCCGGGCCGATCGAGAAGTGGGGCAGCGAGGAGCAGAAGCAGCGCTGGCTGCCGCGGCTCTGCTCCGGCGAGGGACTCGGCTGCTTCGGCCTGACCGAGCCCGACACCGGCTCCGACGCCGCCAACCTGCGGACCCGCGCCACCAAGACCGACAGCGGCTGGTCGCTCAGCGGCCAGAAGATGTGGATCTCGCTCGGCAACTTCGCCGAGCTGGCGCTGGTCTTCGCCCAGACCGACCCGGAGAAGAAGCACCGCGGCCTCGCTTGCTTCCTCGTCCCCACCGACAGCGAGGGCTTCACGACCCAGGAGATCCACGGCAAGCTGGGCCTGCGCTCCTCCGACACCGCGGAGATCTCGCTCGACGAAGTCGAGGTCGGCGAGGACGCGATGCTGGGCGAGGTCGGCGACGGCTTCAAGGTCGCGATGAGCGCGCTGGAAAACGGCCGCTACAGCGTCGCCGCCGGCTGCGTCGGGATCTGCGAAGGCTGCGTCGCCTCCTCGGTCGAATACGCAACCGAGCGCAAGCAGTTCGGGGTGCCGCTGGCCCGCTTCCAGCTGGTGCAGGAGATGATCGCCGAGATGATCCTCAAGCGCGACGCCAGCCGGATGCTGGTCCTGCGGGCGGGGCTGCTGAAGGACGAAAAGAAGCCCAACCTGACGGAGACCTCGGTGGCCAAGCTCTACGCGACCGAGGCGGCGGTCGAGTGCGCGAACCTGGCGATCCAGGTGCACGGCGGCTCCGGCTACGTCGACGACTACCCCGTCGAGCGGTACCCGCGCGACGCCCGCGTCACCACCCTGTACGAGGGGACCTCGCAGATCCAGAAGCTGATCATCGGCCGCCAGGCGACGGGGATCAGCGCGATGATGCCCTTCGAGGAGAGCTGAGGCCCGCGATGGCCGGGCTGGTCGAGATCTCGGTCGACGAGCACCGCGTCGCGGTGCTGCGGCTGAACCGACCCGAGGCCCGCAACGCCCTCTCGGCCGAGATGCGCGAGGAGATCGCCGTCGCGCTGGAGCGGCTCGACGCCGACCCGGACGTCGGCTGCATCGTCCTCGCCGGCTCCGGGGAGTACTTCGCCGCCGGAGCTGACATCAAGGCGATGGCCGAGCGGCCGCTCGACGCGGCGCCCGACCCCGCCGGCGCCGCCTTCTGGGCGCGGTTGGCGCAGGTCGAGACGCCGACGATCGCCGCCGTCGCCGGCTACGCGCTGGGCGGCGGCTGCGAGCTGGCGCTGGCCTGCGACATGATCGTCGCCGAGCGGGAGGCGCGCTTCGGCCAGCCGGAGATCCGCCTCGGGATCATCCCCGGCGGCGGCGGCACCCAGCGCCTGACCCGGGTGCTCGGCAAGCAGCGGGCGATGGAGCTGGTCCTGACCGGCCGCAGCTTCGACGCCGAGACGGCGGCCGGCTGGGGCCTCGTCAACCGGGTCGCCGAGCCGGGCCGGTGGCTGGAGGAGGCGATCTCGCTGGCGCGCAAGGTTGCCGAGCGACCGCCGCTGGCCGCCCGCCTCGCCAAGCGGGCGGTCCAGCTCGCCGAGGACACCGGCATCGTCGCCGGGCTGCGGGCGGAGCGCGAGCTGTTCGAGCGGGCGATGGCGACCGAGGACCGGGTCGAGGGCATGCGCGCCTTCCTCGAGAAACGCGACCCGGAGTTCAGGGGCCGGTGAGCGAGGAGCGTCTCGCCGTCCTCGGGGCCGGCACGATGGGCGCCGGGATCGCCCAGGTGGCTGCCCTCGGTGGCTACCGAACGCTGCTCTACGACGCCGTCCCGGCCGCCGCCGAGGCCGGTGCGGAGCGGGCGCGCGCGGCGCTCGCCAAGGGGGCGGCGCGCGGACGCTGGAGCGCGGCCGAAGCCGAGGACGCGGCCGCCCGGCTGACCCCGGCAGGCGAACTCACCGAGCTCGCCGGCTGCGTGCTGGCGATCGAGGCGGCGCCGGAGGACCTGGCGCTGAAGCGCGAGCTGTTCGCCGCCGCGGCCGAGGCCTGCGGCCCCGGCACCGTCCTCGCCACCAACACCTCCTCGCTGCGGGTCGCCGACATCGCGCTCGGCGTTCCCCGGGCCGAGCGCCTGGTGGGGATGCACTTCTTCAACCCGCCGGCGCTGATGAGGCTGGTCGAGGTGGTCGCCGCCGAGGGCTCCTCCGAGCAGGCGCTGGAGCTGGCGACCGAGGCCGCGCGGCGGATGGGACGGACGCCGATCCGCGCCCGCGACAGCCCAGGGTTCGTAGCCAACCGGCTGGCGCGACCGTTCGCCCTGGAGTCGCTGCGGATGCTCGGCGACGGCGTCGCCGACGTGCCGACGATCGACAAGGCGATCCGCCTCGGGGGCGGCTTTCCCATGGGCCCGTTCGAGCTGATCGACCTGATCGGCCTCGACGTCAACCTCGAAATCGCCCGCTCCTTCTTCGTCCAGGGCGGCGAACCGGAGCGCTGGCGCCCCAACCCGATCCAGGAGCGGCTGGTGGCGGAGGGCCGGCTCGGCCGCAAGAGCGGCGAGGGCTACTACTCCTACCTCGAGGGCCCCGACGCCGTCGGAACCGCGGTTCCTCACGGACGCGATACGTCCGAAAGGAACCGCGACCCGGTGGGGCCGACGCTCGATCCCGACCTGCTGGCCGAGGTCGATCCGGCCGCCGAGCGCATCCTCAGCCGGCTCTTCGCCCAGATCGCCAACGAGGCGGCCTTCGCCCGCGAAGAGGACGTCGCCTCCCCCGAGGACATGGAGACCGCGGTCAAGCTCGGCCTCAACTGGCCCCTCGGCCCGCTGGCGATCACCGAGCTGATCGGCGCCCCCCGCGCCGCCGAGCTGCTGAGCGAGCTGGAGCGCGCAGAGGGCCCGGCCTACGCCCCGGCGCCGCTCCTGCTCAACTCGCGCTGACCCGCATCATCAGCTCGTCGGGATAGCACCAGCTCCAGTCCTCGCCGGGCTCGGCCGAGCGGATGATCGGGTGGCCGGTCTCGCGGTGGTGGGCGGTGGCGTGCTTGCCGATCGAGTTGTCGCAGCAGCCGATATGGCCGCAGGTCTGGCACATCCGCAGGTGGACCCAGCGCATCCCCGCCGCCAGGCACTCCTCACAGCCATCGACCCGGTCGGGAGGGTCGAGGTAGTTGATCGCGTCCAGATGGGTGCACTCGGAAGCCATCAACCGGCCGGCGACATCTCCACCGGCTCGCCGCCGGGAAACCAGTGCGCCTCGACCGGGGGCGGGCTGTCGCGCAGGTACCACTCGGCGTCGAGGGCGCCCTTGCAGCCGCTGCCGGCGGCGGTGACCGCCTGGCGGTAGGTGTGGTCGACGACGTCGCCGACCGCGAAGACGCCCGCCAGGTTGGTCCGGGTCGAGTCTCCCGCGGTAACGACGTAGCCGTTCTCGTCGGTCTCCACCTGGCCGGCGACGACCTCCGATTTCGGGATGTGCCCGATCGCCACGAAGGCTCCGGTCGCCTCGATCTCCTCAGCCGCGCCGGTCTCAGCGTGGCGGAGGCGGACCTTCGCCAGTTTCCCGTCCTCGCCGGCGAGGAACTCCTCCGGCACGTAGGGCGTCTTGAGGCTGATGTTGTCCTTCTCGCTGGCCCGGTCGAACATGATCTTCGAGGCGCGGAACTCGTCGCGCCGGTTGACGATCGTCAGGTGCTCGGCGAACTTCGAGATGAAGATCGAATCCTCCATCGCCGAGTCGCCGCCGCCGATCACGATCACCTCGTGGCCCTTGAAGAAAGCGCCGTCGCAGACGCCGCAGGTCGAGACCCCGCGCCCGCCGAGCTCCATCTCGCCGGGAATGCCGAGCCGCCGCGGCTCCGCCCCCATCGCCAGGATCACGGTCTTCGCCCGGTGCTCCTCATCGCCGAGGAAGACCTTCTGCACGCCGCCGTCGGAGAGCTCGACCCGATCGACGTCGTCGCTGACGAAGCGGGTCCCGAAGCGCTCGGCCTGGGCGCGGAACTGGCTCATCATCTCCGGGCCCATGATCCCCTCGGGGTAGCCGGGGTAGTTCTCGACGTCGGTCGTGTTCTGCAGCTGGCCGCCCCACTGGAAGCCCTCGAAGACCAGTGGCTCGAGATTGGCGCGCGCGGTGTAGAGCGCCGCCGTGTAGCCGGCCGGCCCGCCGCCGACGATGATCACGTTCTCGACTTTCTTCTGCTCGCTCATCTTTGCCGCCTGGAGTCTAATACTTTACTTTGTATAGTATGGCTCAGCTCAGCGATCCGCAAGCTCGCTGAGGGTCGGCCCGAAGTCGGGGCGACCGCCGCCACCGCGCTCGATCGGCAACCCCTCGGCTTCCCAGCGTTTGACCGTCTGGCGCAGCTGGAAGAAGGCGACGATCCCCGGCGGGATCGGCATCCAGAAGGCGACCAGGCGAAAGATCAGGATCGCCGGGAAGACCGTCTCCTCGGGAATCCCGAAGAGGACGAAGGCGCCGATCATCCCGGCGTCGACCGCCCCCACCCCGGCCGGCGCGAGCGGGAAGAGGTTGGCGACCATGCCGAGGAAGTAACCCTGGACGACCACGGCGAGCGGCACGTGAACGCCGAGCGCGTGGAAGGAGGCCCAGAGCACGCCGATGCTGGCCGCCCAGAAGCCCGCCGCCCCGACCACCGCCAGGCCGCCCTGCGAGGGATGGGCGAACAGCCCGACCGCGAAGCGGAAGCCTTCGCCGAGCGTCGAGGGCACTTTGGCCGCCGTGTGCAGGAACGAGCGCGCCCGCTCGCCGTGGGCGAAGGGCGCCAGCCGCCGCTCGACGTCCTTCGGGATCAGCGCGATCAGCGCCCCCAGCACCAGCAGCAGGCCGGCGATCGCCGCCGGGATGATCGTCAGCTCGACCGAGTGCTTGCCGTGCAGGACACCGGTCCGCAGCAGGATCCCGAAGAGGATGATCGCGACCGGGTAGAAGGCATAGTGCAGGGAGATGAAGGCGACCATCCGCCGGCCGACGTCGCGGCGGGCCATCCCGGCTTTGCGCAGCGCCCAGTAGGTGAGGGCGATGCCGCCGGCGCCGCCGGCCGAGAAGAGCAGCGTCGCGGCGACCCCGGCCATGTTGATCTCGTAGGTCTCCGCCCAGGTGAGCCGCAGCGCGTCGCCGCCCACGACCGCCTTGAAGAGGGCGATGTAGGTGGCGAAGGAGAGGACGCTGAAGGCGATCGCGATCGCGATCCAGAGCGGATCGGCGTCCCCCAGCTTGCTCATCGCGTCGCCGAGGCCGACCAGCTTCGGGAAGAGGAAGTAGATGCTGACGAGCAGCACCAGGACGACGACGACCGTCTGGATCAGGCGCCGCGTGGTGAGCAGCGGCATCTCGACGGTCCGGTTGCCGTTCGCCGAGTCTGGAGACACCCCTGGGACGCTACCCGCTCGCGATTCTCTCCAGGCGCTGCAGGGTGCCGTTGATCTTGTGAACCAACGGCTCGGCCAGCGCCTCGCCGCGGCGCACCGCGGCGACCAGCAGGGCCCCGGCGATCAGGTCGGTGACGTAGTGCTCCCCCAGGTAGACGAGCCCGAAGCCGAGCGTCAGCGCGTAGCCCCAGCCCAGCGTCCCCTCGAGCCGGCCGGCCTCGGCCAGCGAGAGCGCGGCACTGAGCGAGGTGGCGAAGTGCAGCGAGGGCATCGCCGCCCAGGGGTTGCCGCCGAGCGCCTCGTACATCGTCTCCCAGGCGGCGCCCCAGGTCGGTTCCCCGACCTCGACCATGATCCGCCGCACCCCTTCGTCGGTCAGGCCGTTGTCCGAGGCCCACCAGGGCGGCGCCGTGGGGAGCGCGAAGTAGACCGCGCAGCCGCTGTCGAAGACGGCGGCCATCTGGCGGGCGGCGCGCGGGAAACGGTCGCTGTCGCGGGCCAGGATCAGGCTCAGCGCCAGGTAGGGCTCGAGAAACCACAGCCAGTGCGTCCAGGTGAGGGCGCGGTCGATCGCGCCGACCCGCGGCAGCTTCGCCAGGGCGGCCTGCAGGCGGGCGTTCGGCAGCCGCCCCCCGCCGATCGCCCGGTCGAGGGCGATCGGATAGCCGGTCCTGAGGCGGCGGCGCAGGCGCTCGGGGTCGTCGTATGGAATCTCGTGGACCACGGTGAACGCCCACATCTGCAGGGCGAAGAGGGCGACGTCCCGCTTCTTCGAGCGCGGGTGAAGCACGGCCAGGGCCAGCGGCCCCGAGGCGCAGGCGGCGATCGTCACCGGCACCGGGATCCGCAGCCGCCGCCGCAACAGCGGCACGGCGATCGCGGCGCCGATCGCGCCCCCCGCTCCAGCCCGCACCGCAAGGCGAAGCGCGCGGGATGGCCGGGTGCGCCTCTTCATAGAGCGCGCGAGTATAGGATGGCCGCGCTTTGGCGCCTCATTCCCCTGGCACTGACCAGATCGACACGCTGATGTGGATCGGCCTCGTCGCCGCGGCGATCGTCATCGTCGCGGTCAACGTCGCCCTGATCCGCACCGTCCGCCGCTACCGCGGCGAGCGGCGGTCCGCGGTGCGCCAGCTCGGCAGTCGCCGCGGCCTGCAGTTCCGGATCGCCGGCGCGCTCACCCTGTTCGCGGCGGCGATCTTCGTGCTCGGCATCGTCTTCACCGACAAGGCGCGGGAGACGCCCGCCACCGGCAGCGCCGGCCTGGCCTCGGCGAAGTCGAAGCCGCTGACGATCGAAGCGACCGGACAGCAGTGGCTGTGGCGCTACGACTACCCCAACGGCGCCTTCTCCTACTACAGACTCGTGGTCCCCACCAGCACCGCGGTCGAGCTGCGGCTCCACTCCACCGACGTCGTCCACACCTGGAACGTCCCCGACCTGGCCGGCAAGCGCGACGCCGTTCCCGGCAAGGTCAACGAGGTGCTCTTCTCGAGCGACGAAGAAGGCGACTTCGCGGGATCCTCGGCGACCCTCTCGGGCCAGGCCTACGCGGCGATGCGGACCGAGGTCGAAGTCGTCTCCCCGCAGGCCTATGAAGAATTCATCGAAGGCCAGAAGTCGGACATCGAGGCGGCCCAGGAACGGGTCGTCGGGCTGATCGAAAAAGGGGAAGCCCCATGAGCAGCGTCACCCACCGCCCCGAGATCGTCGTCGACGGCTATCCCGGCAGGCGCCGTCCGCGCTGGGCGGAGCTGGCGACCAGCGCCGACCACAAGGACATCGGCCGCATCCTGCTCTGCGGCTCGCTCGGCTTCCTCTTCCTCGCCGCGGTCGAGCTGCTGCTGATGCGGATCCAGCTCGCGGCGCCGGAAAACACCTTTCTCTCGCCGGTCGGGTTCAACCGGATGCTCTCCGACTACGGGGCGACCGCAATCTTCTTCTTCGCGATTCCCCTGGTATTCGGGCTTTTCTACTACGTTGCACCGCTCCAGGTCGGAGCCCGCGCCACCGCCCTGCCGCGGCTCGGGCTGATCGGCATGTGGCTCTGGGCGGTCGGCGCCGCGGTGCTCTACAGCACCTTCCTCTGGACCCCCTCGGAGGCCGGCGTCAACCCGCTGGCGCCGCTGACCGAGCTCTCCTTCCTCTCCGACAACGGCGTCGACGCCTGGGCGACGGCGACCGGGTTGGCGACGCTGGGCTTCGTCTTCCTGGCGATCGACCTCTCGGCCACGCTGCGCAACCTGCGCGCCCCCGGCATGGCCTGGCGCCGCGTGCCGACCTTCGCCTGGGCGGCGACCGTCGGCAGCTGGCTGATGCTGTTCATCGGCCCGGTGCTGCTGGCGGCGCTGACGATGCTGATGATCGACCGCAACTACGACGGCATCTTCTTCGCCGGCGGCTCCGGCGGCGCGCCGCTGCTCTGGCAGCACCTGAGCTGGATCTTCTTCTCCGGCGCCTACATGCTGATCGTGATCTTCGCCTTCGCGGCGATCGCCGAAATCTTCTCCGCCTTCTCCGGCAAACCGCTCTTCAACCGGCCCGCGGTGATGGTCTCCCTGGCGGCGATGGCGGTGCTCGGCACGCTCGCCTGGATGCAGAACATGCTCACCGCTCCGATCGGCATCGGCTGGATGTACTTCGCGATGCTGATGTCGCTGGCCCTGATCGTCCCGGCCGGCCTTCTCGTCTTCAACCTGATCGCGACCCTGGCCGGCGGCGCGCTGCGGATGCGGGCGCCGCTGCTGTTCGCGGTCGGCGCGGTCTCGGCGATCTCGATCGGGCTGGCGGCCGAGATTCAGCAGTCGCTGGTCGGCGCCGCCTGGGAGCTCAAGAACACCACCGACGCCACCGCGGCGACCCACTTCGCGCTGGTCGGCGGCGCCGTCTTCGGCGGCTTCGCGGCGCTCTACTACTGGTACCCGAAGATGACCGGCCGGACGATGGGCGAGAACCTGGCGCGGATCTCCTTCTGGACCATGGTCGGCGGGCTGCTGCTGGCCTTCGTGCCGCTCTTCTTCGCCGGCTACATCCACGGCCAGGTGATCGACGCCTACAAGTACTTCGAAGGGACGGGGGTCGACATCTGGAACCTGCTCTCCTCGATCGGCGTGCTGGTCCTGGGGATCGGCATCGTGCTGACTCTCGTCAACGCCGTGCTCAGCCGCGGCGGCGGCGCCGAGGCCGGCCACGACCCGTGGGGTGGCGACAGCCTCGAGTGGTTCGCGCTCTCGCCGCCACAGCCGCACAACTTCGACATCCTGCCCGACGTCCGCAGCGACCGTCCGCTGCGCGACATCCGCGAAGCAATCGCGCACCGCACCGCCCGCACCGGCGGGCGGCCGGCCCGCGAGTCCCAGCCGGTAGCCTGACGTTCGCATGAGCGGCGCTCAAACGGCGACTCTCGCGCGGCGCCCCGCGGTGCCGTCGCTCCTCCGCGACTACTGGACGCTGACCAAGCCGAAGGTCCAGTCGCTGCTGTTGTTCACGACGGTGACGACGATGTACGTCGCCGGCGACCCCTCGGCGCGGCTGATCTTCCTCACCTGCCTTGGCGGCGCGCTCTCGGCCGGCGGGGCCGGGGCGATCAACCACGCGGTCGACCGCGACATCGACCGGCTGATGAGCCGCACCGCCGACCGCCCGGTCGCCTCAGGGCGGATCTCGCCGGGCGCCGCGATCGCCTTCGGGGCGGCGCTCGGGCTCGCTTCGTTCGCGCTCCTGGCGCTGGCCGTCAACCCCCTGGCCGCCGCGCTCTCGCTCTCCGGCCTGCTCGGCTACGTCTTCGTCTACACCCTCTGGCTGAAGCGCTCGACGCCGCAGAACATCGTCATCGGCGGCGCCGCGGGCGCGGTGCCGCCGCTGGTCGCCTGGGCCGCGGTAACGGGCGGATTCAGCGGCATGGCCTTCTACCTCTTCGCGATCGTCTTCTTCTGGACCCCACCCCACTTCTGGGCCCTCTCGCTGCTGATGAAGGACGACTACGCGAAGGCGGAGATCCCGATGCTGCCGGTGGTCCGCGGCGAGCAGGAGACGCGACGCCAGATCGTCCTCTACACGGTCCTCCTCTACGCCGTCACCCAGCTCCCCTTCTGCGCCGGCGGCCTCGGCGTCGCCTACCTGGTCCCCTCGATGGCGCTCGGCGCCGCCTTCATCTACTTCTCGGTCAAGCTGCTGCAAACCGCCGACCGCCGCTGGGCGCTGCGCACCTACCTCTTCTCGCTCGCCTACCTGGCGCTGCTGTTCGGCTCGATGGCGATCGCCGCCCACGCGTAGCCTCGCCCCGTCCTGATAGAACTCCGTCCCGTGGACCGCGAGAACGCCCGTAAGAACATGGCCGCCGGCCTCCTCGCCGCCGGGTTCGCCACGGCGATCTTCGCCCTCTGCTTCGTCGCCGCCATCCTCTATGTCTCACAGTAAGAGCGGATGAGCGAGCACCGACAGATCCCCGAGCCCGGCGAGAGCATCTACCTGCCGCGCAGCACCTGGGCGCCCGCCTTCCTGGCGATCGGCATCGTCGGCCTGGTCGGCGGCATCTACGCCGGCGGCTTCATCTTCTCCCCCTTCATCTACTCGATCGTCGGCGCGATCGTCGCCCTCGGCGCCTTCCGGGCCCTCGTTCGCGGCGGCGTCCGCGACTACTTCCGGCTGCCGCGCAGGCAGCGCGTCCGCGGCGCCGCGCTGCCGGTCGAAACGATCTCGAGCCCTCCCAGGCCCTGAGTACCGGAGCGGCCTCAGTCAGGGGTCATCCCTGAAGTGGCGCCGGAGGTGGTCCAGACGCGGACGATGTCGCGCATCGAGAGGACGCCGACCGGCTCGGCCTGGTCGAAGACGACGAGGTGGCGGATGTTGCGGCGCGACATCTCCGCCGCCGCCCGCTCCAGGCTCCAGTCGGGCGCCGCCGCCACCACGCCCTCACTCATGTGGTCACCGACCTTCTCCCGGTCGGGATCCTCCCCCGCGCCGACCGAGATCAGGAGGTCTCGCTCGGTGACGATCCCGGGCGTCGGCGAGTCGCCGCCGTCGGCGACGATCGCCGCTCCGACCCCCTTCTCCACCATCTTCTCGGCCGCCTCGCGCAGGGTGTGCGACGGCCCCACGGTCAGCGAAACCTGCGACATCCCGTCCCTCACCTGCATCGAAGTCTGACCTCCTTCGGCCTGCGTGTGGAGCTAGTGCGGATCGCCTCAAAGCCTACCCGACCGGGCGCCTGACGACACGCTTTCGCGATGCCCCGACATATAGACTCCCGCCCGCCTCAGCCGTATGCGTAGCCACCGGAAACTCATTCGCCCGCTGCTCGCCCTTGCCGCTCTCGCGGCGACTGTCGCGGTCGCCTCGGGGTGCGGAACCACCAGCGCCGATACGGCCCGTGGGCGCGAACTCTTCAAGACCAAATGCGGCGTCTGCCACACGCTGGCTCAGGCGGGAACGACGGCGACGATCGGCCCAAGCCTGGACAGCGCCTTCGCCAGCGCCCGCGAAGCGGGTGAGAACGGCGACACGATCGAAGGAATCGTCAAGGCGCAGGTGGAGTTCCCGCGCCCCAACACCGGCGACCCCGCGGTCTCGATGCCGGCCGACATCGTCACCGGCCAGGACCTCGACGACGTCGCCGCCTACGTCGGCGAATGGGCCGGCGTGCCCGGCGCCGAACCGCCTCAGGTCCCGGGTGGCCCGGGTGCCCAGGTCTTCGCCAACAACGGCTGCGGCGGCTGCCACACGCTGGCCGCCGCCAGCTCCGGCGGCAGCACCGGCCCGAACCTGAACGAAACCCTGGCACCAGACGACACCGTCGCCTCGATCGAAGAGATGATCGTCGACCCCAATTCCGAGATCGCCGAAGGCTACAAAGCCAACGTCATGCCCCAGACCTTCGGCCAAACGCTGTCGAAAAAAGAACTCGAAGACCTGATCGACTTCCTCTACGAAAACACGCCGGCCGGCGAAGGCAAGGCCGGCGCGAAGTCGTCCAAGGGCGGCTGAGCGGGCGCGGCCTCCGGCCGCTGCGATCATTGCCTGACGATGCGGCAACGCCTCAAAGCCCGCCTCGAGATCACCCCCAAGCGCTACGCCCAACTCACCGCCTTCGCCCTTGGCGCTCTCTCGCTGATCGTCCTCACCGGCGCCGGCGTCCGCCTCACCGGCTCCGGGCTCGGCTGCCCGGACTGGCCCAAGTGCTACGGCGGCACCACGCCGCCGCTGGAAGCCCACGCGGTGATCGAGTTCGGCAACCGGGTGCTGACCGGGTTCGTCGGGATCGCCGTGATCGCCGCCGCCATCCTCGCCTTCTTCCGCAGGCCCTACCGCTGGCACCTGGCGCTGTTCGGCGCCCTGCTGCCGCTCGGCGTGGTCGGCCAGGCGATCCTCGGCGCCCTGGTGGTCAAGTACCACCTGGCGCCGGGGCTGGTGATGTCGCACTTCATTCTCTCGATGATGCTGCTCGACGCCGGCTTCGCGCTGTTCTGGTGCTCGCGCTACGAACCCTGGGAGCGACGCCGCTCGGGCGACCGGATCGGCGTCTGGGCCGTGCGGGCGCTGATCCCGGTCGGGCAGCTGACGATCCTCGCCGGGACGATCGCCACCGCCTCCGGACCCCACGCCGGCGCCCACGCCGGTCAGCTCGTCCACCGCTTCACCTTCAGGGGCGGCGACACGCTCGAATGGGTCGTCCAGCGCCACGCCGCGCTCGCCACCGTCTACGGCCTGGCGGCGATCGCGGTCTGGTTCCTGTTGCGGCGCCCCGGAGGCGACAGGAGGGCGCTGAAGCCGCTCACCGTGGTGATCGGCCTCCTCGCCCTCCAGGGCCTGATCGGCGGCGCCCAGTGGTGGCTGGAACTGCCCGGGGAGATCGTCTGGGTTCACGTCGCCGTCGCCACCGCGAACTGGCTGGCGATGCTCTGGACGGTCGCCGCGGCCGGCCGCCTGGAGCCCCGCCGGCAGGCGCTCACCGGCCACGGCGAGCGAGCCGAGGGCCCACCACGGGCGACCGCCGGCGCGGTCTAGCCGGCCACGCACCCGGTGCTCCCCTTTTGGCTTTCGATCGGCGCCCTCAGCCTCGTCCAGGCGCTCCTCGTCGCTGCCCCCAGGCCCGCCAGGGGGAGGTTGCTCCAGCGCCTCGGTGAGCTCCTGGAGCGCCTTCGCGGCCGCTGGTGGGCACTGATCATGCCGCTCTCGATCGGCGTCGTGATCGCCGCCGTGGCCCTGGAAGAAGAGGTCGCCCAGGGGCTGACCTACCTGGCCCTGGCGGCGGTGCCGCCCCTGGCCGGCCTCGCCCTCGCCTGGCTGGTGTACGGGGCCCGGCCGGCGCTGTCCCTCCTCGTCATCCCCCTCTTCGCCCTCGCCTGGGCCGCCCGGGGCTCGCTGAGCGGCCAGACGGCGGCACTGGCGCTCTCGGCCCTCGCTTGCGTCAGTCTCGGCTGGGCGGTCGCTCGGGTGGTACCGGCGCGCTGGCTGAAGCTGGGGATCTACGCGATGGCGGCGATCGACGCCTGGCTCGTCGCCTCCGACCTCCTCCAGAGTCCCAACGCCGTGATCAACACCGCCGCGCCCGCGGGCGGCCTGCCGCGACTGCAGTTCGTCTCCTTCGGCTCGGCGCTGATGGGCTTTGGCGATCTCTTCGTCGCCGCCACGCTCGGTGCCCTGCTGGCGAGCGACCGGCGCCTGCAGCTGCGCGGGGCGGCGATCGCGGCCGTCCTCTGCGTCGGCTTCGACCTGCTGTTCTTCGTCGTCAGCGAGACGCCCTCGACGGTGCCGATCGCACTGACCCTGGCGGTGCTGGAGCTATGCGGCAGCCGCTCCCGGGTCGGGGATGGATCCCGCCAGCTCAGAGCTGGGTCGCGATCAGCGTGAAGGCGGCGACGAATCCGGTGACCATCGCGGCGCTGAGGCCGATCAGGCCATAGAGGAGCATGTTGCGGAGCGACTCGAAGCTCGCTTCGAACCGATCGAACCGCCCGTCCATGCTGTCCAACCGCCGGTGGACTTCCTTGAACTGCCGGTTGACTTCCTTGAACTGCCGGTTGACGTCTTCGAGCCGACGACCGACCTCGTCAAAGCGTTCGTCGACCCGGTCGAAGCGTTCATCGACTCGCCGGGCCGCGTCGTCAAAGCGTTCGTCGACCCGGTCGAAGCGTTCGTCGACTCGCCGGGACGCGTCGTCAAAGCGTTCGTCGACCCGGTCGAAGCGTTCGTCCATCCGCTTCCCGAACTCGTCCAGCCGCTCGTCGGTCCAGCTCTCTCTCACGGCCTCCATACTGGCAAACTATCGAGAAAAATGTAACGTGTTGTCTACGCAGGTAACTTCTCTGCATCAACTCTCGCGCCGCTTGCGCGCGAGCCACCGCCAGGCGTGCCAGAGGCCCGCGCAGACCAGCACCAGCCCCCAGATCGCCCCCGCCAACGGCCGCGTCAACAGCGTCAAACCGATCACCGTCCCGGCCGCGACCCCGACGATCACGACCCACCGAAACACCGCCTCCTCGCTGATCCGGATCTTCATCCACCGGCAACCTACTCGCCCGTCGACGAGGTTCGTCTTTGCTCGTCCCACGAACGGGCGCGAAAACCAAGCAGGTCGTGGGACGCAGGGAGTGAGGTGAGGGGAGCGCACTTCCAGTGCGTGACCCGATCCGAGCGACCGAGGACCGCGAGATGCGCAGGGTTTGCAGCGTCCGCCTACAGGATATAGACGGTCACGAACACGATGATCCACATGATGTCGACGAAGTGCCAGTAAATCCCCGGCACCTCGACCCCGAGGTGATCCTCGGCCCTGGGGCCGAAGTGACCGCGGAAGGCGCGGATCGTCGCGAAGCTGAGCAGCATCAGGCCGACGAAGACGTGCGCTCCGTGCAGGCCGGTGAGGCTGTAGAAGATCGAGCCGAAGGAGAGGTCGCGGGCGCTGAAGCCGATGTGCACGTACTCGTTGATCTGGA
This sequence comes from Solirubrobacterales bacterium, assembly GCA_036257815.1. Classification (GTDB taxonomy): domain Bacteria; phylum Actinomycetota; class Thermoleophilia; order Solirubrobacterales; family 70-9; genus VAYN01. The sequence continues at coordinate 32,736 of DATAEW010000060.1, forward strand.
TGAAGAGGAAGGTCGCCCCGAGCATCCAGGTGAGCAGCAGACCCATTTTCATCCCGGCACGGTTGCCGCGGCGGATCGACTCCAGGGCATAATGAATCGTGAAGCTCGAGGAGACGAGGATCGCCGTGTTGACGCCGGCCACCGCGACCGGCAGTTCGTAGGGCTGAGGCGGCCAGCTCGGCGGGTCGACGACGACGCGGAGGAAGAAGTAGGAGGCGAAGAAGGCCCCGAACAGCATCACCTCGGAGACGATGAAGAGGAGGATGCCCAGCGTCTGCCGATCGATCCGGGAGCTCTGGTTGGCCTCGGGCGGGCCGTGGTGCTCCTCGGCGTGGCCGTGACCCAGGGTTACCGTCGCGCTCTCCATCAGGCTTCCCCTCCCCCGGCCACGGCGGCGGCAACGGCTGCCGGAGGCCGCCCCACCTCGATGTGCTGGACCTGCTTGTCGGTGATCTCGCGCACCCGGCCGACCAGGTCCTCCTCGAGCCAGCGTGAGCTCTCGCCGGTGAAGGTCGAGATCAGGACCTCGTCGACGCGGTAGTGCTCGATCGCGTTCCTCACCGCGCGGAATGGGTCGGGGCTCATCGGCTGACCCGTGGCGTCGACCTCGGCCCGGTAGAGCTCCGCCAGCGTCGAGGCGAGGTCGCGGACGATCTGCCCCTCGCTGACGTCCTCGGCGCGCGGGCAGACGATCGTGTAGCGGTGGGGGCTGCCCGCGGCCCGGTCTTTGAGTCGGTTGACCAGCTCCGGGGCGGCGACGGTCCTGGCCGCCACCACCAGCGTGTGGATCAGGTCGAGGCGGATCGTGTCGTCTTCGATCCGCACCGGGATGTGGGTCAGGGTCACCTCGGGCTCGATGCGCTTGCGCGCCCACTCGACCAGGTCCTTGCGGGTGAAGCCGAAGCGGGTCTCATACAGGCAGGAGAGCAGCACCTCGCCCGGCTGGTGGGCGCGGACGGCGTCGTCGAGGGCCAGCGACGGCTCCGGGTCCATCACCTCGCCGACCGATTCGATGCCGAACTCGCTCAGCACCGCCATCGTCACCTCGACCCGAGCCCGGGCAGCCTCGCGCAGCTCTCCGGCGTCGATCAGCTGGCCGACCGCGGGCTGGTTCTGGGGCGCGGCGACGACCACGCCGGAGTACCGCCCCTCGCGCTCGCGGACAGCCTGCAGCAGCTTGCGGCCGCCGGCGACCTCGTTGAGGAAGATCAGCAGCGGGCGCTTCTCGCCCTCGCCGTTCACGTCGACCCCACCACGCTCGGCTCGGACGCCGGCACCTCCGCGCCCTCGCCGGCCATGATCGCGTGCCGGGCGCCGGGGATCCCGTACTCGTAGGGACCGCCGACGACGCGCGGGATCTCGTCGAAGTTGAAGATCGGCGGCGGCGAGGAGACCTGCCACTCGATCGAGTTGGCGCGCCACGGGTTGCCGCTCGCCTTCGGGCCGAAGCGCCAGCTGACGATCATGTTGTAGAGGAAGACGAGCTGGAAGGCGCCGAGGCCGAAGGCGAAGCAGCTGATCAGCAGGTTCCAGTTGCCGAACTGGGCGGCGTAGTCGGCGACCCGCCGCGGCATCCCGTCCATCCCGATCCAGTGCATCGGGATGAAGGTGCCCCAGGTCCCGACCAGGGTGCCCCAGAAGTGGAGCCGGCCGAGTTTCTCGTCGTACATCCGGCCCGTCATCTTCGGGAACCAGTGGTAGATCCCGGAGAAGATCGTGAAGACCGAGCCGCCGAACAGGACGAAATGGATGTGGGCGACGATGAAGTAGGTGTCGGAGACGTGGATGTCGAGCGGCACCATGCCTAGCATGACGCCGCTGATGCCGCCGATCGTGAAGGTGACGATGAAGGCGAGGGCGAACAGCATCGCCGTCGATTTGGTGTGGATCTTCCCGAAGTAGAGGGTTCCCAGCCAGGAGAAGATCTTGATCCCGGTCGGCACCGCGATCAGCAGCGTGGTGATCATCATCGGCACCCGCAGCCAGCTGAACATGCCGGCGACGAACATGTGGTGGGCCCAGACCGAGTAGCTGAGGACGACGATCCCGATCAGCGCCAGGGCCATCAGGCGGTAGCCGAAGATCGGCTTGCGGGCGTGGGTCGAGATGACCTCGCTGATGATCCCGAAGCCGGGCAGCATCATGATGTAGACGGCCGGGTGGGAGTAGAACCAGAAGATGTGCTGGTAGCTGACGACGTCGCCGCCGCCGGCGAACTGGAAGAAGTTGGTGTGGAGGATGCGGTCGAAGAGGACCATGAACTGGGCGCCGGCGATGAACGGCGTCGCGGCGACGACCAGCAGCGAGGTCGAGAGATTGGCCCAGACCAGCAGCGGCATCCGCCAGAAGGTCATCCCCGGCGCCCGCATGGTGATGATCGTGACGAGGAAGTTGAGCGCGGTGGCGATCGACGAGGCGCCGGCGAACTGGACGCCCAGGTTGAAGAACGACTGCCCGAGCGGCGCCCCGGTCGAGAGCGGCGCGTAGCCGGTCCAGCCGGCGTCGAAGGCGCCGCCGGGGGCGAGGAAGCTGCCGACGAAGAGCAGGCCGGCGAGCGGCAGCATCCAGAAGCTGAGCGCGTTGAGGCGCGGGAACGCCATGTCCGGCGCGCCGATCATCAGCGGCAGGACGTAGTTGGCGATCCCGGCGAAGACGGGGATGATGAAGACGAAGATCATCAGCACCGCGTGGGTCGAGAAGAGGCTGTTGAACTGGGCCGCGTCGACGATCTGGGTGCCCGGGCGGGCCAGCTCGGCGCGGATCAGCATCGCCAGCAGGCCGCTGAGGAAGAAAAAGAAGAAGGTCGTGCAGATGTACTGGATGCCGATCACCTTGTGATCGGTGTTGAAGCGGAAGTAGTCCTTCCAGCTATGGGCCCCGTGCTGGGAGTGGTCGTCGGGGATCGTCGGCATCCCGGCCGCCCAGCGCAGCCAGTAGTCGAAGCAGCCGAAGCCGGCGAGGAAGCCCAGCGGGGCGAGGATCAGCGGCACGACGACGTGCGGGTAGCCGGTCTGTTCGGTCTGGTAGATCGGCAGCCCGGAGATCGCGCGCAGGGCGACGACCAGCCCGAAGCCGATCGCGCCGAAGACGAGCGCGCCGAGGGCGCCCCGAATCCATCCCGGTCGCTTGATCGCCGCCACCATCAGATCCCCTCCATTATGCCCCGCCCGCCCCGAGTTCTTCCACCGGGTTGGTCTCGGTGTCCTGCTTGATCGTCTCCAGCCATTCCTTGGGGATCGTCTGTTTCAGCCCGGAGACCCACTGCCGGAATTCGGCGGGGGACTGGACCACCACCTTGGCCCGCATCGTGGCGTGGCCGAAGCCGCAGAGCTCGGTGCAGATCAGCTGGTAGGTGCCGATCCTGTCCGGGGTGACGATCGCGGTCGTCGTGATCCCCGGCACGTTGTCTTTCTTGATCCGCCACTCCGGCACCCAGAAGGAGTGGATGACGTCGCCGGAATGCATTTTGAACTGGACCTGACGGTTCACCGGGACGTGGAATTCGCCCTGGACGTACTTCATCCCCTTGCCCGGATAGCCGAAGCCCCAGGCGTACTGCTGGGAGAAGACGTCGACGGTCATCGCGTCCTTGGCCGGCTTTTCGATGTCGTTCAGCACCTTCCAGCTGTAGCCGGCGCCGAACAGCACGATGATCGTCGGGATCAGCGTCCAGGCCACCTCGAGCCGGGTGTTGCCGTGGATCGGCTCGCCGTCGGATTCGTCCCCCGGCTTGGCTTTGAATTTCCACAGGGCGTAGAAGAGCATCACCAGGACCAGCGAGAAGACGAAGGCGGAGAGGACGATCATCACGTTGAGCAGGTCGTCGATCTTCGGCGCCGCCGTCGAGGCCTCCTGGCCGTCCCAGTTGATCGACAGCATCACCGCGGAGATCGCCGCGGTCATCGCGACGGTGGCGGCGATCATTTTCACTATCGGAAGGCGGCCGAACATCGGGCGGCGGGCATTCTATTGAAGCCGCGGTCGGAGGCTTCCCGCCCCCGCGGCGGCGCCTCGGCCTCAGACGGGGGGCGGAAGATCGTCGAGTTCCCCGGCGGCCGCCGCGAGCACTCCGCGGGCCACGCCCTCCCAGCTCCAGAGCCGGCCGACGGTCTGCATGAGCGCCTCACGAGCCACCTCCCGGCGAGCGGCGGGGAGCGCGAACCAGACGCTGAGGCGGGCGGCGATCGCCTCCACCGCGCCCGCGGCGACGGGGAAGCTGAGCAGGGATGCGAGGTCCTCGGGCAGCGCGGCTGCCAGCTGCCGGGAGACCTCGAGCATTCCCGAGTGGCCGGCCGAGACCGGCAGCGCCCCGCAGGCAGCCGCCTCGACGGCGACCATGCCGAAGGCCTCGGGAAAGGTGCTCGGCATCGCCAGCGCCTCGGCGCGTTGCAGCAGGGCCGCCACCTCGTCGTGCTCGAGGCGGCCGATCAGCTCCACCGAGCGACCGATTCCCCGCGCCGCCTCCAGGTAGCCGGGCGGCGGATCGGCGAGAAAGGCGGAGAGGATCGGCAGCGGGCGCTCCTCGCCCCCCTCCAGCGCCCAGCCGAGGCGGGCGACCTCGCGGGCGTCGTCGAGGTCGCCGCGGTCCAGCGCCGCCAGCAGGCGGCGCAGGGCACCCTCGTACTCGCCGTAGCCGGCGATCCGCAGGCGGGCCTCCGGGTGCTCGGCGAGGACCAACGGCCAGGCGGCAAGAAGGAGGTCTACGCCCTTGGAGACGATCAGCTTGCCGACGAAGACTACGAGCGGGCCGGGGGAGCGGGGGGGGG
>DATAEW010000062.1:0-2351 GCA_036257815.1 Solirubrobacterales bacterium
CGGGCCCTCCGCCGGTTCGGGACGCCGCTCGTCGACCTGCTCGCACCCTCACCGTACGTCGCCTTCCAGGGCGGCTTCGACGACACCGTCCTCCACGGGTGGCACTACTACTGGAAGGCGACGAACCTCGCCGGCCTCTCCGACGACGCCGTCGCCGTCATCGCCGATCACGCCTACGCCGCCAGCTCGCCCCGGTCGTACGCGGCGATGTTCCACATGGGTGGCGCCGTCGCCCGAGTCCCCCACGACGCCACCGCCTACGCCGGTCGCGACGTGGCCCACAACATCATCATCGACGCCGTTTGGCTCCCTGACGAGTCCGGCGAGCACGCCGCGGCCGAGACCGCTTGGGCGCGGCGGTTCCTTCAGGCCCTCCAACGGCACCGCGCTGGCGGCGTCTACGTCAACTTCCTCGATTCCGACGACGACTCCAGCCGGGTTCGAGAGGCCTACGGCGATCCGACCTACCGGCGACTCGCCGAGGTCAAGGCCAAGTACGACCCTGACAACGTCTTCCACCACAACAAGAACATCCAGCCCGGCTGACGCCCGCCCCGGGCGACCGGCCCCTTGCTCCTCGGCCCAGCCGACGCTCTGAGCTGAGTGGCGACGGCTGCGCGGTGGTGTCCTCGGCAGCGTGGGCGGTAGGGTCGCCGCACCCGGCCAAGCGTGGCGAAGGAGGACATCGTGGCGGCTGCGGCGCCGAAGCTGGAAAAGCCCAACGTGGTCCTCGTCCACGGAGCCTTCGCGGACGGATCCGGGTGGGAGGGGGTCTACCGGATCCTGAAGGCGGCCGGCTGCACCGTCGCCGTGGTCCAGAACCCGACCGTCTCCGTCGAGGGCGATGTCGCCGCGACCAAGCTGGCGATCGCGGCCCAGGACGGCCCCGTCGTCCTGGTCGCCCACTCCTACGGCGGGGTCGTCATCACCGAGGCGGGCACCGATCCGAACGTCGCCGGGCTCGTCTATATCGCCGCCTTCGCCCCCGACGCGGGCGAGTCGATCAACACCCTGATCGCGGACCCGCCGCCAGGGGCGCCCGTGGCGCCCCTGGCGCCACAAGACGGCTTCTTGTTCCTCGACAAGGAGAAGTTCCCCGCCGCATTCGCCGCCGACGTGGACGCGGAGCACGCCGCCTTCATGGCCGACTCCCAGGTCCCGTGGGGAGTTGGATCGATCGCCACGGAGGTCGGCGAGCCGGCCTGGAGATCACGGCCGAGCTGGTGGCTCATCGCCACCGGCGACCTCATCATCCCGCCCGATCTCCAGCGCTTCATGTCCAAGCGGGCGGGCTCGAGGGTTGTCGAGATCGAAGGCAATCACGCGATCTACGTGTCCAACCCGACGGCGGTCGCCGAGCTCATCCAGACCGCCGTCGCCGAGCTCAGGTCCGCGAGCTGACGCCAGCTGTACCTCGCCTGGCTCGGCCCCGAACGACGAAAGCCCCGTCACAGATCGGGGCTCTCCGAAAGTGATGGAAGATGCCGGGGCTGCCGGTGAAGGGGTGATGGTCAAGGCGAAAACCGCTTGGGCAAGCGGTTCTTCGAGCGAGGAGGGGGCGGCCAAAGACCGCTTAGGCAAGGGAAGCCGACGCCCGGACTCGAACCGGGGACCCCTTCATTACGAGGTAGCCGCGGCGCTTGTCGCTGATTGCGGCTGGTCGCGCCGAACGGCTGCACGGCGGCCTTTCAGGCGGTCGGCGGCTCTCCTGTCTTGCCGCTGGTGCAGGGTGCTGTGTTGCCCACCCGTTGCCCCGATTTCGAGCGCCGGGCCGTCGCGGCGTGGCTCTATGGGCTCATCCGAGCGGCGGCTTTACGCTGGCAGGACTGCTCCTTCCTCGTCGTGAGCAGCAGTTGACAAACTGAGCCGAGAATGCCGAGGTACCGGAGGGGGGACACGATGACCGGTGCGGACACTCTCTACGAGCCGCTCGACTACGCGGCGACACTCGCGAAGCTGACCGATCTCGTGGGCCGAGAGGTCCTCGTCGAGCTGCGCGTCGGCAGCCTTCAGGGCCCCTTCCGCCTCGCCGCGAGGGGTGTGCTGGTCGGCACCCCCGCAGGTCAGCCGGAGCTCACGGCACGGCGCCCCCACGGTGATGATCTCGAGGCCTTCATGCTCGACACCGGGGGCTTCCTGGCGGTGAGGGAGGAAGACTTCGTTCGCGGCGAGTGGCACGCCGGAACCGACGAGGGCCAGCCCTCCGCGCAGCCGCGGTTGAACATCACGTTCGCCGATTCGGTGCTGCACGTCGCCATCCTGTGGCGACACGACTCCCCGAGCGGGGGACGCGCATGAGGCACCGTGGGTGTCTCGCCGGCGCCGAGGCGGAAGTCTTCTTCCTCTGTGGC
>DATAEW010000081.1:0-16318 GCA_036257815.1 Solirubrobacterales bacterium
CCTACAACCCCATCCCCTTGCCGATGATCTCCTTCATGATCTCGTCGGTGCCGCCGCCGATCGGGCCGAGGCGGGCGTCGCGGACGGCGCGCTCGATGCCGTACTCGCGCATGTAGCCGTAGCCGCCGTGGATCTGCAGGGACTGGTCGGCGATCTCCAGGACGGCGCGCTGGGTCATCAGCTTCGCCATGCTGACCTCGCGGATGCAGTCCTGGCCGGTGTGGAAGAGCCGCAGGGCGTCGTAGGTGAGGGCGCGGGCGGCTTCCGCCTTGGTCGCCATCTCGGCGACCTGGTGGCGGATCGCCTGGAACCTGCCGATCGGGCGGCCGAAGGCTTCGCGGTCGAGGGCGTAGGCGAGCGTGGTCTCGAGCAGCCGCTGCATCGCGCCGACCGCGCCGATCGCCATCAGCAGCCGCTCCCAGGCGAAGTTGGCCATGATCAGCTTGAAGCCGCCGTTCTCCTCGCCGAGCAGGTTCTCCGCCGGCACCTCGACGTCGCTGAAGGAGATTTCTCCCGTGTCGGAGGAATGCCAGCCCATCTTCTCCAGCTTCCGCGCCACCTCGTAGCCGGGCATCTCGCGCTCGAGGACCAGGAAGGAGATGCCACCGTGGCCGCCCTCCTCGGTGGTCCTGCAGGCGCAGACGAGGAAATCGGCGCGGACTCCGTTGGTGATGAAGGTCTTGGCGCCGTTGACCAGCCAACCGCCATCGACCCTGCGGGCGGTGGTCGAGAGGCCGGCGACGTCGGAGCCGGCGCCCGGCTCGGTGATCCCCAGGGCGCCGATCTTCTCGCCGGCGATCCCCGGCACCAGCCAGCGCTGCCGCTGCTCCTCGGTGCCGAAGTTGAAGATCGGCGGCATCGCGATCGAGGTGTGGGCATTGAGCCCGGCGGCGACGCCGCCCGAGCCGCCCGAGCGGGCCAGCTCCTCGACCCAGACCGCGTCGTGCAGGTGGGTGCCGCCCTGGCCGCCGTAGCGCTCGGGGAACTTCAGCCCGAGGAAGCCGAGCTCGGCGCAGCGCGCGTAGAGCTGGCGGGGGAATTCCCGCGCCGCCTCCCACTCGTCGACGTGCGGCGCGATCTCCTTGGCGACGAAGCGGGCGACGGTCTGCCGCAGCTCCTCGTGCTCCTCGCCGAAGGGCGGCAGGGTGGCGCGAGCGCCCGTGTCCTTGACCACGGTCATCCCGGTGCCCCCTTGCCCGCCGGCGCTTCCCAGTCCTCCAGCATCCGGTAGCCCCGGCCCTCGTGGTCGAAGCCGAGCAGGTCGCCCTGCGGGTTCTTCGGACCGCCGTGGTGGTAGGCCCGCACCTCGGCGATCTTGCCGTCGCGGATCAGGAAAAGCTCGGCGCCGCGGTCGAGGCGCCTGACCCCGCTCTTCGGGTCCCGCCAGGTCATCGTCCACTCGATCGCCACCTGGTCGCCCTGCTCGAGCAGGTTCTCGACGTGCCACTGGGCATCGATCGTGGCGACGCCGAGCGCCGCGTAGTCGCCGATCGTCTTCGCCCCCTCGTGCGGGCCGAGCCGCGTGTAGTAATGGACGGCGTCGTCGGTGAAGTGGGACGAGACCGCCTCGGCGTCACCGGTGTTCAGCGCCTCGTAATAGGCGCGGACCCGCTCGGTGCCAGTCATGACACGAAATTGTTGCTATAAATTTGCAGACAACGCATTTCTTGTTCCATCTTTTCGAGTAGCGTGGAGGGCATGAAGAGGACGATGTGGTCCGACAAGCGACTTGACGACCTGGCGAGGAAAGTCGACGCCGGCTTTGAGCGGGTCGATATCGATATCCGCGAGCTCCGGAAGCTGATCTTCCAGCTGTGGGGGGTCAACACGTTTGCGGTCCTCGCCACCATCGCGACGGTCATCGCGACGCGCTAGTCCCTACAGCCCGTAGCTGCGGCCGATCACGTCGAGCATCACCTCGTCGGTGCCGGCGCCGATCCGGTTGAGGCGGACGTCGCGGTAGGCGCGCTCGATCTCGTACTCCTTCATGTAGCCGTAGCCGCCGAGGATCTGCACGCACTCGTCGGCGACCTCGCAGGCGATCCGGGAGGCGAAGAGCTTGGCCATCGTGATCTCGCGCACCGGGTACTCGCCGTTGGCGAAGCGCCAGGCGGTGGCGTAGGTGAACTGCTTCGCCGCCTCGGTCTTGGTCGCCATCTCGGCGAACTTGTGGCGGATCGCCTGGAACTTGCCGATCGGGCGGCCGAAGGCTTCGCGCTCCTTCGCGTATTGCAGGGTCTTCTCGATCATCCGCTCGGCCCCCGCGTGGCAGCCGGCGGCGGCGACCAGCCGCTCCCCCTGAAGCTCCCAGGCGATGTGGTAGAAGCCCTTGCCGACCTCGCCGAGCACCGCCGAGGCGGGGACGCGGACGTCTTCGAAGGCCAGTTCGCCGGTGTCGGAGGCGTGCATCCCCATCTTCTCCAACTCGGCCGAGACGCTGAACCCGGGCACCTTCTCGCCGTCCTCGTCGCGCAGGTCGACGACGAAGAGGGTGATCCCGGCGTGCCGCTCGCCCGGGTCCGTCTTGCAGACGAGGACGATGAAGTCGGCCCGCGGCCCGTTGGTGATGAACGTCTTGGAGCCGTTGATCACGTATTCGTCGCCGTCGCGGATCGCCGTGGTGCGGATGCCGGCGACGTCCGAGCCGGCGCCCGGCTCGGTGATCCCCAGGCTGCCGATCTTCTCGCCCTTCAGGCCCGGTTCGAGGTAGGCGCACTTCTGCTCCTCGGTGCCGAGCAGGTGGATCGGCGGCAGGACCATGTCGGTCTGCACCGCGAAGCCCATGTTGGTGCCGCCGGAGCCCGAGTAGCTCATGCACTCGGCGCGGACCAGCGAGTAGAAGTAGTCGCCGCCCTGGCCGCCGTACTCTTCCGGGAAGCAGAGGCCGAGGAAGCCGAGCTCACCAGCCCGCTTCATCTTCTCGGTCGGCCAGTAGGTCTGCTCCCATTCGTTGCGATGCGGCCAGAGCTCCTTTTCGACCCAGGAGCGCATCGACTCGCGCAGGTCTTCGTGCTCCTGGCTGAAGATGAAGTGCTTGCGCCCCGACTCGAAGTCGGGCTTGATCACGCTGGAGCCGTCGGTCGCCGTCGCCACTGGTCTCTCTCCTCGCTCGGGTTCGGGTCGGGCGGCGGAGCCGCCTCAAAGGCGAGTAGACAGTAGCACTTTCTACTTTCCGCAGAGTCAGCTATCGTTGCCGGCCGAATGGGCGAGAGCGGCGAGGAGAACAGGGGGCACGTTGGCTGATACGGCACTAGTCGCCTACGAGGTCGCCGACGGCGTCGCCACGGTGACCCTGGACAACCCCGAGAAGCGCAACATGCTCTCGGGCCAGATGCTCGCCGAGCTGGTCGCGGCGATGAAGCGAGCGCGCGACGCCGAGGAGGTCCGCGCGGTGGTCCTCACCGGCGCCGGGGACAAGGTCTTCTGCGCCGGCGCCGATCTCGGCGGCTTCGCCGCCGAGGTGCCGCTGGTCCAGAAACACTTCGCCTCCGACCTCTTCCTCGAGTTCTTCCGCCTGATGCCGCGACTCGGCAAGCCCTCGCTCTGCGCGGTCAACGGGCACTGCCTCGCGGGCGGCATGGGACTGATGCTCTCCTGCGACCTGGTGATCGCCAGGGAGGGTGCGACCTTCGGCACGCCGGAGATCAACGTCGGCGCCTTCCCCTACATGATCATGGCGATCATCTACCGCAACGTCCCGCGCAAGAAGGTCAACGAGATGATGCTGCTGGGCGAGCGGCTGAGCGCCGCCGAGGCGGTCGAGTTCGGGCTCGCCAACAAGGTCGTGCCGGCGGCGGAGTTCGATGCCGCGGTCGCCGGGTGGGCGGCGAAGCTCGCCTCCAAGAGCCCGGTCCTGATGCGACTCGGCCACGACGCGATGTACCGCCAGCAGGACATGGGGCTCGACGACGCTCTCGACTACCTGCGCTCGCAGCTCTCGCTCACCTTCAGCACCGAGGACATCGTCGAGGGGGTCAGCGCCTTCTTCGAGAAACGCGACCCGCGGTGGAAGGGCCGCTAGTGGCGACGGAGGAGAGGGAGACGGGCGCGGCGGGGGACAAGCACCTGCTGCCCGGGGCGGCGCCGCTCGGCGAGCTGACCGAACAGCTGCACGAGCGCCGCGACAAGGCCAAGCTCGGCGGCGGCGAGGCGAAGATCGCCAAGCAGCACGACCGCGGCAAGCTGACCGCCCGGGAGCGGATCGACCTGCTGGTCGACGAGGGCAGCTTCGTCGAGCTCGGCCTGCACGGCCGCCCCCACTTCTCGCAGCGAGCGATGGAGGGCGTCGAGGCGCCGGCCGACGGCGTGATCACCGGCTGGGGCGACGTCGAAGGCCGCCCCTGCTGCATCGCCGCCTACGACTTCACGGTGATGGCCGGCTCGATGGGGATGACCGGCGAGCTGAAGGCCGGCCGCCTGCGCGAGATGGCGCTGAGCAAGCGGATGCCGTTCGTCTGGCTGCTCGACTCGGCCGGCGCGCGGATCCAGGAGGCGACGGGATCGCTGTTCGCCGGCTCCGGGCACCTCTTCCGCGAGGAGGTCGAAATGTCGGGCGTGGTCCCGATGGTCGCGGCGATGATGGGCCCCTGCGCCGCCGGCACCGCCTACATCCCGGCGCTCTCGGACTTCGTGCCGATGGTCTCCGGCCAGGGCGCGATGGCGCTCGCCGGCCCGCATCTGACCAAGGCCGTGACCGGCGAGGACATCTCGATGGAGGAGCTGGGCGGGGCCAAGGTCCACTGCCGCAAATCCGGCGTCGGCGACCTCGAGGTGGCCGACGACGAGGAGTGCATCGCGGCGGTCAAGACCTATCTCTCCTTCTTCCCCCCGAGCTGGGAGGAGAAGCCGCCGCTGCGCGATGAGGCCGATCCGGTCGACCGGATGTCGGAGAAGCTGATGGAGGTCGTCCCCGACTCCAACCGCAAGCCCTACGACATGTACGAGCTGATCGCCGAGATCGTCGACGACGGCGAGTGGTTCGACCTGAAGCCGAAATTCGCCCGCAGCGTGATCACCTGCCTCGCCCGCTTCGGCGGCCAGCCGGTGGGGATCGTCGCCAACCAGCCCAAGCACCTGGCCGGGGTGCTCGACAACGACTCCTCCGACAAGGCGGCGCGCTTCATCAACCTCTGCGACGCCTTCAACGTCCCGCTGGTCTTCCTCCAGGACATCCCCGGCTTCATGGTCGGCTCGAAGGTCGAGCAGGCGGGGATCATCCGCCACGGCGCCAAGCTGCTCTACGCGGTCAGCCGGGCCACCGTGCCGAAGGTGACCGTGGTCGTCCGCAAGGCCTACGGCGCCGGCTACTACGTGATGTGCGGCAAGGCGTACGAGCCCGACCTGATCGTCGCCTGGCCGGGGGCCGAGATCTCGGTGATGGGCGCCGAGGGGGCGGTGGAAATCATCGGCCGCTCGGCGATCGAGGCGGCGGAGGATCCGGAGGCGGCGCGCGAGGCGATGCTGAACGCGGTGCGCGAGCGGATCGACCCCTACATCGCCGCCGGCAACGCGGTGATCGACGAAATCATCGACCCGCGCGAGACCCGGCCGACGATCGTCAGGGCGCTTCGCATGGCGCGCCACAAGCAGGTCGAGAAGCCGCGTAAACGCCACGGGGTGATGCCCGTATGAGTGGCGCAATAGTTGCGGTATCCGGCAATTTCGCGCCAACGGGAGGTTCGGCATGAGCAGCTTCGACGATCCGGTGATCATCAGCTGCTCGATCAGCGGCGTGATCGCCAACCGCGACCAGTGCCCGGCGATCCCCTACACCCCGGAGGAGTACGCGGCCGAGGCACGCCGCGCGGTCGAGGAGGGTGCCTCGCAGATCCACATCCACGCCCGCAAGCCCGACGGCACGCCGTCCTACGAGGTCGAGGACTTCAGGGCGATCACCGAGGCGATCCTGGCCGAGGTCGGCGACGTGATCGTCAACTACTCGACCGGGGCGATCGGGATCCCGATCGAGAAGCGGCTCGAGTACCTGCGGGCGCTGCGCCCCGACGTCGCCGCGCTGAACATGTCCTCGATGAACTCCGCCAAGTACTCCAAGCGACGCAAGGACTTCGTCTTCAAGGCGGTGTTCGAGAACAGCTTCGACACGATCGTCGAGTTCCTGACCGAGATGAAGGAGCTGGGGATCAAGCCCGAGCACGAGTGCTTCGACTCCGGCCACGTCGCCAACCTCGACCCGCTGATCGACATGGGCCTGCTGGAGCCGCCGCTGCAGATCTCGCTGGTGATGGGGGTGACCGGCGGCATCCGGCCGACGCCGCGCAATGTCAGCCTGATGTCGGAGCAGATCCCGGATGGTCCGGAGGGGCCGAACCAGTGGCAGGTGATCGGGATCTCACGCGACCAGTGGAAGCTGCTCGCCTCCTCGCTGGTCCTCGGCGGCAACGTCCGCGCCGGGGTCGAGGACAACCTCTACCTGCCGAACGGCGAGATGTGCAAGTCCAACGGCGAGCTGATCGCCAAGGCGCGGCAGATGGCCGAGGACATCGGCCGCCGCGCGGCCAGCGTCGCCGAGGCCCGCGAGCTGCTCGGGGTGCCGAAGCGCGCGGAGGTCTGACGCGGTGGGCGAGCTGCCGCTCTCAGACGTCAAGGTCCTCGACCTGACTCGGCTGCTGCCGGGCGGCTTCTGCTCGCTGCTGCTGGCCGACCTCGGCGCCGAGGTGCTGAAGGTCGAGGACACCGGGATGGGCGACTACATCCGCTGGGCGCCGCCCTACTACGGCGAGGAGTCCGCGCAGGGGCTGGGCACGCGCTCGGCCCTCTACCTCTCGCTCAACCGCGGCAAGCGCTCGATTCGCCTCGACCTGAAAAGCGAGGCCGGCCGCGAGGCGCTGCTGCGGCTGGCCGGGCGCTACGACGTCGTCCTCGACGGCTTCCGCCCGGGCGTGCTCGACCGGCTCGGCGTCGGCTACGAGCGGATGCGCCAGGCCAACCCGGGGATCGTCTTCTGCGCGATCACCGGCTACGGCCAGGACGGGCCCTACGCCGGGCGCGCCGGCCACGACATGAACTACCTCGGCCTGACCGGCCTGCTCGGCCTGACCGGGACGAAGGACGGGCCCCCGGTGCAGCCGGGCGGCCAGATCGCCGACCTCGGCGGCGGCGCGCTGATCGCCGCCTTCGGGGTGCTGGCGGCGCTGCACGAGCGGCGGCGTTCGGGCGAGGGCCAGCTCGTCGACGTATCGATGGCCGACGGCGCCCTCTCCTGGCTGGCGATGGTCGCCGGGGCCTACTTCTGCGACGGCGAGGTGCCGCGCCGCGGCACCGGCTCGCTCAACGGCGGCCTGCTCTGCTACCTGCCCTACGAAGCTGCTGACGGTTGGGTCACCTGCGGTGCCCTGGAGCCGAAGTTCTGGGCGGCGTTCTGCGACGGCGTCGGGCGTCCCGACCTGATCGAGAAGCAGTTCGAGGCCCCCGGCTCCGACGCCTGGCGCGAGGTCGCCGCCGTCTTCCGCTCGCGCGCGCGGGAGGAGTGGCGGGCCTTCAACGACCAGCACGACTGCTGCATCGAGCCGGTCCTCGACCTCGACGAGGCGCTCGATTCCGAGCTGGTGCGGGCGCGGGAGATGGTGATCGAGCTGCGGCAGCCGCGGCTCGGGGCGGTGCGCCAGCTCGGCACGCCGGTGAAGCTCAGCCGCACGCCGGCCGACCCGACCCGGCCGGCGCCGGCCTTCGGCGAGCACACCGACGAGGTGCTCGCCGAGGCGGGGTACTCGCGGGAGGAAATCGCGGCGATGAAGGAGTCCGGCGCCGCCGCCGGCCCCAGCGCCGACGGCGCGACGACCTTCATCGCCTGATGAGCGCCGGGACCGAGAAGCTGCTGCGGATCGGCGAGTTGGCGGAGGCCTCGGGCGTGCCGGCACCGACGATCAAGCACTACCTGCGCGAGGGCCTGTTGCCCGAGCCGGTTAAGACGAGCCGCAACATGGCCTACTACCCGCCCGAGTTCGTCGACCGGATCCGCCTGATCAAGCGCCTGCAGGAGAAGCGGTTCATGCCGCTGAAGGCGATCCGGGCGGTGCTGGAAGACGATCCTGAACGTGCCGAGGCGATGCTCGAGCTGGAGGACCAGATCCTCAACCGAGCGCTGGCCGGCGAGCGCTCGCGGACCAGCGCCGCCGAGGTGCGGGAGCGCTACGGGGTCCCTGCCGAGGTGCTCGGCCGGCTGGCCGAGCTGGAGGTCCTCACTCCCAACAGTCGCGGCTACACCCCTTCCGACGTGACGATCATCGAGGCGATCAGCCGCTTCCGCGCCGGCGGCTACGACGAGCAGATCGGGTTCACCGTCTACGACACCCTGCGCTACAAGACCGCGATCGAAGAGCTGGTCCGCCAGGAGGTCGACGTGGTGATGGAACGGCTGGCCGGTGAGGTGCCGGCGGAGCGGGTGGTGGAGATGCTGGAAGCGGGCGCCGAGCCGCTGCAGGACCTGATCGCCGCCCTGCACACCAAGCTGCTGGTCGCCGAGCTCGAGCGCCACGGCGAGCGCCGCGACTGAAGCGGGTCCTCAGCGGGTGGCGCCGACCAGCGACTCGCGCTGCGCTTCGATCCGCGTCATCGCCAGGCGGTGGTCGTGGCGGGCGGCGACCGCCATCGCCTCCTCGAGCGCCTCGAGGACGCCCGCGCCGCCGGTTGCCGCCCGGGCCTGCGCGAGCGCCAGCAGCGCGGGCGGCAGCTGCCAGTTCATGCCCCGGCGGCGCGCCGTCTCGACCGCCCACTCCGCCTCGGCGAGGCCCTCCTCGCCACGGCCGAGACCGACCAGCGCCCGCGCCCGCAGGGTCGCCCGCCAGCCCTCGGACTCGCCGCCGCTCTCCATCGCTGCGCGGTAGATCGAGTCGCTGCGGTCGATCGCCTCCAGCGCCGCGGCGTGTTCGCCCGCCTCGAGGTGGACGAAGCTCAGGCTGTTGAGGGCCATGCTGCGCGAGAACACGTCGCCGAGCCGCTCGGTCAGCTCGCAGTTGCGGCGGGCCAGCGCCAGCGCCGCCTCGGTCTCGCCGCGATCGGCCAGGTTCGACGATTTGGTGCCGAGACTCCAGCTCTCGGCCTCGGGGTCCCCACGTTCGCTGGCTTCGCGCAGCGCCTGGTCGAGCAGACGCTCGGCCTGCTCGAGCTGACCCCGCTCCTGCAGCGCCACCGACTTCGCGGTCAGCCCCCAGGCGCGCGGGCTGCCGACCATGATCCCGGCGCCCAGATCGGGATCGTCGCCGATCAGCTCCAGCATCTGGTCGGTCGCCGCGTCGAGCCCGTCGAGGTCGCCGGCGCACATATAGGCGTAGGCGGCGATCCCCCGCATCGCAGCCCGCAGGGCCGGGTCGCCTGAGCGGTCCGCGAGGGCGATCGCTTCCTCGGTCGCCGCCACCCACTGGCGGGTGTGCCCGACGAGGCCCGGCCGGGCCGAGGTCAGGGCCTTCAGCATCGTCAGCGCCTTGAGGTCGCCGCTCCGCTCGGCCAGCGCCCTCGCCTCGGCCGCCAGCCGCTCCGCGTGCTCGCGCTCCATCCCCAGTCGCCAGGCGTATTCGAGCTGCAGCATGCGCGAGAGCAGCGACAGCGCCGTCGTCTCCTCGTCCTCGGGCAGCCGGTCGGCGAGGTCGGTCACCCGCTGCCAGAGCCGCAGCGAGTCCTGGGGCCGGCTGTGCCCGGCCCAGTGGGCGGCACGCGCGTACCAGCGCGCCGCTTTCAGCGTCTCGCCGCCCTCCTCCATGTGGTGGGCGACCAGGCCCGCGAGCTCGTCGAGCCGCTCGCCCTCCAGGGCGATGAGCGCCCGCGCCGCCGCCGCGTGGGTCTCGGCGCGCTGTTCGGCAAGCTGGGTCCCGTAGGCGACCTCGCGGGTCAGCGGATGGCGGAAGGCGAGCACCCGCTGTGGATAGATCTCCGCTTCGTAGAGGAAGCCCGCGTCGGTGAGGCGGCAGATCGTCGCGTCGATGCGTTCGGGGTCGAGGCCGGCGGCGAGTCCGAGCGCCTGGCTGCTCATCTCCTTGCCGACCACCGAGGCGACCTGGAGCAGGCGTTTTGCCTCGGCGTCGAGCCGGTCGATGCGCGCCGCGAGGATCGCCTGCACGGTCGCCGGCACACCCGCGTCGTCGACCGGCCGGGCCAGGCGATAGGCGCCGCGCTCGCCCTCCAGGTATCCCGCCTCGGACAGCTCGCGGACGATCTCCTCGATGAAGAAGGGATTGCCCTGGGTGCGCTGGTGGATCGGCTCGTCGAGCCCGTCGAGCGAGGGGTCCTCGCCGGCGAGGTCGCGCAGCAGCTCGGCGGTGTCCTCGCGCGTCAGCGGCTCCAGCACGAGGGTGCGGAAGCTCTCGGCGCCGCTCCAGCCCGGCGAGTACTCCGGCCGGTAGTTGAGGAGCGCGAGGGTGTTCGTCTCGGCGATCGACTCGATCAGCCCGCCTAGCATCGCCTCTGAGCCCTCGTCCATCCAGTGCAGGTCCTCGATCAGCAGGACCAGCGTCTTGCGGCGCTTCGGGGCGTTGACGAGCCGGCAGACGATCCCTTCCAGCTCGCGCTGGCGGGCCTCCGGGTTCATCTGCGGGACCGGCCGGTCGGGGTCGGGGACGCCGAGGAAGTCGAAGACCAGCGGCAGGTCCTCGGCGAAGCTCGGGTCCATCAGCAGCGCCCGCCCGGCGATCTTCTCCCGTGCCGCCTGTTCGGGTTCGCGCTCGCCGATGCCGAAGAAGGCGCGCAGCATCTGCAGCACCGGCATGAAGGGAATCGACTTCCCGTGCGCCTGGGCCTGCGCTTCGAAGACCTCGACCCCCTGGGCGCGGCAGCCTTCGACGAACTCGAGGCAGAGGCGGCTCTTGCCGACGCCCGGCTCGGCGGTCAACCCGACCGCCCCGCCGGCCCCGGCCCCGGCCCGCTCCAGCGCCGCCTTCAGCACGGCCATCTCCCCGTCGCGCCCGACGAAGCGGGAGAAGCCGCGCTCGCGCGAGAGGTCGAGCCGGGACCGTGCCTCGCCGATCCCCGTCAGCGCGAACACCCGGACCGGCTCGCTGGCCCCCTTGATCGTGAACTCGCCGAGGTCGTCGAGCTCGAAGAAGCCGCGCGCCAGCTCTGCGGTTCGCTCGGTCAGATACGCCCTGCCGGGCTCGGCCAGGTTCTCCATTCGCTGTGCCAGCCCGACCGTGTGGCCGACCGCGGTGTAGGCGCCCTCGCCGCCGCCGATCTCGCCGGCCACCACCTCGCCGGAGTTGATCCCGATCCGGACCGAGAAGTTGAGCCCCTCGGCGCGCCGCAGCTCGGCGGCGTAGCCGGCGATGCCGTCGAGCATCCGCAGGGCCGCGTAGCAGGCGCGGCGCGCGTGGTCCTCATGGGCGACCGGCGCCCCGAAGACGGCCATGATCCCGTCGCCGGTGAACTTGTCCACCGTGCCCTCGAACTCCTCCACGGCGGCGGCGAGCAGCGTGAAGAAGCGCTGCATGATCGCGTGCCACTCCTCGGGATCATGCTGCTCGGCGAGGTCCATCGACCCCATCACGTCCGCGAACAGGACGGTGACCTGCTTGCGCTCGGCGTCCACGCGACCATCCATGTTACGCCGGTGGATTGGGGGCAACCGCCCGGCGCAGGGAGTCGCGGGCCTGGCGCCCACGGGTTCTCGTCCTCCTATACTGATTGACGAGTCAATCAGCGGAGGGTGTCTGTGCGCGTAGCCGCGGTACAGCTTAATTCGACCAGCGACAAGGCGCGGAACCTGGCCACGGCCGAGCGCCTGGTGCGCGATGCGGCCGCCGCCGGGGCGGAGCTGGTGGCGCTGCCGGAGAAGTGGAACCTGCTGGCCGACGGTGAGCGGCTGCTGGCCGGCGCCGAGCCGCTCGACGGCCCCAGCCTGAGCGCCGCCCGGGAGTGGGCGCGCGGACTCGGCATCCACCTGCTCGCCGGCAGCATCAGCGAGCGCGGGGACGAGAAGGCCCGGAACACCTCGGTCCTGATCGGTCCCGGCGGCGAGGACATCGCCGTCTACCGCAAGATTCACATGTTCGACGTCGACGCCGGCGGCGTCTCCTACCGCGAGTCCGCGCACGAGCAACCCGGTTCGGAGGTGGTGAGCGGGCCGCTCGGCGAGCTGATCCTCGGGATGGCCGTTTGCTACGACCTGCGCTTCCCGGAGCTGTTTCGCATCCTCGCCCTGCGGGGTGCTCGCCTCATCGGCGTGCCCTCGGCCTTCACCCTGGCGACCGGCCGCGACCACTGGGAGGTGCTGCTGCGGGCGCGGGCGATCGAGAACCAGGTTTTCCTCCTCGCTCCCAACCAGGTCGGCAGGGCCGAGCCGCACTACGAGTCCTTTGGCCGTTCGGCGATCGTCGACCCCTGGGGCGTCGTCCTCGCGAGCGCGCCCGACGAGGAGTGCTTCATCGCCGCCGAGCTCGACCTGGCGGCGCAGGACCGGGTCCGCGAGTCGCTGCCCGCGCTGGCCAATCGCCGCCCGCAGGCCTATGCCTGGCCACGGCTGACGGAGGCGCACGCCTGATGGCGCAGGCGCCGCCGGTCGACAAGCGCCGCCAGATCCTCGACGCCGCCGTGCGCGTCTTCGCCCGCCAGGGCTTCCACGCGACCCGGGTCGCCGATATCGCCGACGAGGCCGGCGTCGCCTACGGGCTCGTCTACCACTACTTCCGCTCCAAGGACGAGGTGCTGAACGAACTCTTCGTCGAGCGCTGGTCGCTGCTGCTGCAGGCGATCGAGGAGGCCGACAAGGCAGGGGAGAGCCCGCGGGAGAAGCTCGGCGCGGTGGCCACCTTCATCTTCGAGTCCTACCGGCACGATCCCGACCTGATGAAGGTGATCATCGTCGAGGTGACGCGGGCAGCCAACTCCTTCGGCCAAACCCACCTGGAGGAGATCCACCGGGCCTACGACTCGATTGCCAAGATCGTCGCCGACGGCCAGGCGGGCGGCGCGTTCCGCGGCGACGTGGCGCCGATGTTCGCCTCGCTCGCCTTCTACGGCGCGATCGAGCAGCTGCTCTCCGGCTGGATCTTCGGCACGATCCCGACGACCGAGGCGGGCTTCGAGCAGGCCAAGGACCTGCTGGTGACGACGATCTGCGACGGCTTGGAGCCGCGTTGAGCGCCCTGGGCGCCCACCGGCCGCTGGCCAACCTGGTTTACTGCCCACCTCCCGGGGAAAGGTCGAGCTAAGTGGACAACGAGATAGTCAAAAGGCTGGTCTGGAGCGGCCTCCTCGCCGCCAGCGGCGCGATCGCCAGCGTCGTCGCGGCGAAGGTCTCGGCGACGGTCTGGCGCCGCCTCTTCGACGAAGACCCGCCGGAGTAGCGCGATGGCCGAGCCGACCCAGACCCAGAGCCCGCCGCCGGTGCCGCCGCCCGAGGCGACGCCCGAGGAGCGCTCGCTGGCGGAGCTGGTCTTCGACGTCTCCGAACGAGCCTCGACGCTGATCCGCGAGGAGATCGAGCTCGCCAAGACGGAGATCTCCGAGAAGCTCGGCAAGATCCTGCGCGGCTCGGCCGTCGGCGTCGCCGCCGGCGTGTTCGCCTTCCTGGCGCTGATCCTGGTCATGGAGGGCGTCGCCTGGCTGCTCAACGAAGAGGTCTTCGACGGCAAGACCTGGCCCGGCTTCTTCATCGAGGCGGCGCTCTTCCTGCTGGTCGCCGCCGCCGCCGGCTACTTCGCCTACCGCTCGCTGCAGGCGGGCTCGCCGCCGGTGCCCGAGCAGGCGATCGAGGAGGCGAAGCTGACCAAGGAGATGCTGGAAAAGGAGGAGTCGTGAGCGCCGAGCCGCGGCCCGCCCGGCCCTCGACGGCGGGCCTGCCCGGCCGCTCGGCGGCGGAGATCCGCCGCGACATCACCCTTCAGCGTCAGCAGCTCGGCACCTCGGTCGAAGCCCTGCGGGGAAAGGTGACCGAGCTGACCGACTGGCGCCGCCAGGTGCGCGAGCACAAACAGCAGCTGATCGTCGGCGCCGCGGCTGTGGGCTTCGTGGTGGGCGTTCGCCTGATGCTCCGCCGCCGGCGCGCCTGACGGATCCAGGAATCGCCATACGGCGTCCTCAGTCGCTTGTGTGCAGAGCACACGGCGCTGCCTGCGTCCTTGTCTGGCAATCCCTGGATCTCGTCAGGGGGCGACGAGGTCCGTGCGGACCGAGCCGACGCCGAGCAGGCCGGGGCCGACGTGGGCGCCGAGGACGGCGCCGATCTCCGAGGTGAAGACCGGTCCGCAGCCGAAGATCTCGTAGCAGTCTTCGATCAGGGCCTTGGCGGTTGCGTCGTCCTGGATGTGCTGGACGACCCAGCCGTCGGCGCCGGAATCGTGGCGCTGGCGGGCGTAGTCGCGCAGTCGCTCCAGGGAGCGGGCGCGGGTTCGGACCCGCTCGATCGGGGTGATTTCCTCCTCCAGGGTGAGGATCGGCTTGATCTTCAGGGCGCTGCCGATCCAGGCCCGGGCGCCGCCGATCCGCCCGCCGCGCCGCAGGTACTCGAGGGTGTCGATCGCGAACCACATCTTCAGCGACCGGCGCGTCTCCTCCGCTCTGGCCACGGCGGCCTCACCGCCTTCTCCGGCGCTCGCCGCCACGGCGGCGCCGAGGGCGCAGAGGCCCATGCCGCCGGCGGCCGAGCGCGAGTCCATGACCCGAATCCGCTCGCCGCCCTTGCCTTCCTCGATCAACCGCTCGCGCGCCTGGCCCGCCGCCTCGAAGGTGCCGGAGATCCCGGCCGAGATGTGGATCGAGACGATTTCCCGACCGGCCGCCAGCAACGGCTCGTAGATCGCGAGGAAGTCGCCGATCGACGGCTGCGAGGTGGTCGCCCCGGCCTGCGATGCCCGCAGCTGCTCGTAGAAGGCCGCGTAGTCGGTGATGTCGGCCTCGCGCCGCTGATCGTCGTCAACGGAGACGTAGAGGCTGATCACCTCGATCCCGCGCGCGGCCACCAGCTCGGCCGGCAGGTAGGCGGTGGAGTCGCAGACGACGGCGGTCTCGGCGCTCGCGTTCAAGGCGGCGATTCTCGCAGACCCCCGTCGAGCTGCCGCCACCCCCCGCTACACTTATTGAAGTGAGCGATACGCCCCAGGAAGCAATCACCCTCAGCGACAAGGCCGTCGAGAAGATCGGCGAGCTGCTCGGGTCCCAGCCCGAGAGCACCGGACAGGCGCTGCGTGTTGCGGTGCGGGGGGGCGGCTGCTCTGGCTTCCAGTACGCGCTCGCCTTCGACAAGGCGAAGGAGGAGGACCACGTCTTCGAGGTCGACGGCGTCGCCGTCCTCGTCGACAAGGTCAGCATGCAGTTCGTCTTCGGCTCGGAAGTCGACTACATCGAAGGGCTGCAGGGCGCCGGATTCCAGGTCAACAACCCGAACGTGGTCGCCGCCTGCGGCTGCGGCTCGTCCTTCCAAGTAAAAGACGACGCGGCAGCCGCCGTCTGACCGGCGCGGCAGCCGCCGTCTGACCGGCGCATTTCGGCGTCCTCGGTCTATAGACGGGAGACGGGGCGAGGCGCTATTCGATCTGCAGCGGGGGTGACTGCGCGGGCGGGGTCGCCTGGGCAGCCTGCGTGGTCTCCGGCTGCTCGACGCCGAGCAGATCGGCCAGCTCGCCGGACTCGAACATCTCCTCGACGATGTCGGCGCCGCCGACCAGCTCGCCGTTGACGTAGAGCTGCGGGAAGGTCTGCCAGTCGGCGATCTCGGCGGTGACTTCGCGCAGCGGCTGCAGCGCCGGCAGCACGTCGATCGCGCCGTACTCGACGTCGACCTGGTCGAGCACCTGCACCACCCGCATCGAGAAGCCGCAGCGCGGCATGTCCGGGGTGCCTTTCATGAACAGCAGCACCGGGTTGGCGGAGATCAGCTCTTCGACTTTCGACTTCAGCTCTGGATCGGCCATGACCGCATCGTAGCGAGGGCGACCTCTTGGCTCGGAGGACTTGGCGCGAATCTTCAGATCTGGGTTGCGATGAGGCCGATGATCGAGGCCAGGAGCCCGACGAAGGCCGCAAACAATCCGCCGCCGACGAGGAGAATGGTGTGCTGAAGAGCGTCGATTCGGCCGCTTTGCGCGTCTATCCGCTCGCTGAGATCGCTGACGCGTCCATTCAGGTCGTCCAGGCGGGAGTCGGTCCAGGTCGATCGCATCTTCAGCCTCATGCTCCTGATGCTGGGGAGGAAGTCCATACGCGTGGCGCACGGAAGTGTAACTTTTTGTCTACGAGGGTGGTGCTCAGGCAGGCGCTTCGGTCTTCACCGAGAGCGCGTGGATCGTGCCGTCGTCGAAGCGCTCCTTGACCGCTGCCTTGACCAGCCGGTGCTGATCGAGCCGCGAGAGGCCGGCGAACTGGGGGGCGCTGACGG
>DATAEW010000093.1:0-3566 GCA_036257815.1 Solirubrobacterales bacterium
CCGATCCGCGAGGCGGCCGGACAGCCGATCGCCGGCGGGTGGACTTTTTCCGGTTCGGTGATCCGGTTGCCGATCGCGATCCCCTTCCCGAACTGAGCGTCGGTGCAGGCCTGCAGGCCTTCGGCGGCAGACGGGTTGAGGCCCATCCCGCGGGGCAGGCTGACGGTCGCCCGCTTGACGTTGGCCTGGCCGATCGGCGCCGCCGGTTCGAAGGGGACCTTGGCGTCGACGGCGCCGCCGGTCGGCGAATCGGTCTGGGTCGTTCCGGGTTCGACCGCCAGTGAGGGGTTGAACGGGACTTTGTCGCAGCCGGTCGGTTTGATCCGCGGACCCACGGGTTCGATCGGCGTCGTGTCGTAGTGCAGGTAGGAGCCGGGCGCTTCGTAGGAGTCGACGGTGAGGCCGGTGGTGGTCGAGCCTTCGCAGTTGCTGCCGACGGTGATGAACGAGCCGTCGCCGGTGGTCCCTTCGAAGATCAGGCGGTTGCGCGCCAGCGGCGCCGAGTTCGGCGCCTGGCGGATCGTGAACCCCTCGTGGTAGTCGCTCTCCCAGTTGACGGTGCCCTCGAGGTAGACGGTGGCATTGATCAGCAGCGGGACCGACACGTGGAAGCCGAACTCGGCCGGCTCGCCCTGTCTGGGGACGATGTTGTAGACGACGCCGGGGATCGGCACACCGAGGCCGAGCGGTTCGACAGCGGTGATCTCAACCGTGCCGACGCGGGAGGCGGGCGGGCAGCCGGGGCCTTCCAGTTCCGCTTCGGTGCACTGCGCGGTGGCCTGCGGGTTGACGCTGAGGCCCGGCGGGAGGTCGACGCGGACATCCCTGATCGCGCCTTCCGGAAAGCCGAGGCCGTTCTGGTTGACGGCGAAGTCGGTGATCCCATCCGGCGGGCGTCCCGCCACCTGGGTGAAGAAGAGCGCTTCCGGACTGCTGTATTCGCAGGTCGGGAGTTTGCACGTCCCCGCTTCCCATTTGGCGATCCCGAAGGCCGCGTTGGCTGGCGCGGGGGCACTGCCGAGGACCAGCGCAATCAGGGCCACGCAGAGCCCGCTCCATCCCAGTCCCCGGCTCCTCATGCCGGTCCTATTCCCAGCTAACCGTGTTTCTAACCGCGTCGCGATGGCCGCGGGTGGCTGACGTGACAGGCGGGGACGCGCAGCGGAACCTTGCGGGCTTTGATCCGCTTGCCGTTCTGGGCCGCCAGCGCCAGCACGGAGAGCGCCGGCTTGCCGCAGAGGTTGCGCGAGTTCTGCAGCAGGCTCCGCTTGCCGCCGAACATCGTCATCGTGAACCGGCTGACCGGTACGTCGGGCAGCGGATCGAAGACGGTCTTGATGCGGGCCTTGGCGGCGCTGATCACCCCCCGCAGGTGGATCTCCACCTGGCCTTTGAGGTCGGCCAGCAGGTCGGGCAGTTCGTGGTCGGAGGCGACCAGGTAGACCGGCCCGGCGAGCTCGTCGTCGAGCAGCGGCGTCTTGGCGCGGGCGAAGCCGTAGACGGAGCCCGGCGGGCAGGCGCTGGCGGCGAGCTGCACGCGGGTGCAGATGGTGCGGATGTGGGCCTGGTCGAGGAACTCGGAGTGCGGCAGGGTCAGAACCGTGCGGCGGATGTTGGCGTCGCCTTCGCGGGCGGTCAGGGTCGCCTTCAGACCCGGGTTCCTGGCCCGCCTGGTCGAACCCGGACCGCCGGTCAGCTTGGTCACCAGCTTCGGGCGGAAGCCGAGGGCGCCGCACTCGGTGGCCCGGAACGGCGCGCTGACGGGGACGGCGCTGAAGGCGGCGGGGTTGGAGGGATCCGCCCCGCCGCCGTTCAGCACGCCCCCGATCGACGACGGCTCGCAGCTCGTGGGGTTGAGGCTGAAACGCGGCCGGTCGATCGAGAGATCGACCGAGCGGATGCTCAGCTGCGTGCCGCCGAAGACGTCGGGAATCGGGTCGGAGACGGCGCTGACCTGAGCCGTCTCGGGGTTGACGAACAGCGCCACCCTCACCACGGCGGTTCCCAAGTCGAACGGGCCTGCCGTGGCGGGGGTGACGACCGCCAGGGAGAGAGGAGCCCCGTGGTAGGGGCCTGAGAGGAAGACCTTGCCGGCGATCGTCAGCGGCGCCGGGCCCGTGCCGGCGGCGATCGTCGCGATACCGACCTGGCTCGCGACCGGGCAGCTCGAGCTCGCCGCCTCCGCGGCGCCGGCGCGGGCGGCCGCGCCGGTGAGCGCCGCCTCAGGGCAGTAGGGGATGCCGGCGAGTCGCCCGGTCATCCCCGGGGCGAGGAGGATCTGCGCCCCTTTCAGCTCCTGCTGGCCGTCGCCGCGCGAGAGGTGGATCGAGAGCGGGCTGTAGGCCCCGGCCGCGCTGCTCCTCGGGGCGGCGCCAAAGCCCGGCGCGAAGGCGCGCGCCGCCATCGTCGCCGGGCAGGCGCCGCCGCCGGGGGTGGCGGTGAGGTTGAAGCTCTTCGACGGGGTGGCGGGCGGGTTGCCCGACCAGGGGACCATCGAGGCGGTGGTGGTGTTCGGTCCGCAGGTCGGGGGGCTGCTGAGGACGGCGCGGGCGCCGCCGTCGAAGCGCAGCACGGCGGAGCTGAACGGAACCTGCGGGTCCTCGGCGAAGGTGGTGCTGAGCTGGCCGCTGCGCGGATCGGCGCGGACGTTGCCGATCAGGCGGGCGGAGATCCCGTAGCGGGCCGACTCGGCGTCGACGAAGATCCGGTACTCGTTCCCCGAGGTCGGGTCGCGACTGAGCTGCTGGCCGACGAAGACCGGGCCTTCGAGCGCGCCTTCGGGCAGCGGCGGCGATTCGATCTTCACCGTGCCGATTCGCGAGGCGGCCGGACAGCCGACCGGGTTCTGGGTCCCCTTGCCGAACTGGGCGTCGGTGCAGGCCTGCAGACCGTTGGCGGCCGAGGGGTTGATCCCCATCCGCGCCGGCAGGGTGACGGTGGCGGCGCGGGTGTCGGAGCTGTCCTGTTCGTCGCCGCCGAGGATGTGCGGGACCCGGATCGTCAGCGCCGCCCCGGCGGGCGAGTTGACCGCGGCGGTCCCCGGTTCGACGTTTTCAAGGCTCGGCGCGTAGGGGATCGTGGTGCATTCTTTCGGCGAGGTGCCGGGCGGGATCGGCGACTCGAAGAAGGTGGAGTCGTTGGGGAAACCGGGGTCGGGTTTGCTCGCCGAGTCGGCGCGCAGCAGGGTCGAGTAGGCGTGGCCGGAGGGGCCGCTGGGAAGTTCGCCCGGCGTCCAGCTCGGCGCGTAGGCCGGCCCGAGGCAGGTGCTGGGAGTGGTGATGAAGGTGCCGTCGCCCGAACGGCCGTCGAAGACGAGGCGGTTTTTGAGGATCAGCCCGGTTTCGCCGGGCAACAGGCCGAGCGGCCCGGCGAGGGCTTCGGGGACGGCCGCCGGCACGTGGATCGTGAACCCCTCGTGGTAGTCGCCCCACCAGGCGACGTCGCCCTCCAGGAAGACGTCGTTGCCGGCCAGTTTGAGCCCGAACCGGGCCGCTTCGCCGGGCATCGATTCGACGTTGAAGACGGGGACTCTGGTGACCCCTTCCGTAGGCGGGAAGACGATCCCG
>DATAEW010000098.1:0-11226 GCA_036257815.1 Solirubrobacterales bacterium
CGACGCTAGAGCGCGAGGGGATCGCGCCGATCGACCTGGTCTGCGTCAACCTCTACCCGTTCGAGCAGACGATCGCCGGGCCCGAGGTGACGCACGACGTGGCAGTCGAGAACATCGACATCGGCGGGCCGACGATGATCCGCGCCGCGGCGAAGAACCACGAGAGCGTCGCCGTCGTCGTCAAGCCCGAGTCCTACGACGCGGTGCTGGCCGAGCTTGAGGAGAGCGACGGCGAGGTCTCCGCCGCGACCCGCCACTGGCTCGCCAACGAGGCCTTCGCCCAGACCGCGCGCTACGACGCCGCGATCAGCCGCTGGTTCTCGATGGAGTACGAGGACTTCCCGGAACACCTGGCGGTCTCCTACGACAAGGTCCTCGACCTCTCCTACGGCGAGAACCCGCACCAGCGGGCGGCGCTCTACGCGGAGGCCGGCGCCCGCACCCACATCCTCTCCCGGGCCTCGAAGCTGCACGGCAGGGCGCTGTCCTTCAACAACGTGCTCGACCTCGACTCGGCGCGGGCCCTGGTCGGCGACTTCGAGGCGCCGGCCTGCGTGATCGTCAAGCACAACAACCCCTGCGGGGTGGCGGTAGGCGCCGAGGCGCTGGAGGCCTACCTGAAGGCGCTCGCCTGCGACCCGCTTTCCGCCTACGGCGGGGTGATCGCCTTCAACCGGCGGGTCGGCGTCGCGCTGGCCGAGAAGCTGCACGAGAACTTCGTCGAGGTGCTGCTGGCGCCGGGATACGAGGACGGCGCCCTCGACGTCCTGCAGCAGAAGGAATCGATCCGCATCCTCGACGAGGAGGAGCGCCGCCAGCCCGACCCCGGCGAACGCGACCTCAAGAAGGTGATGGGCGGGGTGCTGATCCAGGACCGCGACGGCGATCCCGAGCCGCGGGAGATCATGGAGGCGATGACCGAGCGGCAGCCCAGCGAGGCCGAGTGGCGCGACTTGCTCTTCGCCTGGACGGTCTGCCGCCGGGTGCGCTCCAATGCGATCGTGCTCGCCAAGGACGGCGCCACGCTGGGGATCGGCGCCGGCCAGATGAGCCGCGTCGATTCGGTGCGGCTGGCGGTCGAGAAGTGCCGCGAGGCTCGCGGCGAGGAGGCCGAGGCCCTGCTCGCCGGCTCGGCGCTCGCCTCAGACGCCTTCTTCCCCTTCGCCGACGGGCCGGAGCTGGCGATCGAGGCCGGCGCCACGGCGGTGATCCAGCCCGGCGGCTCCAAACGCGACGCCGAGGTGATCGCCGCCTGCGAGGGAGCCGGGGTGGCGATGGTCTTCACCAAGCACCGCCACTTCCGCCACTGAGTCGCCTCGGACTCCGGAACGGCGCGAGCGGGGGCTCCCGACCGCTGATCCCGCCGCGCCTCTACGTCAGGCAGAGCGCGACGACTTCGAACAGCTGGTTGGCGGCGCTCCCGTTCCTCCCCCGGGCCTCCCAGGTGCGGACGGCGGTTGGGTCGGGGTCCGGTCCGTTGTAGGAGAGGGACATTCCCTGGAGGTTTTCGACTTCCCATCTCGCCCCGCCCGAGAGCATGCGGCTGCCTTCCGGGCAGGTTGCCTTGACGGTTCGTTCGCTGCCGATGGCGACGGCGCCCGTTGCCACTGCCCGGGTGATCACGCCCAGCTTCGGGGCGGTGACGCTGAGCGGGCCAAGGTCCGACTTGCCCACTGATTCATCCCCGATCTCGGTCGAGCCGATCGCGCCGGATTCGATGTCGGCGCCAACGATCGTGCCGTTGACGATGTTCGGAGAGCTCACGACGTCGGGGGCGAGCAGAGGGTTGGGGTAAGTGCCGGTCAGTGCCCCTCCAGCCGGACCCTCGAGCGATCCCGCCGGCCCGGTGGCTCCGGTGGGGCCGGCCGGCCCAGTGGGCCCGGTGGGTCCGACAGGCCCGGTCGCCCCTCCCGCGGGCCCGGTAGGTCCGGCGGCTCCAACGGGTCCCGCGGGCCCGGTGGCGCCCGTGAGCCCGACAGGCCCGGCGGGACCTCTGAGTCCGGCGGGCCCCTGCGGTCCTTGAGCCGCCTTCTGTCCTTCGAGGGAGCCGAGTCGTCTCGTCAGGGCGGCGACCTGCTTCTTCAAGGCCTTAACTTCCCTGGCCACTCGTGACTTGCTCGCCGTCGCGGTGCCGGCCCCCGGCCCGTTGGCAGCAGCCGAACCAACCGACGTCGTCGCGAACGCGACGACCCCGATCACGAGCACCGGCAACAGTCTTCTCAGCAGGCTGCAGTTCATCGCCACCCTCTTTCACGCAGTGCGGTCTCAGGCTCTACGACGGCACGTCGCCCCGAGTTCAAGCACTTGCCTGAGAGTGGTCACAAAGCGCGCTCGATGTGCGCGCCCCCAGTGCATCGGCCCACTTCGGCGGGCCGTTCGCCTTCACGTCAGCGCCTGCTGGCGCTCCTGCGCGCGCAGCACGTGCTGGCAAACCTCCTCCGGGCGGTCGGCGAGGACCAGCAGGTCGTAGTCCTCGGGGGCGATCAGGCCGCAGTCTTCGAGGTCATGGTCGATCCAGTCGAGCAGCGGACGCCAGTGGGCTGAGTCGACGAGGATCGTCGGGAAGTGCCGGACCCGGTGGGTCTGGATCAGGGTCAGGCTCTCGAACATCTCGTCCAGGGTGCCGAAGCCGCCGGGCATGATCACGAAGGCGCGCGCGTAGCGGACGAACATCAGCTTGCGGGCGAAGAAGTAGTGGAAGTCGAGGGAGCGGTTGACGTAGGGGTTGGTGTGCTGCTCGTGCGGCAGCTCGATGTTGAGCCCGACCGAGAGACCGCCCGCCTCGGCGGCGCCGCGGTTGGCGGCCTCCATCAGCCCCGGGCCGCCGCCGGTGAGGATGCTGAAGCCATGGTCGACGAGGCAGGCCGCGGTCTCCCGCGCCAGCTCGTACCAGCGATGGCCCTCCGTCACTCGCGCCGAGCCGAATAGGGAGACTCCACTATCGACGTCGCCCAGCGCCGCGAAGCCCCGCTCGATCTCGGCCCGGATGCGCTCCAGGCGCAGCTCGTCCTCTTCGGCGATGTCGCTGGGGACGCGGAGAAGCCGCTCGTCGCGCTTCGCTCCCGAAATCCCGTCTGCACCAGTCAATGCCCCCGGCGGGACTCGAACCCGCGCCGCGCGGCTCAAAAGAGGTCCAACGCCCTCCGTGAGGCGAAGTCGCCGCTGATTTGACATAGCGAAGAGCAGTGTAGGTCAGTCTGGGTTGGCGACATCGATGCCCAAAGTGGTGCTCAGATAGCCGGCGCTGCGAAGCTCGGCCAGCGTCACCATCAGCGTCCGCGGCGCGGTGCTGAGGCTGCGAAAGCCGAAGCGCTCGTAGAAGTCCGCCGCCGTCTCGTCGATCGCGTGCACTACCACGGCTCGTACGGCAACCTCCTGTGCGGCTCGGCATATCCGCTCGAAGGCATCGTTGAGCAGCGACGCACCTAGCCCCTGGCCCTGGCTGCGCTTGTCGACGGCAAGACGAGCCAGGATTGCCACCGGGATCGGGAAGTGGCGCGAGAGGCTCTTGCGCACAGACTCCGTTGCCGCGGCGTGCTCAAGCTGTCCGGCCACGAGCGTGTAGTAGCCGTGTACTACGCGATGCTCATCGGCGGCCACAAAGGTTCGCGTCGCGTCGCGTCGCTCGCTCTGGCCCGCGTAACGATGCAGCCACCGGTCAAGTGACTCCTCGCCACACGCAAAATTCGCCACCTTGTGACCTGTTGGGTCATAGCGCTCGGTGAGCGCGGCCGCTTCGCTCACGCGCGACGGCGGAGGTCTTCGAGCCGGTCTATCGTGCCCTCGTCAGACTGCTCCAGCGCCTCTAGGAAGCGCTTTGCCTCCACGTCGCTGAGCGCGATCATGCGCTGATTGGCCAGTACCTCCTGGGCCCGCGTCTGGGCGGCGCGGCGAAAGAAGTCGCTAAGGCTCTCACCTAGGGCCGACGCGGCAGCCGCATCGAGCTGGCGCTCCTCGTCACTCAGCCGAACTTCGATCCGGCGCGTCTTCGGGCTCGTGGTCGGCTCCATACCCGGACATTGTACGGAAAAGACGAATCGCACGCTGTCAAGCGAGGGACGCAAGTATGAGGGAAACCCCCTTGATGCCCAAAATTGGTGCCCATGAACCATCTGCCGGTGGAACTTCAGGCGTTGGGTCTGCGGCATTCGGCATTACAATGCGCTTGCCGTCAAATGCCCCCGGCGGGACTCGAACCCGCGCCGCGCGGCTTAAAAGGCCGCCGCTCTAACCAGCTGAGCTACAGGGGCGCCGTGCTCATGGTAGAGGGAGGTTGAGTGGCGCGGCGTCCAGGTTGGGCGCGGTGGCGGGAAGCTCAGGAGAGCTCCGGCAGGCCCTCGTAGGCGGTCGAAGCCTCGGCGTGGGTGCGGCGGGGGATGCGGCCGGCGCGGCGGGCGGCGAGGCCGGCCTCGACCCCGGCGCGCAGAGCGCGGGCCATCGCCGCCGGTTCCTCGGCGCCGAAGATCGCGCTGGCGGCGAGGACGGCGTCGCAGCCGAGCTCCATCGCCAGGGCGGCGTCGGAGGCGGTGCCGATGCCGGCGTCGAGGATCACCGGCACCTCGGCCCGCTCGGTGATGATCGCGACGTTGTACGGGTTGCGGATGCCGGCGCCGGAGCCGATCGGCGAGCCGAGCGGCATCACCGCGGCGCAGCCGGCCTCCTCGAGGCGGCGGGCGAGGATCGGATCGTCATTGGTGTAGGGGAGGACGGTGAAGCCGTCGGCGACCAGCTGCTCGGCGGCGTCGAGCAGCTCCACCGCGTCGGGATAGAGGGTGCGGTCGTCGCCGATCACCTCCAGCTTGATCCACTCGGTCTGGAAGGCCTCGCGAGCGAGCTGGGCCGTGCGGACCGCGTCCCGCGCCGTGTAGCAACCGGCGGTATTGGGGAGGGCGAAGAGACCGAGCCGGTTGATCAGCTCCAGCACCGAGCCCTCGGCGGCGGGGTCGATGCGGCGCAGGGCGACGGTGACGATCTCCGTCCCGGCTGCCGCCAGCGCCGCCTCCATCTGCTCCAGCGAGCGGAAGCCACCGGTGCCGGCGATCAGCCGGGAGGACCACTGCCTGCCCCCGAGCTCCCAGGTCTCGGCGCCGCCCTGGATCGCCGCCAGGACCTCGACCGCCTGACCCTCGCGCAGCGGCGTCGCCTCCCACTCGCCGCGCGGAACGACCTCGCCGTCGAGGGCGACCGCGATCCCGCGGGCCCCCTCCCCGGCGCCGGCCTCGCGCGCCGCGTCGGCCAGCGTCGTCCCCGCCGGCAGATCGCGCGGCTCGCCGTTCAGCTCGATCCTCATCGCGCGGCCCTCTCGACAGCCCGGTCACCATCCGGGTGGCAGTCATTTCGGTCGCTATCCGTCCCAAAGGACGACCACTCGGGGTGGACGGCGGACGATGACCATGC
The DNA here is from genome assembly GCA_036257815.1 of Solirubrobacterales bacterium. Taxonomy (GTDB): domain Bacteria; phylum Actinomycetota; class Thermoleophilia; order Solirubrobacterales; family 70-9; genus VAYN01. The sequence continues at coordinate 5,398 of DATAEW010000098.1, forward strand.
TGGGTGGGCGTGGAGGGCCTCCTCCGGCGCTGGCTCGCCGGCGAGGTGGGCGGCGATCGCCTCGGCGGTCAATGGCGCCAGCAGGATGCCGTTGCGGTAGTGGCCGGTGGCGAGCAGGAGGCCGTCCAGGGCGCCCGGCCCGACGAAGGGAAGGTTGTCGGGCGTGCCGGGGCGCAGGCCGGCGATCGCATCGAGCAGCTCCATCTCGGCGACGTCGGGCAGCAGGCGGTAGGCCTCGCGCAGCAGCTCGTGGACGCCACCGGCGAGGACGGTGGTGTCGAAGCCCCGCTCTTCGCTGGTCGCGCCGACGATCAGCCGCCCGTCCGGGCGCGGCACCAGGTAGACCCGCTCGGAAGCGAGGATCCGCTCGCAGGGCGGCTCGCCCTCCCGGCCGCGCAGCTCGAGCACCTGGCCCTTCACCGGCCGCACCGGCGGTCGCGCCCGCTCGGGCAGCCACTCCGCGGCCCCTGACCAGGCGCCGCTGCTCAGCACCACCGCGTCGGCCCGCAGCTCCTCGGTCGGCTTGTCGCCACCCCGGGAGACGGTCCGCACGCCAACCAGCCGTTCCCCCTCCCACACCCCACCGACCGGCTCGCATCCCGTCCGCAGCTCTCCCCCGGCCCCGGAGAGGGCGGCGAGGAGCGCCCGCGCCAGCGCCCGCGGGTCGACCGACGCCTCGCCGGGGGCGAAGACCCCGCCGTGGAAGGACGGCGTCAGCCCGGGCTCGAGCTCGCGGCAGCGGCGCGGCGCCAGCCACTCGGCCTCGAGGTCGAGCGAGCGCTGCAGGTCGTGTACCCGGCGCAGCTGCTCCGCCTCGTCGCGGTCCAGCGCGACGTGCAGCGCCCCCTGCCGCCGGTAGCCGGTGGCGAGACCGCTTGCCGCCTCCAGCTCGGCGACGAACTCCGGGTACAGGCGCGCCGCGGCGAGCGTCATCCGCAGCAGCTCCGGCTCGCCGAAGGTCAGCTCGCCGACCGGCGCCAGCATCCCGGCGGCCACCTTGGTCGCTCCGGCCGGCGGCGCGGCGCGCTCCAGCACGACGACCCGCGCCCCCCGCCGCGCCGCGCGCCAGGCGCAGCTGAGGCCGATCACCCCGCCACCGATGAATATCGCGTCGAACCGCTTCTCGCTCACGCCATTACCTCCGCCGGCATTACCCGGATCAGGTTCAGACGGTCGGTGGCCTCGATGCCACCCTCTCAGCCCTCGCGGGCTCCCGTTTACATCTTCGATGCTACCCCTCCCGCGCCGCGCGCAAGCGGGGCCGGAGACGGGGGCGGTTCATAATCGGGGCATGAGCTTCTCGCCTCCCGAGGGTGCTGGCCCGCTGCGGCACGAGCGGCTGCGCACCGCTCGCCTCTACCTCTGCTGCGGCGCCCGCCCCAACGGCCAGGACCCCGAACCGCTGCTGCGGGCAGCGCTCGGCGGCGGGGTCGACATCGTTCAGCTGCGGGAGAAGGAGCTGGGCCGGCCGGAGATCGAACGCGCCGCCGGCATCTTCCGCCGCCTCGCCGACAACCACAGCGCCCTCTTCATCCTCAACGACGATCCCGACCTGGCTCGCTCCTGCGACGCCGACGGCGTCCACGTCGGCCAGGACGACCTCAGCGCCGAGCAGGCCCGATCCTTGCTGGGACCGGACGCCATCGTCGGCCTCTCCACGCACTCCCAGGAGCAGATCGCCGCGGCGGCCGAGCGCCCGGTCGACTACATCTCCGTCGGGCCGATCTGGGAGACGCCAACGAAGGAGGGGCGGCCGGCGGTGGGGCTCGAGCTCATAGCCCACGCGGCCGAACAGGTGAGCCGGCCGTTCTTCGCGATCGGCGGCATCGACGCCGCCAACGCCGAGCGGGTCGTGCGCGCCGGCGCCCGCCGGCTCTGCGCGGTGCGGGCGATCCGCGATGCCGCCGATCCGGGCGCCGCCGCGGCCTCCCTGCGCCGCGCCTTCGGCGCCGCCGCGGACGCCGAGGCCAACGGCCAGGACGAGCTGCTCGACCACCCGGCGCCCTGGCGGGGAGTCGCGCCCGGTGGCTGAGGACCGGGAGGCGGGGACGAGCGGCCGCGTCAAGCGCAAGCGCCGCGGCGGGGGCGGCTCCGGTTCCCGATCGGCGCCACCTGCCAACCGGATGCAGCGCGGCTACGCGAAGGCCGAGCGGCGCAACCAGGAAGCCCGCGAAGCCCTGGTGCCGCTGGCCGAGGGCGAGCGGCCGGCCGTGGTGACGATCGGCGCGGTCGTCTCCGGCCTGGTCGCCGTCTCGATCCTGATCGGCTACCTGGCCGGCGTCCAGGTCGACGGCGAGGCGCCGAAGGTCCCCCAGGTGCTGGCACCGGCCTTGATCATGGGCGTGATGGCCTGGGGCATGTGGCGCGCCCGCTACTGGGCCGTGCTCGGCTTCCAGCTGATCCTCGTCTTCCTGATCTTCAGTGCCTTCTTCGGCCTGGCGCTGCAGGCGACCACGGTCGGCCAGTTCGCGGTGACGCTGGCGCTGCTGGTCGGCGCCGGCGTCTTCTTCTTCTTCATGGTCAAGGCGATGGCCCGGATCCAGATGCCGACCCGGCTGCCGCCCGAGTAGGCGATCCGCCCGTCGGGCTGGGCTACTCGCAGGGAAGAGGAGCGGGAACAGCGATGTCGACGACCCCGGCGCCGGCAGAGCGCAGAAGGAAGGTGAACCTGGGTTTCGAGGCATCCGGGACCCGGATGCGGCCGGTGTTGAGGACGGTTTCGGTCTCTGGGTTCGTGCCAGATTCGAAGCGCGACCGGGGATAGGCGCGCAGCGCTTCCTGAGGACTGGAGCCGATGCCGATGTTCCTCGCCGTTTCCGCTCCACCCGTGATGTCAAGCGAGGTGAGCCGGGCCTTCTCGCCCTGGGCCTTGCCGTTGGCGAACGTCGCGAAGCCACTCAGCGGGGGCCTCAGCGCGGCGAAGCGCCCGCGCGGATATAGCTCGCAGCCGGGCCTGAGCTGCCCGATCAGACCCCGCCTTTGAAGGTCCTCCGCGGTCATACCGAGGCGCACGGCACCGGCGCCCCGCGAGGAGACGACCAGAAGCGCCGATCTTCCCTGGCTCCGAACGAGGCTGCGCGCTCGCGAGGCCTCGGTCCTGGCCAAGGACTGCTCGCCCGGCAGCAGCGCGTCGTAAGCGGCGATCGCGCCATCCCGAGAGCTGCACTTACCCGAGCCCGCCGCTTCCTGGCAACGCCATCCTGGGAACCGCTTGAAGACGTAGAAGCTGTTGAAGGTGAACCGCCCACCGCGGTGGATGCCTTCTCCGTGCCAGAACGCCTCGATCACGTTGGTGGCCGCGCGGCAGGAGAGCTCTGGGCTGCCGTAGGCGATGATCCGGTAGATCGCGGTCCCTCCTTCGTTGGTCGCCTTGAAGGCGCCGCACCGGTGGTTCAGGGCGCGCGCGAACTGATCCTGGCTCAACGGGTTCCAGCCGGTGGCCGCGGCGAGAGCAGTGCCGCTGACCACGAGGCTGGCCGCGAAGACCGCGAGAGTGCGTCGCCCGCCCCGGAACCCCCGCAGGCGCCTTGGGCTCTCCCGTTCGATCCGCTTGGCCGCGGCGACACCGAGCATCTTCCGCACCTGGGGGAGGGCCGGCTTCTTCTGCTTCGTGATCATCGCTTCCTCTCGGTGGTCATGGGTTGGAGGACGAGGCGAAGGCGGCCCGCAACCGCATCAGGCCGCGGCTGACCCTCTTGCGGGCGACCAGCTCCGAGCAGCGGAGCTTGGCGGCGATCTCGGGGTAGGCGCTTTGGTCGAGGACGCGCGCTGTAACCGCGTCTCGAAGGTCAACCGGAAGTTCGTTCAGCAGCTCGGCGAGGCGCAGGTCCTGGCTCGCGAGCTCCTCGACCCGCTCCAGAGCCGCGTCGTCGAGGACGATTGGCTCGCATTCGAGCCGGCGGCGAGCCTCGTCGGCGACGACCCCGCGACGGATGCTGGCGCGGAGCGTGTAGCGAGCGACGGCGAGTATCCACGGCACCGCACTGGTGCCGCCCAGCCGGGTGGGATCGAAGCGATCGGCCGCTTCCAGCAGGGCGGCAAAGGTCTCGGCGGTGAGGTCGGCGGTCAGCTCGGCGTTGCGGGTGCGCGACATCAGGAAGCCGACGACGAGGCCCTCGTGCCGGCAGTAGAAGGACTCGAAGGCCCTGGGATCGCGTGCGGTGCGCTCCAGCAACTCGGCATCGGTGTACGAGCTGAATCGGTCCACGGTGAGAGAGTTGTCTGGCGGCCGGAGGCTGTGACGAGAACAGCCACATGACGGACGTTTGTATGAAGCCAGATCGATGGGCATCTCATCCAAGCGGTCTCCAAGCCCAGCTCGCTCAGGGGAATCGACAAACGCCCCTCGCTGCCGAGACCGGCCGTTCTATAGGCTCAGCGCCGGTGCCCGAGAGCTTCGACACGATCGTCATCGGCGGCGGTCCCGGCGGCTACGTGGCGGCGATCCGCGCCGCCCAGCTCGGCAAGAGGACGGCCGTGGTCGAGATGGACAAAGCCGGCGGCCGTTGCCTCAACTACGCCTGCATCCCGGCGAAGACGGTGCTGCGGACGGCCGAGATCTACCACGAGGCCCAGAGCTCGGCCGACCTCGGGGTCGTCACCAAGGACGTGAAGCTCGATTGGGAGGCGCTGGGCAAGCGGCGCGCCGAGGTCTCGGCGACCCTCTCAGGTGGAGTCGAAGGGCTGTGGAAGAAGAACAAGATCGAGTTCATCGAGGGCGCCGGCTCGCTGACCGCCGAGGGCAACGTGAAGGTCGGCGAGGACGTCTACGAGGCCGCTGCCGTGATCCTCGCCACCGGCTCGGTGGCGCTGCCGATCCCCGGGGTCGAGTTCGGCGAGCGGGTGCTCGACACCTGGGGCGCCTGGTCGCTGCCCGAGCGCCCCAACTCGATCGCCGTGGTCGGCGCCGGCGCCTCGGGCGCCGAGATCGCCTCCGCCTACAGCCGCTTCGGCACCGAAGTGATCCTGATCGAGATGCTCGACCAGATCCTCCCCGCCGAGGACAGGGACATCGCCAAGGTCGTCGAACGGGTCTTCAAGAAACAGGGGATCGAGATCTCCACCGGCACCCCGGTCCAGAACGTCGAGCCCACGGCGAGCTCCGTCAAGCTCTCCTACGGCGAGAAAACGACCAAGGTCGACTACCTCTGCATCGCCGGTGGCCGCGGGCCCGACACCGAGGCGCTGAATCTGCAAGAGGCCGGGGTCGAGCTGGAGGCGAACGGCAAGGTGAAAGTCGACGCCTACCAGCGCACCACCAACCCCAAGGTCTACGCGATCGGCGACCTGGTCAATGCCAAAGCCCTGGCCCACAAGGCCTCCGAGGAGGGCGTGGTCGCGGTCGAGGCGGCGGCCGGCATGGAGACTCACCCGGTCAACCAGGAGCTGATGGTCGGCGCCACCTTCTGCGCGCCGCAGGTCGCCAGCGTCGGGATGACCGAGGCGGCGGCGAAGGAGGCCGGCAAGGACGTAAAGGTCGGCAAGCAGAAAATCGCCGGCGAGGGCGCCGGCATCGTCTATCAGGACAAAGACGGCCTCGTCAAGCTGGTGGTCGACGCCCAGTACGGGGAGATCCTCGGCGCCCACATCGTCGGCAACCGGGCCTGCGACATGGTCGCCGAGCTGGTCGCCGCGATGGCCCTGGAGGGCGGTTACCAGGAGCTGGCCCGGATCGTCCACCCCCATCCAACTGTCTCCGAGGCAATCTTGGATGCGGCGAGAGCCGTGGAGGGCTGGGCGATTCACGCCTGAAGGACGCTGCAAACCGGCGCATCTCGGGGTCCTCGGTCGCTCGCGTCGGGTCACGCACATGAGTGCGTTCCCCTCCCC
>DATAEW010000110.1:0-41304 GCA_036257815.1 Solirubrobacterales bacterium
GCGATACACGCGGTCGACCCTGTGCCGCAGCTCGGGCGGATGGCCGCGCCGTTACCGCCCAATCGACTGCTGATAAAGCGTGAACCCGATCCCCGAACACACAGCGGCGACGATCCAGAAGCGGAGCATGATCTTGGTCTCCGACCAGGCCATCATCTCGAAGTGGTGGTGCAGCGGCGCCATCAGCAGGACGCGGCGGCGGAAGGTCTTGAAGGAGAAGACCTGGATCGCGACCGAGAGCGCCTCGATCACGAAGATGCCGCCGATGATGATCAGCAGGATCTCGGTCTGGGTCATCACCGCCATCGCTCCGATCGCGCCGCCGAGGCCGAGCGAGCCGGTGTCGCCCATGAAGATCGAAGCCGGGAAGGCGTTGAACCAGAGGAAGCCGATGCAGGCGCCGACCAGGCAGGCGGAGAGCAGCGCCAGGTCCTGCTGCTCGCCGGCGATGAAGGCGATCGCCGTGTAGGTGAGGAGGACGATCGCGCAGGAGCCAGCGGCGAGGCCGTCGAGGCCGTCGGTCAGGTTGACGCCGTTGGAGGTGCCGGCGATGACCAGGAAGACGAGGACGAAGTAGAGGACCGGACCGAGATCGAGGCTGGCGTCGCCGATCCGGAAGTAGAGGATCGGCTCGAGGCCGACCTCGTGCCGCGCCACCCACCAGAGCCCGAGGGCGAGGATCAGCTGGCCGAGCAGCTTCCAGCGCCCCGAGAGCCCCAGCGAGCGGCGTTTGACGATCTTGATGTAGTCGTCGGCGAAGCCGAGAATCGCGCAGCCCATCGCCACCCCGAAGACCGCCAGGCTCTGGGCGTCGCGCTCGGAGAGCACGAGGAAGGGAACGCAGATCGAGGCGAAGACGATCAGGCCCCCCATCGTCGGCGTGCCGGCCTTCGTGTGGTGCTCCTGCGGTCCGTCCTCGCGGATGTGCTGGCCGAACTCGCGGACCCGGAGCAATTCGATGAATTTGGGCCCGAGGAAGATGCAGATCAGCATCGAGGCCATCGCGGCGATCAGGACTTCGCCCATCAGATCAGCTCCGCCAGGGCCTCGGCCACGACCTCCAGGCCGGCCGAGCGCGAGCCCTTGACCAGCACCGCGTCACCGGGCTCCAGGCGCGCCGCCAGCAACTCGGCCGCCTCGGCGGGATCGGCGACGAGCTCGTCGGGGTCGTAGTCGCGGGCCGGCAGGCCGACGCCGATCAGCAGGTCGATCCCGGCAGCGCGGGCGTGCTCGCCGACCCCCCGGTGGTAAGCCGGCGCCTCCGCTCCCAGCTCCCCCATCTCCCCCAACACCGCGACCCTGCTCGGGGCCTCCAGGGTGGCGAGGTGGTCGAGCGCCGCGCGCATCGACACCGGGTTGGCGTTGTAGCAGTCGTTCACGAGGACGATCCCGTCTCCGAGCGCCAGCCGCTCGCCGCGGAAACGGGAGAATCCTATGCTCGCAGCGCGGTCGGCCATCTCCGCCAGCGGGGCTTCTAGGGCGACCCCGGCGGCGATCGCGGCCAGGGCGTTGGTCAGGTTGTGCGCCTCGGCGAAGGGAAAGTGAAAGCGCTGGGCGCCGAGCGGGGTGGCGATCAGCGCCTCGGTGACCCCGTCGAGGACCCCCGCCTCCCGCGCCTCGACGTCGCCGCCGGGACCGAAGCGCAGCAGCTTGTCGGTGTGGGCGAGATGCGGCTCCAGGGGGCCCGCCTCGACCGGTGCGACCGCGGTCCCGCCCGGTCGCAGCGTGTCGAGGATCTCCGCCTTGGCGGCCGCGATCGCCTCGACCGAGCCCAGCAGCTCGACGTGCACCGGCCCGACGTTGGTGATCACCGCCACGTCGGGCTCGGCGATCTCCCCCAACTCGGCGATCTGGCCGGCTCCGCGCATCGCCATCTCCAGGACGAGGACGTCGGTGCCCTCGGGGGCCTCCAGCACGGTCAGCGGCAGCCCGACCTCGGTGTTGAGGTTCTCGCGGTTGGCGTGCACCCGTCCCGGCAGCAGGGCGCGGGCGATGTCCTTGACCGAGGTCTTGCCGACCGAGCCGGTAACGCCGACGACCCGCGCCCCGAGCGCCCGCCGCCACTCCCGCGCCAGCGCTTGCATCGCCGCCAGCGGGTCCTCAACGGCAAACACCCACACGCCGCGGCAGAGCTTTCGGTCCCTATGGGACTGAAAGCTCTGCCACGCGGCTTCGGCGTGCTGGGGGCGGGCGACGATCCCCCAGGCGCCGGCCTCGATCGCCGCTCCGGCGAACTCGCCGCCGTCGCGGTTGGCGCCGCGCAGGCCGAAGAAGAGGTCCCCGGCGCCGGCTTCGGCGGAGGAGATGACCGCGCGCCGGGGTGAGGAGGCGTCTCCCTCGCCGAGGGCCTCGGCGCCGAGCACGGCGGCGATCTGCCGCGCGGTGAGGTTCATCGCGTGCCCCGCGCGCCGCGTCGGGCCGTCACGCCGCGCTCCCCAGCTTGCGCAGCTCCTCCCGCGCCACCTCGCGATCGTCGAAGTCGATCCGCCGGCCGCCCTCGAACTCCTGGTAGCCCTCGTGCCCCTTGCCGGCGATCACCACGGTGTCGCCGGCCCGCGCCCGGGCGAGCGCCCGGGCGATCCCGGTCCGGCGGTCGACCTCGGTCTCGACCTCGGCGTCGCCGGGGACGCCGGCCGCCACCTCGGCGACGATCCGCGCCGGGTCCTCGGAGCGCGGGTTGTCGGAGGTGATCACCGCGAGGTCGGCGAGCTCGCCGCCGGCGCGGCCCATCTTCGGCCGCTTGTCGCGATCGCGGTCGCCACCGGCCCCGAAGACGGCGATCAACCGCCCCTCGGTGACCCGCCGCGCCGCCGCCAGCACGTTCTCCAGCGAATCGGGGGTGTGGGCGTAGTCGACCAGGACGGCGAAGTCCTGCCCCGCCTCAACCGGCTCCAGCCGCCCCGGTGGTGCCGCCGCCCGAGCGAGCGCCGCGGCGACGTCGTCGGGCTCGATTCCGAGCGCAACCGCCACGACGAACGCCCCCAGGGCATTGGCGACGTTGAAGTGCGCCGGCAGCCGCGTCCGCACGTGGACGACGCCGCCCGGCGGCAGGCGCGTGCCTCCCGAAGCGACTGCTCCGGCGCCGCTCGCCCGCAGGACGTCGAACTTCGCGCCGGTCGCGTCGACCTGGACGTTGTCGGCGACGAAGTGCGCCTCGCGGCCCGCCGCCGAGAAGGTGAGGCAGTCGAATTCCGCCGCCAGCCGCCGGCCGTAGGGGTCGTCGAGGTTGACCACCGCGGTCCGCGGCCCCGCCTCAAAGAGCTTGCGCTTGGCGGCGAAGTACTCCTCCATCGTCCCGTGGAAATCGAGGTGGTCCTGGGTCAGGTTGGTGAACAGGACGACCGCGAAGTGGATCGCAGCGGCACGGTGCAGGACCATCGCGTGCGAGGAGACCTCCATCGCGCAGGCGCGGTCGCCGCCGTCGAGCATCCGCCGGAAGGTCGACTGCAGGTCGATCGCCTCCGGGGTCGTCCGCTCCACCGGCTCCTCCGCCCCGCCGACCACCTGCTTCACGGTCCCCAGCAGCCCGCACTGGACGCCGGTCGCCTCGAGGATCTCCCGGACCAGGAACGTCGTCGTCGTCTTGCCGTTCGTCCCGGTCACCCCAACCACCCGCAGCTCCCCCGTCGGATCGCCGAAGAACCGCGCCGCCAGCGGCGCCATCGCCGCCCTCGCGTCTTCCACGACGACCTGAGGAACCGCCACCTCCAACTTCCGCTCAACGACCAGGGCCACCGCGCCGGCCGCAACCACCGGCGAAGCGAAGTCATGCCCATCCCGCTTCTCACCGGGCACGCAGAAGAACAGCGTCCCGGCCCCAGCCTTCCGAGAGTCATAAGCAAGATCCCGAACATCCACGGCGGCATCCCCGACGACGCGGGCCCCGGGAAGCTCCGCGACAAGGTTGTCCAATCTCACGACCCGGAGTCTAGGAAGCCCATCGGGTGCCCACCGGATCCGAGAGCGGGGTCCAGCGACCCTCCGGCGGCTTGTACTTTTTCGCCGACCGCGATCTCCAAGTGGCGAGTGGACGAATCTCGAAAAAGTTGAGCCGGAGGGGTCGCTGGACCCCGCTCCCACGCCGACGACGCCCGAGCGCACCTATTCCTGAGGCACCCCGAGATAAGGCAACGCGAATTCCGCGATCTGCCCGAAAGCCGGCGCCGCCACGGACCCGCCGTAGATTTCCCCCTGCGGCTCGTCGACGATCACCGCCGCCAGGAACTGCGGGTGCCGCGCCGGGGCCATGCCGATGAACGAGGCGATGTACTTGGTTTCCGAGTAGCCGCCGTTTTCGGCCACCTGCGCGGTGCCGGTCTTGCCGGCCAGCGAGTAACCGGGGACGCTGACCTCCGAGGCGGTGCCCCCCGGGGCGAGCACGCCCTCGAGCATTTCCCGCACCTCGGTTGCCACCTTGGCCGAGATCACCCGGTGCCCCCGCGGCTCGCGGACCTCTTCTTCGCCGATCCGCTTGATCAGCTGCGGCGCCCTGAGGATCCCGTCGTCGGCGATCGCCGTGTAGCCGGCGACCATCTGCATCGGGGTCACCGCCAGGCCCTGGCCCATCGGCAGGTTGCCCATCGTCGAGCCCGAGTATTCGTCGAGCGGCGGCACGATCCCGTCTTCCTCGCCGGGGAACCGAATCCCGGTCGGCCGCCCGAAGCCGAAGCGGTCGATCCACTTGCTGAACTTCGTCGCCCCGAGCCCGAGCCCGATCGTCACCGCGCCGATGTTCGAGGAGCGGGCCAGGATCTGCCCCACGCTCATCGTTTCGGTGCCGCGTTCCTCGGCGTCTTCGATCACCCGGTCGGCGACCTGGAGCCGCGGTGGCAGGGTGAATTCGCTGTAGGGGGTGACATCGCCTTCTTCCAGCGCCGCGGCGACCGTGAACGCCTTGAAGGTCGAGCCCGGTTCGTAGTTGAAGCCGGTCGCCCTGTTCATCAGGTCCTCGTTGCCGACTTCGGAGAGGTCGGCGGGATCGACCGGCGGCCAGTTCGCCATCGCCAGGACCTGGGCGCTGCGCGGGTCGACGACGATCGCGGTCGCCCCCTGCGGCGAGTAGGTTTCGCCGACCCCGGCCAGCACCTGTTCCGTTTTCTGCTGGATCACCGGGTCGAGGGTGAGCTGGACGTCTTCGCCGTCCTCCGCCTCCTTGACGGTTTCGGTGCGGATCGGTTCGCCGAGCGCGTCGTTGACGATCCGCCGTTCGCCGTCCTCGCCGGCGAGCACCGGTTCCTCACCCGCCTCGAGCCCGATCAGGCCCTGGTTTTCCGATCCCACCGCGCCGATCACCTGACCGGCCATCTCACCCTGCGGATAGGTGCGGCGGCTGTCGGGCAGCTCGCCGACCCCTTCCAGCTGCAGTGCCTTCACCCGCGCCGCGGTCGCCAGGTCGACTTTCCGGGCGAGATAGGAGAAGCCCGATTCCTCGCTCAGCGCTTCCAGCACTTCGCCCTGCTTCTCGTCCAGGATCGGCGCCAGCTTCGCCGCCGCCTGAGGTGCGTTCTTCACCTGGTAGGGGGTGGCGTAGATCGTCGCCGCGTTTTCCGAGCTGGCGAGCTTGTTGCCGCGGCGGTCGAGCAGGGAGCCGCGCAGCCCCGGCACGACGATCGTCTCGGTCTGCTGGGAAATCGCCTGGGAGGAGAGCTGCGCGCCCTGCACGCCCTGCAGCCAGAAGGCGCGCCCGACGATCGCCAGGAAGCAGAGCAGGAAGCCGGCGAACAGGAGGCCGATCCGCCGCTCGATCAGCCGCATCCGGCCACCCTCAGCCGGCGCCGGCGAGGCGCGCGGCGGCGGCTTGGACGTCGCGGGGTCCGGCTTCAAGCACCTGAGGCTCTTCGGTGTTCGGCATCACCAGGCCGATTTCGCCGGCCTCGCCGCGGACCCGGGCGGTGCCGAACTTCTGTCCCTCGCGGCCGGCGAGGACCGAGTTCTCTTCTTCCAGCGCGGTGATCTGCTGATCGATCCTGCTCGCGGTGGCGGCGAGGCTGAGGGTGATCACGTTGAGCGCCACGATCCCGACCAGCAGCAGGCCGAGAACCGCGATCCAGGCCCGGCCGCGGGTCAGCCGCACCATCAGGCTCGAGTCGGGCAGCTGGCGGACGGTGACCGCGGTGCGCCCGACGGCCAGCGGGATCAGTTGCCCGGCGGCGGCGAGGTGACCTCGCGGCTTGGCGCGTTGGGGGGCGCGGCGAGCCGGTGCTCTGACCGGAGCCGCGGCCGCCCGTCGCGGGGCCGGCTTGCGGGCGGGAGCGGCGGCGCCAGGCCGGGCCGGCGCCGGACGGGCTGGCCTCCGCTTCGGTGGCGTCGTCCGCGCCGGCGCGGGCGCCGGCGCGGCACGGCGCGAGGGGACCGCGACGGCCATCAGCCGGCCTCCCCGGGCGCGGCATCGGCAGCCTCAGCGACCTTCACCACGGCCCGCAGGTGGGCGGATTGGGAGCGCGGGTTGGCCTCGACCTCGGCCGGTCCGGGCGAGACCGCGCGGCGGGTCAGCAGCTCGGCCTCCGGCTCGTGGCCGCAGACGCAGACCGGGATCTCCGGCGGGCAGATGCAGCCGCGCGCCTTCGCGGCGAGGAACTGCTTGACCGGCCGGTCCTCCAGCGAGTGGAAGGAGATCGCCGCCAGGCGGCCGCCCACCGGCAGCATCTGCCAGGCCAGGGGCAGCGCCTCCTCCAGCGACTCCAGCTCGCCGTTGACGGCGATCCGGATCGCCTGGAAGCTGCGCTTGGCGGGGTGGCCGGCGCCGAACCGGGCCGCCGCCGGCATCCCGGCCTTGATCGCCTCGACCAGCTCGGAGGTCCTCGCCAGCGGCCGGCGGCGGGCGATCTCGCGGGCGATTCCGCCGGCGTAGCGCTCCTCGCCGAAGCGACGCAGGACCTGGGCGATCCGTGACTCCGGCCACTCGTTGACCAGGTCGGCGGCGCTGAAGCTCTGGCGCGTGTCCATCCGCATGTCGAGCGGCGCGTCGTAGGCGTAGGAGAAGCCGCGCTCCCACGAGTCCACCTGCAGCGAGGACATTCCAAGATCCATGTAGACCATCTCTGGGCGTATGCCTTCGCCGCGCAGGGTGCGCAACCCTGCCGCGAAGTCCTCGCCGAGGAAGCGGGTCCGGCAGGGCGCCTCGCCGGCGAACCGGGCGAAGCGAGCCTCTGCGGCGGGGTCCCGATCGATCGCGATCAGCGTTCCCGACGGCCCCAGCCGCTCGGCGACGCGCCGCGCGTGGCCGCCTGCGCCGAAGGTGCAATCGACCGCCGTCTGCCCGGGCTCGGGCGCCAGCAGCGAGACCAGCTCGGGGGCGAGGACGGGCAGGTGGCTCATCGCGCTGGGCCTGATCGTCGCCGCGTGGCCGACGCTGCCGCGGGCCGCGGTGAGGCTTTGGGTGGGGATTCGCTCGGCATGGAGTCTCATGGTCACGCAGTCCCGGCGGCGGCGAGCCCCTCGGCGATCTCGGGCGCCGCGGCGTCCAGCTCCGCCTCCTGCTTCGCCCAGGCCGCGGCGTTCCAGATCTCCAGGTACTCCCCGGCCCCGATCACGACGCAGTTGCCGTCGAGGCCGGCGTGCTCGAGCAGCGGCCCGGGGATGCGGATGCGCCCCGCCGAGTCGAGCTTCTCGTCGAAGGAACCGCCGTGGAAGCGGCGGCGCAGCTGCCTGGCGTCGCGGCCGAACGGGCTGTGCGGCGAGAGGAAGCGGTCCGAGAGCTGCTCGAACTCCTCGGTCGTGTGCACCCAGACGCAGGGGTCGAAGCCCTTGGAGAGAACCACTCCGTCAGCGAGGGCGGCACGGAACCGGGAGGGAACCGTGAGCCGGTCCTTGGCGTCGAGGCTGTGCTCGTAGAGACCCCGAAAAGCCACCTCGGCGAGTCCTTTCTGAGCGGGAGGGCTTAGGAGAGTTCGGACCGGAGTGATGAGGTGGGAGGAGCCTCACCACCCCGGTCCTGGGCTTCAACTCGATCGCCACAATACCCCACACTCCCCCACTTTGCAACACCACCTCCCCGTGCAAGCCCATTTGCATCCGCTTTGGCGGGCGATAGGTTCTCTCTCGTGAGCACGCCCGCGGAGGTCCCCGACGACGCCGACGATCTGCGCGGTCACTACTTCAGGCAACTGGTCGGCCGGACGCTGACCTGGGTGGTCATCGGCGTCGCCTCGCTGGCGATCGGCATCGCGCTCGCGGCGGCGATCGGTCCGGCGGTCGGCGGCGGCGCCTTCGTCGTCGTCCTGGCGATCGGCGTGATCGTCGTCTTCGCGATCGCCGACTCACGCGCGGCCGACGCCTTCTTCGACGTCTATGCGAAGAAGCACGGGCTGGCCCTCTCAGGGCGTGGGCCGCTGCCGCCGGCGACGCCGCTGCTGCGCAAGGGCGACGATCGCTACGCGGAGCGGACGCTCAGCGGCCCGATCGCCGACGGCTGCGACGGCACGCTCGCTCTCTACACCTACGAGGTCGAGACCCACGACAGCGACGGCAACGAGCAGACCAGCTACTACCACTACACGCTGGGCCTGGTCGACGTGCCTGAGTGCGTCTCCCACCTGCCGGAGCTCTACTGCCAGCAGAAGTTCGGCTTCAAGGCGCTGGAGAAGCTCGAGGACGTTTTCCGCCGCGACAAAGAGCGGGTGCGGCTGGAGAGCGAGGCGCTCGACGACAAGTACGAGATTTTCGCCGCCAAGCAGCAGGACGCGGTCTGGCTGCGCCGCCTCTTCGCCCCCACCTTCATCGTCTGGCTGTGCGAAGCGGCTCCCGACAAGTTCTGCTTCGAGCTGGTCGGCGGAATCCTCTGCTGCTACGTCAGCGGCCACAAGGAAAGCGCCGCCGAGCTCGACCGGATCGCCGCCGCCTCCGGCGCGGTCGCCAAGCGGCTGCGCGACGAGGCCGGCGAAACCGGCGCCCTGGCCTGACCCCGGCCGCCCGCCGAGTTCGCCGCTGGCGGGCTCAGAACCCAGCCAACAGGGTGCCCGCGTTGGCGATCAGGCCGGCGGCGATCATCAGCAGGACCGAGGGCACGAGGACGAGGGCGACTACGAGCTGGATCTTCGGCGCGGCGCGGGCCGCCCGCTCCTCGACCGCGCGGCGACTGTCGCGGCGCAGGGCGACGGCCTGGCGGCGCAGCTGCTCGGCCAGCGGCGAGCCGAAGCGCCGCGAGCGCTCGATCGCGGCGACCAGGGTCGCCATCTCGCTGCCGGGCGCCCGCGCTCGCAGCGAGGCCAGCGCGGCGCTGAGCGGCGTCCCGCAGGAGAGCTCGGCGGCGACGATCCGCAGCTCCTCGGCCAGCGGCCCCTCCCCCGCCCGCGCCAGCTGCTCGAGCCCGGCGGCCGGGCCGCGACCGGTGCCGAGGCTGACCGCCAGCAGGTCGAGAGCGTCCGGCAGCGCGGCGAGGAGGCGGCGGCGACGCCGTCGCGCCTCGCGCTCCAGCAGCGCGTCCGGGACGAAGAAGCCGGCCAACGGCAGGCCGAGCGCGACGAGCAGAACCGTGCGGCCCGGGGCGGCTGGAGCGGCGAGCAAGGCAGCCAACCCACCAGCCGCGGCGGTGGCCAGCTTGGCGATCAAGGCGGCGCCGAGCGAAAGCCGTCCCTCGAGCCCGGAGCGGCGCAGCCGCTCGGGCAGACCCAGCCGCAGCGCCGCGCGGGCCGAGCGGCCGCTGAGGCCAAACGGCAGCGAAGGAACGCCCGCCGCGCCGCCCCCGAGTAGCTCGCGCGCCGCCGCGTAGCCCAACAAAACCGCGACCGCTGCGAGGGCGCCCGCCCCGCTCACCGGCTGCACGCCCCGCGACGGGGCGCTTTTGTCAACTCATGGTTTGCAAAGGCGCCCCGGCCGCTCACTCGATCACCCGCGAGAGGCGCTTGATCGCGACGAAGCCGAGGAGCTGCAGCGCGGCCGCGAACGCCAGCAGCAGCGCCGAGACCGGCGCGCCGAGCAGCTTGGCGAGGAAGCCCGGCTCGATCAGCTCGGCGAAGACGGCGCCGCCGGTCGGCATCGCGACCACCAGCAGGCCGGTGAAGCGGGCCTGGGCGGTGGCCGAGCGCGCCTCCTCGGCGACCCGGTCGCGTTCCGCCGCCCCGGCCGCGAAGCGACGCAGGAGGCCGGCGAGGTCGCCACCGGCGAGGCGCTGGCTGAGCAGGGCGGTGGCGAAGGCGTCGACCCGCTCGGAGCGCATCCGCCGCCGCCAGGCGGCTATCGCCTCGGCAGTCGGCGCGCCGAGCTCGAGCTCGGCGCCGAGGCGCGCCAGCTCGGCCGCCGGCGGGCCGTCGAGATAGGCCGCGGCGGCGGCGAGCGAGGCGCGCAGGGAGCGGCCGGCGCCGAGCGAATCGGCGATCGCCGTCGCCACCTCCGGCAACGCGCGCTCGACCGCCGTCCGGTAGCGGCGACGGCGGCTCGAGATGGCCCAGGCAGCGAGCCCCGGCCCGGCGACCGAGAGCGGCAGCGCCACGGCAAGCCCGCCAAGCAGCCAGCCGCCGGTCACGGCGACGCCCGCGCCCAGGGCGGCGAGGCGGCGGCGCTCGCGCGTCGAGGGCGCATAGCCCTCGCGTCCCGCCCGGCGCAAAGGCTCCAGCGCCGCTCGCAGCCAACGCGCCGCGGCCGGGCTGGCGAGCAGCGCCTCGCGGGCCGCCAGAGCGGCGAGGGCGCCCGCCGCGGCGCCGACCAGGACAGGCAGCGGGCCACCGGCGTCGCTCATAGGACATCCTCGAGCGCTCGCGCCGCGGTCCCGTCCGCCGCGCGCCCCACCTCGGCGATCTCGGTCACCCGACGCACCCCGTCGGCCCGTCGCTCCAGCTGCACGACGAGATCGATCCCGCGCCGGACCTGCTCGGCGATCGCGGCGTGCGGCAGGCCGAGACCCGCCATCAGCGCCAGGGTCTCCAGCCGCGCCAGGGCGTCGACCGGCGTGTTGGCGTGGACGGTCGAGAGGGCGCCGTCGTGGCCGGTGTTGAGCGCGGTCAACAGGTCGAGCGCCTCCGGCCCCCTGACCTCGCCGATCACGATCCGGTCCGGGCGCATCCGCAGCGCGTTGCGCAGGAGGTCGCGGGTCGTCACCTCGCCGCGGCCCTCGACCCCGGCCGGCCGGCTCTCCAGGCGGACCACGTGCGGCTGCTGGAGCCGCAGCTCGGCGGCGTCCTCGATCGTCACCACCCGCTCACGCGGTAGAAGGAAGCTGGAGAGGGCGTTGAGCAGCGTCGTCTTCCCCGAGCCGGTGCCGCCGCTGACCAGGATGCTGCGCCGGTCGCGCACAGCCGCCTCCAGCAGTCGCCGCTGCGCCTCGCTGATCGTCCCCAGCGCCACCAGCTCCTCTGGGCCCGGCCGCCGGGCCCCGAAACGGCGGATCGAGACCGCCGGCCCGTCGATCGCCAGCGGCGGGATCACCACGTTGACCCGCGACCCGTCGGCGAGGCGCGCGTCGACCATCGGGCTGTGCTCGTCGACCCGGCGCCCGAGCGGCGCCAGGATCCGCTCGATCGTGTTGCGCAGCTCCTCCTCGTCGGCGAAGGCGACGTCGGCCTCCTCGATCCGGCCGCGGCGCTCCACGTACACGCACCCCGGCCCGTTCACCATCACCTCCTCGACCGTCGGGTCCTCCAGCAGCCGCTCCAGCGGGCCCAGGCCGACGCTGTCGCGGACGATCCTCGTCGCGAGCGCCTCGCGATCGGCGAGCGGCAGCAGCGCCGCCTGCTCGTCGACCAGCTCGCGCACCGCCGCCGGCAGGGCGGCCTCGGCGGCGCGTCCCACGGCGGCCTCCGCCCGGCGCCGCTCGACCAGGCGGGTCCGCAGCGAGGCCGCCAGCTCGGCGAGGTGGCGCTCCCTCACCGTCCCGGAGCCCCCGGCAGGATCGTCACCTGGCGGGCGAAGCTCTCGGCGGCGATCAGGCGCAGGGCCTGGGCGCGGGTCAAGCCCAGCGTCGCGGTCGCCGAACCCTCCGCCGCGGATCCTTCCGCCGGCGGCGCGAGGGCGAGCAACGGCACCGCGGCGGCGACGACGTAGGTCCGGCCGGAGCCGGAGCCTCCCGGTTCGCCGGTCACCACCACGTCCACCCGCTCGCCGGCCGGCTGAGCGCCGGCGAGCCTCAGCGCCCCGGCGCCGCTGACCGCGATCTCGACCGGCCGGCGGCCGCCACCGAGGCGCGGCCCCGGGGCGGCTCGCGGCGGGCGCAGCTGGGAGGCGAGCAGGTAGCCGCCCTCCGGGACCGGGGCCAGCGGCACCAACCCCAGCGCCTGCGCCGGGGAGCGCAGCGCGTCGGCCGGCACGAAGCGGGCCGGGACGCGCCGCACTTCAAGGCTCGCTTCGGCGCGGTCGTCGATCGGCCGCCCCGCCTGCAGGTCCGAGCCGGCGACCACGACCGGCTCCAGCGCACCGTAGCCGCGGGCGATGCGGTTCCCATAGCCATCGGCGATCGCCGCCGCCGTCGCGGCGGCGACCAACGCCGCGGCGAGGAAGGCGAGCGAGCGGCCGCGGCGGCTCACGGCCGCCCCCCGGATGGCGAGAGGGGCAGCTCGAGGACCGCTTCGGTGGCGGTGGCGGAGCGCCGCAGCTCGAAACTGCCGCCGTGCTCGGCGGCGATCCGCCTGACCAGCCGCAGGCCATGGCCATGCCGGCGTCTGCCCGAGATCCTCGAGGCGGGCGCGGGGGCACGCCGTCCCTGCCCGGGCCGCGGACCCGAGTCGCGGATCGCCAGGCGGAGCCGGCCGGCGACCGCCGCCCCCTCCACCTCGATCCGCGGCCCGCCGTGTTCGATCGCGTTGACCAGGAGGTTGTCGATCGCCTGGGCGATCCGCGTCCGTTCACCCGCCGTCACCGCTTCCCCGGCATGCCAGCTCAACTCCACCCGGCCGCCCCGCAGCGCCGCGGCGCGGCGCCAGCGCGAGACCGCTGCCTCGATCAGCCCCTTCGCGGCAAACGACCCCTGGGAGCGGCGCGGCGGCCGGCCGTTGATCTCGTGGTCGAGCCGCTCCAGCGCCGAGGCGGCCATCGACAGCGCGCACTCCTGACCGCCGTCGGCCGCCAGCGTCATCGCCTGAAGCGGTCGACGCAGCTCGTGCAGCGCCTCGTTCAGCACCGTGCGCCGGCGGGCCTCGCGAACGCCGCGGGCACCCGCGGCGGCGGCGAACGAGGCAGCAAAGGGCCAGGCCGCGAGAACGTCCCCGACGCCCGGAATCACCGTCCACTCCTCGCCGCCGTCTTCCGCATGGCCGGCTAAGGGTCGGGGAGGACGGAGTCTCCCCCGGTGCGCCAAACCGAGTCTCGCTACAAAAACGCTTCTCCCCGCGGGAACGACGGAGCGTTTTGGAATACTTGAGTTACAAACCGGGCGAGAACGGCCCGGAGAAGCCACCCCAAGAGAGCCGCCCCGGCCTTCCCCAACTCAACGGAGGATTCCCGTGCCTCAGACCAAGACCTCTCCGGAGGGAATCACGCAGCAGCTTGCAAAGGCGCTTGCGCACCCCCTGCGGGTGAAGATCCTTTCCTCGCTGCAAAAAGGTATTTCCAGTCCCAATCAGCTCGCCCAGGAACTCGGCGAGCCACTCGGCAACGTCAGCTATCACGTCAAAACGCTGCTCGAATACGACTGCGTGGAACTGGTGAAAACCGAGCCTCGGCGCGGCGCGGTCGAGCACTTCTACCGGGCCACCGAGCGCGCCTTCTTCGACGAAGCCGACTGGAAGAAGATCCCGGCCTCGGCGCGCAAGGGCATCACCGGCGTCGTCCTCGAGGGGATCGGCAAGGACTCCACCGAGGCACTGATAGCCGGAACCATGGACGCCCGGCCCGAGACCCACGTCACCCGGACGCCACTTGTCCTCGACGAGCAGGGCTGGAAGGATCTCAACGACGCCCTCAAGGGGGCGCTGGACCGAGCGATGGAGATCCAGGAGGAGGCCGCCAATCGCCTCAACGAGGAGAAGAGCGAGGGCTTCCCGACCAAGCTGGCGATCCTCCACTTCGAGTCGCCCGCCAAGGACGCGAAGTAGCAACGTCGAGCGACGAGTCTGCTCCCGCCTCCAGGTGCTGGGGGTTCGAGCAGGCTCGTCCGGCTATCCGTCGATCAGCCGGTAGCCGATTCCCCAGCAGTTGATCACGTAGCGGCCGTGGGCGGGGTCGAGTTTGCGGCGCAAACGCGAGGCGTGGGAGTCGAGCGTGCGGGTTTTCAGCGGGCCCTTGTAGCCCCAGACGTCCCGCAGCAGCTC
Organism: Solirubrobacterales bacterium; assembly: GCA_036257815.1. GTDB lineage: Bacteria > Actinomycetota > Thermoleophilia > Solirubrobacterales > 70-9 > VAYN01. The sequence goes on from DATAEW010000110.1 coordinate 14,178, forward strand.
TTCCTTGGAGAACACGCGTGTCGGGTCGGCGGCGAGGGCGCGCAGCAGGGCGAACTCCTTCTTGGCCAGCGTGACCGGCTTGCCGTCGACGGTGACCCGATGGCGCACCGGGTCGACGATCAGGTCGCCGACCCGGCTCGGCCCCTCGCGCAGCGAGGTGCGGCGGCGCAGGACGGCGCCGATCCGCGCCCGCAGCTCCTGGTACCCGAATGGCTTCGTGACGTAGTCGTCGGCCCCGGAGTCGAGGCCGCGGACGCGGTCGGTGGCGGCGCCGCGGCCGGTCAGGACGATCACCGGCAACCGCGGGTCGAAGCGCGACTCGACCCCGTCGGCATGGCGGATCTCGCGCAGCACGTCGAGACCGGAGGCGTCGGGCAGGGAGAGGTCGAGCAGCAGCAGGTCGGGCTGGTTGTAGCGGCAGAGGCGCAGGGCGTCGGAGGCGCTGGGGGCGGGCAGGACGCTGAAGCGGTCGGCCGCGAGGTGGTCGCAGAGCAGCTCCAGGGTCACCGCGTCGTCCTCGCAGACGACGACGCTGGCGATCTCGTGTCGGTGGGGCAGCACGGTGGGCTAAGGGAACGGGCCGGTCGGTGTCTCCCCCCGCGGGGCGGATTCGTCCGCCGGGCTGGGCGAGGGCCGCTCGAACACGGCGTAGGCGCCGCGGTGGGAGACGAAGCGGCGCGGCGGCACGTCGAGGCGCCAGGCCAGCGGCCGCCCGTAGTTGTCGAGGAAGAGCAGATCGAGGGGGAAGCGCATGCCGAAGGTGTGGACCGAGCTGCAGCGCGGGATCAGCAGGCCCGGCCCGGCCCGCTCGCGCCGCAGCCAGGCGAGTCCGAGGAGCCGAGCGCGAAAGCTCAGCGCAACCGGGACCTCGCGGCAGAGCACCTCGATCCGAGGCAAGGCCCGCAGCCGGCGCGCGATCCGATCCTCCGCTCCCACGACCTGACCAAGCCCCGTCCAGCTCTCGCTCTCCCCCCCGGCGTGCCTCCGCGTTCCCGCCGGGAGGACGCGGCGGCCAGCCGCCCAAGTGCAACCCCGCGTTCAGGGTCCTGCCCGAGCCGGCACGCGACTACGATGATCGGCAAGATCATGCCCCTGTTCACGCTGGGCTAGCGTGAGCGGACAGGCTTCAACTCATGGAAAAGAAGACGACCCGCAGAGGGAACTACGAGTCCGGCTCCGACTACGTCCTCGAGTACGGCGAGCTCCGCTTCGCCTTCAACGAGGAGGACTTCGGGCAGCGCGTCGAGCAGGCGGCGGTGAAGCTCGCCTTCGTCAACCAGGGCCTGAGCCACGAGGAGCTGGACGACCTGCTCGACCTCGCGGTCAGCGGCGAGATCGCCGAGCCCAGCTCACCGCTCGGCGAACACATCAACGAAAACTGGGAGGACCTGGTCGGACCGGCCAACCGCAGCCTCGTCCACTGGATTCGCCGCCTCGTCTTCCGCGGCGCCTGGCTCGACCAGCGGGTCAAGGAGGGTGAGCTCGACGTCGTCTTCGACGAGCGCACCCAGACCTTCGGCTACGTGCAGCCGGATCGCAGCGATGAGCTGATCGAGCTCTCCAAGGAGCCGAGCTGGCGTCGCATCGCCTATAGGCGCTAGCCGTCGGACCGGGTTCGGGCAGGGCCTTCACTTAACTTTTTCGAGGGGCGTCAACCGCCCTTCGAGAAACCGGGCGGCGAAAAAGTACAAGACGTTCCGGCCCTGCCCGAACCCGGTCCGTCCGAGCGAAACTGGCGATGCGGCGTCAGCTTGGCTTGTCGTTAGCTGGCGGGGCGCTCTAGGGCGGCGACGATGGTTAGGGAGCCGCCGCCGGTGCCGCCCTGAGCGCGGCCGGCGTCGAACAGCTCCTTCGCCGAATCGGCGTCGCTGAAGTCGGTGGCGAGGCGGGTCAGCGAGTCGACCAGGAGGATGACGTCTTCGCCGCGGCCGGCGCGGGCGGCGGCCTGGGCCAGCGCGTCCTCGGCGTGACGGGCCTGGCCGGCGGAGACGATCTCCGCCTGCGGCGCCTCGCGCTTCCAGTCGGCCAGCTCCTCGGGGCCGGGGTCGATCAGCAGCACGACCGGGTCAGGACCCTTCGAAGCGGCGGCGAGATCGGCGGCGACTCCGCGCAGCAGCGTCGTGCAGGCCTCCCGCGTCTCCGCGCAGAGGATCGTCTGGCGGCCGGCCTCCGGCGGCAGCAGCAGGTCCTGGATCGCCACCCTCTCCTTGCCGCGCCGGCCGAAGCGGCGGCGCCGGCGGCGACGCGGACGGGCCTCGGCGGCGGGCACCGGTTCGCGGGCCGGCTGGGGAGCCGGGGCGCGCTCGGGTGGTGCCGGCTCCGGCAGGCTCTCGCGGGCCTCCTCGCGACCCTCGCGCGGCCGGGCGCCCTCGCCCTGGCCACGCTGCGGGGCCTCCTCGCGGGCGCCGTAGGCCTCATCCCCAAGCTCGTCGCCGGTGCCGCGACGGCGGCGCCGGCGCGGGCGCTCGCGGGCCGGGCGCGGCCGCTCGGCCGAGCGGCCGCTCTCGCCGCGCCCCGCCTCGAAACCCCCCGTCTCGGCCAGCTTCGCGATCAGTTCGCCGCGAGTCAGCATGCGGTAGCGCTCCATGCCGGCCTCGGCGGCCAGCAGGTGCAGCTCGGACAGATGCTTGGATTCCAGCTCAGCCTTGGTCATCGAGGCGGCAGGTTATTCAACCGGCGCCGCCGGCGACGGGATCGGCGCCCCCGGCGGCGGGATCGATGCCCTCCGCGGCCGCGGCGGCCGGCCAGGCCTCGGCCTCCTGCCTGACCCGCCGCCGCGACCAGCCGAGCTCGGCTCCCAGCAGCTCGGCAACCCGGCGGACAGCCTTCGGGTCGCGCAGCGCCGGCGCCGCGAGGATGCCCAGGCGGGTGCGGCGCAAAAGCACGTCGGCGACCGAGCGCGCCTGCTCGTGCCGGGCGGCGAGCACGACCTCGGCCCGCAGGTCGGGCCGTCCGGGGACGATCGGCTCGGCCAGCTTCGGGTCCTCGCGGGTGAGGTCGAGCACGCGGCGAGCGGCGTGGCCGTAGCGGAAGGCGAGCTGGGAGAGCGCCGCCTCGCCGATCGTCTGCGGCGCCTGCAGGTCCTCAGGCCGGGCCTCCATCCCGAGCGGGATCTCGGCGGTGTGGCAGCGCGCCTCGCGTCCCTCGCGCTCGACCAGGCGATCGACGGTCTGCTTCGCCATCCGCCGCCAGGTCGTCAGCTTGCCGCCGGTGATCGTCAGCATCCCCGAGGAGGTCTCATACAGCTCCGCCTTGCGCGAGATGTCGACCGATTTGCGCGGATCGCCGCTGGAGATCAGCGGCCGGACGCCGGCGTAGGCGCCGACCAGGTCGGACTCGCCGAGCGCGGTGCCGAAGAAGCCGTTGACGGCCTCGAGCAGGTAGGAAACGTCCGCCTCGGCCGGCCGCGGGTGGTCGATGTCGCCGTCGAAGTCGTTGTCGGTGGTGCCGACCAGGGTCCGCCCGTACCAGGGCAGCGAGAAGATCATCCGCCCCTCCCCCGCCGGGACGATGCAGGCGGCGCGGCCCATCGGCAGGTCCTTCCCGTCGATCAGGATGTGGGTGCCGCGGCTGGGAGCGATCCGGGGCACGTCCTCCTCCCCCAGCAGCTCCTCGGGCCGAATCCGGTCGGCGAAGACGCCGGTGGCGTTGACGACGTGGTCGGCGGCGACCTCGATTCGCTCCCCCGACTCCTCCTCGACCAAGGCAACGCCGTTCGCCTTGCCGTTGGCGGCGAGCACCTCGCTGACCTCGGCCCCGTTCAGCATCACCGCGCCGAAGCGCTCGGCCTCGCCGAGGACGGTGAGGACGAGGCGCACGTCGTCGGTCTGGCAGTCGTAGAAGAGGTAGGCGTCGTGGGGGTCGCGCGGGGCCAGCGCCGGGGCCAGCTCCAGCACCTCCTCGCGGTCGATCGTCCGGTGGCGCTCGGGGGACCAGTAGTAGTCCTCGTCCTCCTCGCGGGCGGCGCGGCGCTCGCGGCGGCCGCGGCCGGCACGCGTGGTCGCCATCACGTCGTACATGTTGAGCCCGAGCCCGAGTTTGCGGTCGCGGCGCTCCTCGCCGAGGGCGGCGACGAGGAACGGCGTCGGATAGACGAGGTGCGGCGCCAGCTGGACCATCAGCTGGCGCTCCAGCAGCGCCTCGCGGACCAGGCCGAGGTCGAAGTTCTGCAGGTAGCGCAGGCCGCCGTGGACCATCTTCGAGGAGCGGCTGGAGGTGCCGATCGCGTAGTCCCCGCGCTCCAGCAGCGCCACCGAGTAGCCGCGCGAGGCGGCGTCGAGGGCGACCCCGGCGCCGGTGATGCCGCCGCCGATCACCAGCACCTCGAAGCGCCGGCCGGCGATCTCCTCGAGGGCGCGGGCGCGGGTCAGCATCAGTCGAGGAAGACGGTCGTCGCGCCACTCGCGGGCCGCGGCGGCGCCGGGCGCTCTTGGCGCGGGTGGCCGAGGTGCAGGAGGGCGACGAAGCGCTCCTCCTCCGGCAGGCCGACGGCGGCCCGGCCCTCGGCGGTGCGGAGGACGCCCGGCGTGCGCCAGTACCCGGCGAGGCCGCGGCCGTGGGCGGCGAGCAGGACGATGTAGGAGGCGACGGCGGTCGCGTGCAGATCCTCTTCATCGGCGACCGGATCGCCGCCGAGGACGCAGGAGACGACGACCAGGGTGGGGCAGCGTTCGAGCTTCGCCGCCCCCTCGGGCCCGGCGGCCCGCTTGAGGCGCTCCAGGGCGCCCGGGCCGACGACGCGGAAACGCCACGGCACGGTCAGGTGGTGGTTCGGGGCCCAGTTCGCCAGCTCCAGCAGCTCCAGCAGCTGCTCCCGGGGCAGCGGCTGCGGCCCGAACGCCTTGTGCGTGCGGCGGCTGCGGATCGCCGTCTCAACATCCATGGCCACAGTGTCGCGGACACGGGGGCAGGCCGGTCCTCCAGTCGCGACCGAGGTGTCCGGCACCGCGCCAGAACATCCCCACCTGATCGTGGCAGAGGTTTCTGTCCATATGGGACCGAAACCTCTGCCACGCCGCTCAGAGGCCGTAGCGCCAGCGCATCCAGCCGCGCCGGGCGAGCCAGGCGGCGGCGAAGAGCAGGCCGCCGGCGAGCAGGCCGAGGACGATCGCGCCGGCGGCGCTCGAATCGCTGTCGCTGCTCGACGAGGTCTCGGTCCCCGCCTGCGAGGTTTCCCCGGGGGCGCCGGTGCCGGACCCCTCCCTCACTCGCCCCCCCGGAGATGAGGTACCGGCTGGCGCCTTGGGCGGGGACTGCCCGGGGGGCGCAAAACGTTCGGGAGGGGATCCGGCACCCCCGCCCGCCGATCCGTTGGGCGAGGCGGGGGCCGCTTCGAGGCCGGGGAGCGGGACGGCGGGGCTCGAAGTGCCGCCTTGGCCCGCGGGGCTTTCCGTGGACGCGGGGCTTTGGGATGACGTCTTTGGCTTTGGAACCCGTGGGGGCGCGGCGATCGGGAAGGTGGCGCCGGCGGCGGCGGGGATCGCCTCGGCGGTCACCCAGACCGGGGTCTGGTGAGCGACTTCGGTGGAGGTCTCGGGGCCGGTTTGGGCGTAGTCGTAGTGGCCGTCGGCGGCCTGGTTGGCGGCCAGGTAGTCGAGGGCGCTGGCGCCGCCCTTGATGAAGGAGCCGGGATTGGCGCCGGCGGCGAGGATTCCCTGCACGGCCCAGGCGGTGGAAGGCGTGTTGACGGCGCCGTTGCCGCCGAGCGCGTAGCCGCCGCCGCGGTGCTGGTGAGCACGCAGGTAGTCGAGTCCCTTGTGGACCGCCTTGGAGTCGGGAGAGAGCGCCTGCATCACCGCGCCGGTCCCGTCCGGGGTGCTGGGCGAGCCGGGTACGTCCCCCCAGCCGCCGTCCTCGTTTTGCACCGAGCGCAACCAGGAGAGCGTCCGGTCGAGGCCGTCGCCCGCCCCCGCGGCCCGCAGCGCGATCGCCGCGAAGGCGGTCGAGCCGGGCCAGTCTTCGTAGGAACCGTCCTGGCGGCGGCGGTCGAGCAGCTTGGCGATCAGGTTCGCGCCGCCGAAGGACCGCGGTTCGACGCCGGCGGACTCGAGGGCGAGGATGGTGCGGGCGAAGTCGCCGGGGCTCCTCACCTGGTCGAGGTGCGAGCGCAGGTAATCGACCGGGGTGCGGCCGCCGCTGGCGACGTCGAGTGGGTTCTGACCGGCCGCGGCAAGCGCGAGCATCGCCCAGCAGGTGATTTCGGGACTCGAGCGGTCGCCCGGCGAGGCAGCGAAGCCACCGTCCGCGTTCTGCTGCGAGCGCAGCCAGGCGCTCGCCAGGGCGACATCGGAGCCGGCCGCCCTGGCAGCCGGGGGGGTGACCAGCGCCGCGGCGCCGAGAGCCAGAACGAGGAGGAGCGACGCGACGCTGCCGCCCCGCAGCGCGCCGTCGCGGCGGCCAGGCGCGCCGGGCCTACTCGCCCCTGGCCGCGGACCGGGCGCCGTGGAGGAGACCCGCCGCCAGGCGAAACGGTCGCGGAAGCGGGTCAACATCCGGACAATCGCCGGGCCGGCGATCAGAGCGAAGGCGATGTTGCCGCCGGCGTGGGCGATTTCGAAGGGGATCGCGCGCACCCAGAGCACGCCGTAGTAGCGCAGCGACAAATCGCCTCCGCCTCCGTAGCTCGCCATCAGGGAGAAGTTCAGCAGAGCCCCGTACATCAGTGCGGCAAGACCGCAGGTCGCGGCGAGGCTGAGGCGGCCGGCGTTGCGGGTGACGAGCGCCAGGACGGCGCCGAGGATGCCGCAGAGCCCCCAGCCGACCATCTGCCACGGCGTCCAGGGACCCTGCCCGAACCAGAAGTTGGAAACCAGCCCCGAGAGAGCGCCGACAGCGAAGCCGGGGGCGCCGCCGAGCGCGTAGCCGGCGAAGACGATCACGTCGGTGGTCAGCGGCTTGACGTTGGGCAGGGCGCCGAGGGCGATCCTGCCGGCGACCGCCAGGGCCGCCAGCGCGGCCACCAGCGCGACCACCTGCGAGGGGGGACGCGAGCGCTCGTACCAGACGAATCCGGCGAGCAGGACGGCACCGACGACCAGGAAGCTGACCAGCTGCCAGCTCACGGCCGTTCCTCCCGAGGCGCTTTTCGGAACCTATGGTTAGGAAACGCGCCTGGCGTGATCTGTCTGAGCGCGGCGGCGCCCTGCTCCGGCGTGATCACGCCGGGCAGGTCGAGCACCCGGGCGACCTCGGTCGCGAAGTACCAGCCACCGGAGAGCACCTCCGGTGCCGGGCCGTCGGCGACGACGACCCCTTCGCCGAGCAGCACCACCCGCTCGGCGAAGGCCGCCGCGAACTCGACGTCGTGGGTGGCGACCACCACGCCCGCGCCGCGTCGCGCGAAGTCGTCGATCAGCTCAACCAGCTCGTCCTTACGGCCCCGGTCCATGCCGCGGGTGGGCTCGTCGAGCGCGACCAGGCCCGGCAGCGCGTTCCCGTCCAGGCGACCGGCGAGGGCGATCGCCAGCGCCAGTCGCTGCCGCTCGCCGCCGGAGAGGTCACGCGGATCGGCGTCCACCGCGTGCTCCAGGCCAACCGTTCGCAGGGCCGTCCGACCAGGCTCGCCCGGCAGTTCCTCGCCGACCCGCTCGCGGACCAGGTAGTCGCCGGGGTTCTGGGTGAGCAGCGCGATGGAATCGACCTGCAGGCTGCCGGCCCGCGGCCCCACGATGCCCGCCGCGGCCCGCAGCAGGGTGCTCTTGCCGGCGCCGTTGCGGCCCATCAGGGCGACGCGTTCGCCCCGGTCGATTCTCAGATCGATTCCTTTGAGGACGTCGCGCAGCGCCTCCCCCCGATCGAGCTCGACCCAGAGGCCACGGGCCGAAAGGACCGCATCGGCGCCTGAGTCGGCTCGGGTGGGGGGGCGAAACTTCGCCCCCACAACCTTCCCCGGGTGGGGGATGGCGGTGGCGGTGGCGGTGGCGGTGGCCGGGATTCCAAGCCCCTCTCCCTCCCGGGTGGACGGGGTTGGGATCCCGGCCTCGAAGGCAGGGGTGGACTCGAGAGTCGCGCGGGCAGCTCGAACGCCCACCGGGGGCGGCTCGAGGCCGACCAGCGAGAAAAGCCGCGCGGCGGGGGTCTCCAACGCCGGGTCGGCGTCCTGGGCCCAGGCGAGGAACTCGGCCGGGGGTCCATCGAAGGCGATGGCGCCGGCCTCCATCGAGACCACCCGGTCGGCGGCGGCGAGACAGCGCTCGAGGCGGTGTTCGGCGAGCAGGACCGAGACCCCCCACTCCTCGTTGAGCCGGCGCAGCAGCCAGATCAGCTCGTCGCCGGAGACCGGGTCGAGCTGAGAGGTCGGCTCGTCGAGGAGGATCAGCCGCGGCCGGCCGACCAGGGCGGCCGCCAGGGCCACCCGCTGCAGCTCGCCTCCCGAGAGGGTGTCGACAGTGCGGCCGAGCAGGTGCGGGATCGCCAGCGCCAGGGCGACCTCCTCGACGGCGCGCGCGCGGGCCGCGGCGGGGTGGCCGCGCAGCTCCAGCGGCAGGGCGATCTCAGCCGCGACGGTGGTCGAGACGACCTGGGTCTCGGGGTCCTGGGCGAGGTAGCCGACGGCCCCGGCGAGCTCGCCCGGCCCGCTGGCGAGGGCGTCGAGGCCGGCGACCTCGATCGAGCCCTCGACCTCGCCGCCGTGGAAGTGAGGAACGAGTCCGCAGGCGGCTTTGAGCAGGGTCGACTTGCCGCTGGCGGAGCGGCCGGCGAGGAGGACGAACTCACCGGCCGAGAGCTCGAGGGAGACGTCGGTCAGCGAGGGCCGCGCGGCCTGCGGGTAGCGGTAGCCGAGGCCGGCGATCGCCAGGGCCGGCGCGGGGCCGCGGCGGATCGCGAGCTCAGAGTCCACCGGGCACCTCGGGGAGCGGCGCGGCACCGGGGCCGCGAAGCGCCTTTGCCGGGGACGCCTGGGCCGAGGCGTCCAGGGCCATGTCCGCGTGCCGCCGCGCCGGGCGGCGTCGCAGCGGTGCCAGGCCGCTCAGCGCCAGCACGGCCGCGAGGGCCAGCGTGGCGGCGCCGAAGCCGATCGAGAGCGTCGGGTAGGTGCGGAAGTCGTCGGCGCCGAGCAGCTTGCCGGCAACGCCGGCGGCGAGGACCAGAGCGCCGGCGGCGTAGAAGCGGCGGTCGAAGCGGGAACGGCGGCCGCGGACCGCCCCGGGAGCAGCGGCGACCCCCAGCCCGTATCCCCGCAGCTCCAGCGTCGCGGCGACGTCGACGGCGCGGTCGAGCGAGCCGGCGAGCAGGCGGCGGGCGAGCGGCGGCCGACCGAGCGGGGCCGCATCCGGGCCACGCAGCTCGGCCGCCTCGCGCAGGCGGGCGGCGTCCGCCGCCGCCACCGGGACGAGGCGCGAGACCAGCGTCGCGGTCAGCGCCGAGCGAGCGGCGAGCGGGCGCAGCGCCCGCAGGACCCGGTCGGGGTCGACGCAGGCCGAGTAGACGGCGAAGGCGACCAGGACGACCAGCGTCCGCAGGCCGTAGGCAAGGCCGGCGACCAGAGCCTCGGCGGTGACGTCGACCCGCCCCAGCAGCGGCCACTCGCCGAGCCGGGCGAGCACCGTCTGACCGCGGTCGACGAGCAGCGCGTTGACGAGGGCGAGGAAGAGCGCCAGGGTGAGCCCCATGCGCAGCGCCGTGCGGACGGCCCTGGCGGCGCCCGCCAGGCAGCCGGCGAGGACCGTCGCGGCGCCGACCGCGAGCAGGACGAGCGGATTCAGGTAGAGGAAGGCGACCGTGGTCAGGGCGCCCAGGTAGCAGGCCGCGGCGGCGGGCGAGGCCGCCTGCAGCGGACCGGGACGCGGCAGGTAAGCGAAGGCCGACCTCATCGCGCCGGCGCCGGGAGTGGCGTCTGCTTGCCGCCTTCGCCCACCACCGCGTAATGATCCCGCAGATTTGCGGGGGAAAGCAGGTCGGCGGCCCGCTGGACCGCCGTCCCGGTGGCCCCGGTGACGATCCAGACGGGTGGTTCTTCGTAGCGCCTGGTTGCCGCCACCAGCCCGGCACCGGGCCCGAAGCGCCGCGCCGGGGCGCCGTTTTCGTCCAGCGCGCGCAGCTCGTAGCCGCCGCCCCGCCGCTCGAAGGTGGCGAAGATCCCGCTCACCTGCGGCCCCCTTTCGAGCTGCGCGGCGGCGGGATCGGAGCGGATCCGCGCCCAGGCGCCGACCAGGACGCGGATCGCCCCGGGAGCCGTGGAGAGATCCGCCCCGACCGCTTTCAGCGCCGCCCGCACCTTCTCGCAGGCCCCTCCCCCGCCCTCGCATTCGAGCTCGGTCGGCCGCTCACGACCTTCGTATCCGTGAGCAAAGGGGGCGGGAAAGGAGCCGACCACGGCCGGCACGTGCAGGGTCGCGGACCAGTCGCGGTAGTCCCACCAGACCCGCTCGCCCTGCCGCACCGCGGACTCGGCGGCGCCGATCGGCGCCTCGATCCCGTCGGTGTAATAGAACCAGTCGTAGGGGTGGCCGCCGCGCTGCGCTTCGGCGACCCCCTCGATCGAGCGCACGTAGCCGCCGCCGTAGCGGGTCGAGATCTCCGTTGCCCCTTCGAGCAGCCGCATCACCGTGTCCGATTCGTCGGCCCGCAGCGTGCGTTCGAGCATCGGCACGGCGCCGAAGTCGCGGGTCACCGTCAGCCGCACCGAGCCGATGCCGCCGCCGGGGCCGAGGCCGCAGCCGGCGGTCGCGAGCGCCGCCAAAAGCAGCGCCGTCGCGACCGCCGTGCCGCGGCGCCGAGTCACCTACTGCTGGCAGGCTGGAGTGCCGACGCAGACATCCGCCGCGGGAGAGGGAATTTCCTTGCCGTGGGTCGCCACCAGCGCCGTCGTCGCGCCGAGGGTCACGGTCGTCGCCCCGTCGGCGCCGGTCGGCGCCGCGGCACCGGTCACGGTCGCGCCGGCGAGCGGCCTGCGCTTGCCCTTTTCGTCGTAGGAGAACACGTGCACGGTGAACGGCATCCCCGCCGTCACGGCGCCCGGCGCTTCCAGGACCAGCTCGTTCGGGTACGGGTAAGAAGCGAGCGCCCAGAGGACGTCGTCACCGGAGCGAAGCTTGACCTTGTCTCCGCTCACCTGGGCGCCCTTGTGGTCGACCTTCAGGTACCAGCTCAACCCGCCCGTGGCGAGGCTCTTGCCGATCCCGCACAGCGCCAGCCCGAAGCTGAACGAGTCGCTGACGGCGAGCGGCCGCAGCGCCGGGTTGGACTTGGCGGCCTGCGCCAGCGCGCCCATCGCGGTGTTCGGCTGGATCGGGACGGGCTTGCCGCTGCCGCCAGTTCCCTTGCCGAAACAGGTCGCCTTGGGACTGGTCTTGACCGAGATCGCCGGGCCGGTGCGGACCTCCTGTTCGGCGAGCACCTGGCTGCGCTTGCCGACCACTCGCAGCTCGGCGGAGACGCCCTTGGCGGTGGCGCCGGCGACGAGAGTCAGGGACAGGACGAGAGCCAGCGTGCACGCGGCAGCCAGCCGGAGGGGGGTGATTCTTGGCATTTACGCCACCCTTTCCTCGAGGGTTGTCATGGCTGGCCGGGGACAGGTCTCCTGGCTTCCGGGAGTTGGGAGGCCGCGCCTTCCCGGAGACTCGGTGTCGTCCCCAGTGGCCGGCGCTCAGCGCGCCCGCGGCATCCTTCACCCGGTCACAGTGGCGGGACCACGCCGGACTCTCACCGGACTTCCCTTGACCACCGGCCGTCTTATGTAGCGGCGAGTCTATCCCGCCGCGCCGCGCCGTCGCATCTTCCGCCGCGGTCAAGCTTTGGCGCCGATGCCGAGACACCCCGCACACCGCGTCCCCGGGCGCCACACGCACTGGCGGGTCGCTCGGCGGCGGCGTCTTCTCCTGCGCTCGGGGCCGGTCCTGGCCCTGCTGGCAGTCGTCGGCCCCGGGATCCTCGCCGGACTCTCCGACGACGACCCGGCCGGAATCGCCACCTATTCGATCCTCGGCGCCCGCTACGGCTACGAGCTGCTCTGGGTGCTGGCGATCTCCACCGCGGCGCTGATCGTCTTCCACGAGGTCGGCGTGCGGCTCGGGGTGGTGACCGGCAAGGGACTGCTGACGCTGGTCCGCGAGCGCTTCGGCCGCCGCCCCGCCCACCTCGTCCTGGCCGCCCTGGTGATCGCCAACACGGGGACGATGTGCGCCGAGTTCGCCGGCGTTGCCGCCGGGATGCAGCTGCTGGGCGGGATCAGCCGCTACCTCAGCGTGCCGCTGGCCGCGGTCGGGGTCTCGGCGCTGGTCCTGCGCGAGAGCTTCCGCCGCGTCGAGCACTTCCTGCTGCTGCTCAGCTCGGTCTTCGTCGCCTACGTGGTCGCCGGCGTGCTCGCCCATCCCGACTGGGGCGCGGCGGCCAGAGGGCTGGTCGTGCCGAGCATCCCGCTGACCCGCGACGCGGTCCTGGTCGCGGTGGCGACCGTGGGGACGACGCTGGCGCCCTGGGGGCTGGCCTTCATCCAGTCCTACGCGGTGGACAAGCGACTGCGGGTCGAGGACCTGCGCTACGAGCGGGTCGACGTGATCGTCGGCGCGGTGCTGACCGGGGTGATCGGCCTCTTCGTCGTCGTCGCCTGCGCGGCGACGCTGCACGCGGAAGGGATCGACGTCAACGACGCCAGCGACGCCGCCCGGGCGCTGGAACCGCTGGCCGGCGCCGCCGCGGCGACCCTGTTCGGCCTCGGCTTCGTCGGCGCCGCCCTGCTGGCGGCGGCGATCGTGCCGCTCTCCACCGCCTACTCGATCTCCGAGACGCTCGGACGCCGGGCCGACCTCGACGACAGCTTCGCCGAGGCGCGGACCTTCTACCTCAGCTTCGGCGCCGTGGTCGCGGTCGCCGCCGGCCTGGTGTTGATCCCGGGCGCGCCGCTGATCCAGATCCTCTTCCTCTCGCAGGCGCTGAACGCGGTCCTGCTGCTGGTCCTGCTCCCGTTCATCCGCTCCCTCGCCGGCGACCGGCAGCTGATGGGGCCCAACGCGCTCGGCCGCTTCGACCGCTGGACGACCGCGATCGCGCTGGCCGTGGTCGCGGTCTCGGTGCTGGCCCTCGGCGTGCTGGCGGTGGCCTGAGCACACGCGTCTCATCCAGCGCCGGCTCCGAGCCGCGCGGCTATACTGCCCGCCGGTCGGCATCAATGTGGTGCCGGACGGGGATGCGCCCCCGCCCGGCGGCTCCTCATCGCCTCTCCGTCAGGATCAGCAGGATGAGGAGCAGGATGAGCACCACTTCCATTCATTCCTCCTTTCTCCGGGTTGTCCGCTGGGATGGCGAACCCGGAGGGAGGAGCGATGGCGAGTGCTGATCCCGTTGAGCATTCTACTTATTGTCTGTAAGACAAAGAGATGCACGGCTCGCGGCCCTGGACGCCTGGGTTCCGAATTTCGTCCAGGCGTGCCCCGGCTCGGCTAGGGTGCCCTACCACTTAGAGAAACTCGTACGTTTCTCGATTCTCGTTCACCCAAGAGCAGGAGGAAAATCGATGAGCAGGGGAACCGCCCGGCGCTCGCCGGCGCTGCTGATCGCCTGCGTGGCGCTCTTCGCCGCGCTCGGCGGCACCGTCTACGCGGCGGCGCGGATCGACGGTCACAAGATCAAGGCGAAGTCGATCCCCGGCAACCGGCTGGCGGTTCACTCGCTGCCCGCCAACCGCCTCAAGCCGGGATCGATCGCCGGCAGCCAGCTGGCGCCGGGCTCGGTCACCGGAAGCCAGATCGACGTCGCGACGCTGGGCCAGGTGCCGAGCGCGGTGCACGCCGACAGCGCCGACTCGGCGCGCGACGCGCAGACGGCGCTGAACGCCGTCAACGCGATCACCGCGACCAAGGTCAACGGCTACGAAGCCGGCTGCAAAGAGCTCACCCGCCTCTTCGCCGGTGCCTGCTGGCAGGCAAAAGCCAACGAAGCGGCGGTCACCGCGCCCGCCGCGGCGGCCTCCTGCGCCGCCCAGGGCGGCTCGCTCCCCGACCCGCTGCAGCTCGCGGCCTTCTCCCAGCAGCCGGGGATCGCGCTGGCGAGCGAAGAGTGGAGCGGGGATCTGACGAACGTCTCAGGTCTTGATGCGTACGCGGTGATCACGGTTTCATCTATTGGTCAAATCAACTTCGTTACCTCAACGAACTCCAAGAGGTACCGCTGCGTACTCCCCCTCGTCGGCTGACGACGGGCGCCCGCCCTTGGCCGGGATCCCGCGGGTCGCCTCCGCAGCGGTCCGCGGCCCGGCCAGTCCGCGGCCCGGCCAGTCCGCGGCCCGGCCGAGCCGCGGCTCGGGCCGGCTATCGTCAGGCGGGATGCGCCGGAGCTGGGAACGTGGCCAGACGCGCGTCGCGGGCCCACTCGCGGCGCTGCTCGCCCTCGCCGCCCTCGCCGCCCCCGCCCCGGCCGCCGCGAGCCAGAGCCCCCGGCGCTCGGCCGGCTCAGGCAGCGCGTCCAGCCGCGTCCGGTCCCCCGCGCCGGCGACCCGGGCGCAGCAACCCCGCGGCCCCGCCCGCGTCTCCCGCGAGCAGCGCGAAATCGCCCGCGTCGAGCGCTACTGGACGCCGGCGCGGATGCGCGCCGCCCGCCCGCTGGAGCTTGGCCTCGACGCCGCCGGCGCCACCCATTTGCGCCTCGGTCCCGCCGGACCGAGCGGCCTCGCCGGCGCCAGCTTCGCCGCCGTGCCGACCCCGGAAGCCCCGCCCTTCTCGTCCAACGGCCGGATCTTCATCAAACGCGGCAGGCTGCGCGGCTACTGCTCGGGGACGGCGATCGACAGCCCCAGCCGGCAGCTCGTGCTGACCGCCGGCCACTGCGTCAACAGCGGCGGCGAAGGCGGCCGGGCCAGCGTCTGGTCCAACTACATGGAGTTCGTCCCCGCCTACAGCGGCGGCGCGGCGCCGTTCGGCGCCTTCGTCGCCCGCCGCGGCTCGATCTACGCCCTCGAGCAGTGGACCGAGCACGGCAACCCGGACTTCGACCTCGGCGCGATGCGCGTGCACCGCAACGCCGCGGGCGTCAACGTCGCCGACGCGATCGGCGGCGGGGCGACGATCGCCAGCGGCCTCAGCCGCCACCAGGAATTCCAGAGCTTCGGCTACCCCGGTGAGAGCAAGCGACTGCAGAGCTGCAGCTCGCCGTACGCCGGCGACGACGCCCTCACCTATCCGCTCGGCGGCCCGCCGACCCTGGCGATCCGCTGCCGCTGGGCGCCCGGCGCCAGCGGCGGCGGCTGGCTGATCGCCGGCGGCACCGAGATCGACGGCATCAACACCTACCTCCACCTCGACGACAAGTCCCGCACCTACGGCCCCTACTTCTCCCAGGAAACCGTGGGGAAGCTGGTCCGCGGCCTTTAGCTTCCTGAGGCCGTCCGGCCAAGCAGGGCAAGGACACGGGGAGCGCCGTGTGCTCCGCACAGGCGACCGAGGACGCCGCCATGCGCAGCGCCGGACGGCCTCAGGTCAGGCGTCGAGGAGGCGGCGGTAGAAGCGGTAGTCGCGCCTGTCGGGCCGCAGGTTCGAGGCCAGCGCCAGGTGGTGGCGGGCGCGGTCCTTCTGGCCGGTCTTGCTGAGCGCCCGGCCGAGGCAGAAGTGCGCGTAGTCGTTGACGTGGTGGCTTTCGACCACCGCCTCGAACTCGACCGCGGCCTGGGCGAAACGGCCGGCGCGGTAGTAGGCGCGGCCCAGCGCCTCGCGCACCGAGGACTTCTCCGGCGCCCGCCGCGCCGCCTCGGCCAGCGGCGCTGCGGCGTCCTCGAAATCGCCGTCTTCGAGCAGCTCGATACCGCGCCGATACAGGGTGTAGGTCTGTTCCTCACCGGGCTCGGGGGCCATGTGACAAGTGTAGGAGGCGCGACAAGCGGCTCCGGAGGGCTACCCGCTCTCCTTGACGAAGACCAGGCGCTCGCCATCCTCGTCGCTCGAGTCCCGCTCGGGAACCCGCCGGAAGCCGAGCGACCGGTAGAGGGCGTGGGCGTCCGTCTGGTAGGGGGCGGCTCCAGAGGACCAGGCGCTCGGCTTCCACCTCCTGGGCACGGGCGAGGCAACGCTCGACCAGCGCCCTGCCGATCCCGTGGCCGCGGGCCCGCTCGGCGACGACCAGGCGCGAGAGCTCGGCCTCGCCGGCCCGCCCGACGGCCGCCGCGGCCCCGGGCGGGTGGAAGACGACCACGCCCAGTGGTCCGGCTCTGTCGCGGTCGTCGGTCGCTGCGCCTCCCACGCCGGGCGCCGAATCGACCGCATAGACCTCGGCCGCCCGCGCCGAGTCGAAGAAATCGCGCTCCGCGTACGGCGTCCGGCGCCCGCCCGGGCCGCGGTTCGTGTAACCCGCGGTCCAGAGCACCGCGACCGCCGCGGCGTCGGTCGCGGTGGCGGTCCGGATACGCACCCCGC
The DNA here is from genome assembly GCA_036257815.1 of Solirubrobacterales bacterium. Classification (GTDB taxonomy): domain Bacteria; phylum Actinomycetota; class Thermoleophilia; order Solirubrobacterales; family 70-9; genus VAYN01. The sequence continues at coordinate 30,518 of DATAEW010000110.1, forward strand.
AACCTTAGGGGGGCCGCCACCGGATCGTGCGTCGATGCAGCCCGAAAGTGCCGGCCTGCTACCTTTAGGAAGTCGGGTTTGACGCAAACGTCACAACCTGAGAGGTTCCGTTCTTTTGCCGCGCCGTGCCGCGCGCCAGGGACGCCGGACCTCCCTCTAAGGCACAAAAGGAGAGCACGCCAAGATGTCCCTTGCCGCCACCGGCACCCGCAGGACCCACAAGCCCACCGCGACCAGGCAGAGCACCGCGAAGCGGTGGACCTGCGGCGAGTGCGGGGTCTCGGTCGGTCGCATGGACGGCGGTCGCGTGCCGCTGCCCGAAAGCTGGTCGCACTCCCGCGAAGGCACCTTCTGCCTGCTCTGTCGGCGCGAGCGCGCCGCCCGGGCGGCGCTCGAGGCGGCCCCCGCGGGCACCGGCCTGGAAGAGCGGGCGAAACTGCAGCGGGCGGCGCTGATCGAGTTCGAGGTCAGCCGCCGGCCCGAGGAAAGCGACGGGATGATCGCCAAAACCTGCCGCTCCTCGGTCGCCGCCGTCGCCGCGGCCCGCCGCCGCCTCGACCTCCCCGCCCCGCAGCAGCCGCGCCGCTAAAAGTCGCCGGCGTCGGTCCGCCGCCGGTCCGGCCGCCCCAGCGGGCTCCGTCGCGACCCCGCGAACCGGGTGTCCTTTCGCGACCGCCCCGTTCGTCTCAGGTGCACCATCCACTCTCCAAGGAGGAGCACCGATGCAATACCTGATGCTGATCCGTTACGGCGACGAGTACCGCGAGCGGCTCGAGCGCGCCTCGGAGGCCGAGATCGACGCGGTCGTCGCCGAGTACGCGGCGGTCATGGAGGCCGAGGGAACCCGGGGCGGCGCCCAGTTGCAGCCACCCGAGACCGCGACGAGCGTCCGGGTCGACGGCCAGGGCGGCGTGCTGAGCGGGCCGCTCACCGAGGGCGACGAGGCGCTGGGCGGCTTCTACCTGTTCGAGACCGACGATCCGGCGGCGGCGCGGGAGGTTGCCGCCCGCATCCCCGCCGCGCGGCTGGGCGGGACGATCGAGGTGCGGCCGCTGGTCGAGCGCTGAGCGGCCCGCCGATCGCAACTGCCACCATCCACCTTCAAACCAGGAGGCACCGATGCAATACCTGCTGCTGATCTACTCGGGCGAAGCCCCGGAGCGCTTCGAATCGCTCTCCGAGGCCGAGCGGAAATCGATCCTCGCCGAGTACACGGCGATCATGGAGACCGACGGAGTTCGCGGCGGCGCCCAGCTGCAGCCGGGCACGACGGCGACCACGGTCCGCGTCAACGGCTCCGGCGAGGCGCTGACCACCGACGGCCCCTTCGCGACGACGAAGGAGGTGCTCGGCGGCTACTTCCTGCTCGAGGCGGACGACCTCGACACGGCGCTGGAGGTGGCGGCTCGCGTGCCCGCCGCGCGGATGGGCGGCGCGGTCGAGGTCCGGCCCCTGGTGGAACGCTGATCGAGCGCGTCTTCCGCGAGGAGTGGGGCCGCGTCCTCGCCGCCCTCGTCGGCTTCCTCGGCGACATCGAGCTCGCCGAGGAAGCGGCGCAGGGGGCCTTCGCGGTCGCCGCCGAGCGCTGGCCCCGGGACGGTCTCCCGGACAACCCCCGGGCCTGGCTGGTGAGGACCGGCCGCAACCTCGCGATCGACCGCATCCGCCGCGACCGCAACCGCCTCGCCAAGACCCGCCAGCTGGAGGTGCCGGAAGCCGTGGAAGACGAACCCTTCGCCGCGACGCCGATCCCCGACGAGCGGCTCGAGCTGATCTTCACCTGCTGCCATCCGGCGCTGGCAACCGAGGCCCAGGTGGCGCTGGCGCTGCGCGCCCTGGGTGGCCTGACCACCGAGGAGATCGCCCACGCCTTCCTCGTCCCCGAGGCGACGATGGCCAAGCGCCTGGTGCGGGCGAAAACGAAGATCCGCGACGCCGGCATCCCCTTCCGCGTCCCCCCTGCCCACCTGCTGCCCGAGCGTCTGGCGATCGTCCTCGCCGTCGTCTACCTGATCTTCAACGAGGGCTACGGCGGCCGCGGCGGCCTGGCGGCCGAGGCGGTGCGGCTCGGCCGCGCCCTGGTCGAGCTGATGCCCGACGAGCCCGAAGCGCGCTGCCTGCTGGCGCTGATGCTGCTGCACGACGCCCGCCGCGAGGCCCGCTTCGCCGACGGCAACCTGGTCCTGCTCGGCGAGCAGGACCGCTCGCTCTGGGACGAGGCGACGATCGCCGAGGGCCGCCGCGAGCTCGACCGCGGCGTCGCCCTCGGCGGCCGCGGCACCTACGCGCTGCAGGCGGCGATCGTCTCCCTGCACCTGGCCGAGCGGCCGGACTGGCCGCAGATCGCCGCCCTCTACGGAAAGCTCGGCGAGCTGACCTCCTCCCCGGTCGTGGCGCTGAACCGCGCCGTGGCGATCGCCGAGGCCGGCGACCCGGCGGCCGGCCTGGCGCTGCTGGAGGGCCTGCAGCTCGAGCGCTACCACCACCTGCACGCGGCGCGGGCCGAGCTGCTGCGCCGGCTCGGCCGCGAGGCGGATGCCCGGAGCGCCTATGACCGCGCCCTCGAGCTCGTCCACTCCCAGCCCGAGCGCGAGTTCCTGCGCCGTCGCCGGGCCGAGCTGGAGCTCAGCTGAGGCCGTCGTGGCCGGCGGTGCGCCGCGCCAGGTGGGCGAGCAGGCCGTCGATCCCGACCTCGGCGTGGACGCGGCGCTGCCGGTCGGCCCCGTTGCCCTCGACGAGGATCCGCTCGACCTCCTCCAGCGCCCCCTCGCCGCCGAGCTGGGCGGCGTAGGGCCGCGCCTCCTCCAGCGTCCGGCGGGCGACCTCGCGAGCCGGCAGCGCGGTGCAATCGTCGACCATCAGGCGGGCGTCGAGGCCGTGACGGCCGGCCTGGTGATAGGACTCCTCGACCGCCTCACGGGCCAGCGGCGGCGTCGCGGCGCGGTCGATCTCCTTCGCCGCCAGGCCCTGGATCAGGGCGGCGATCGCGGCGTTGGTGCCGACCTCGGTCTGCACGTCCATCCCCCGCACCTCGACCGTGCCAAGCCGCGGGTGCGGCCGCACGTCCCACCACAGGTAGGTGTAGTCCTCGACCCCGGCGGCGAGGATCAGCTGGTCGGCGACGCGGCGGAACTCGGCGTAGTCGCGGAAGGCGCGCGGCATCTCGAACCGCGGGTAGCTGCCGACCACCGCCATCCGCGCGCTGGCCAGACCGGAGTCCCCGCCGTCGCGGAACGGCGAGTTGGCGGTCAGCGCCTGCAGCAGCGGCAGGTGCAGGCGCATCGCGTTGGCGACCGTGATCGCCGTTTCGGGGTCGGGCATGCCGACGTGGACGTGCAGGCCGCAGGGCGGCGTGTTGAGGATGCTCGCGAACTCCTCGCGGACCGGCTGGTAACGCGGCTTGTCCACCAGCACGGTCTCACCCGTCTCCCCGGGGTAGAGGCCGGCGCCGATCAGGCCGATGCCGGTCCGCCCCACCGCCCGCCGCAGCGCCGCCAGCTCAGCCGCCGCCTGGGCGGCGTCGAGGCAGATGCCGGTCTTCAGCTCGATCTGGCCGGCGAAGATCTCGGTGCTCACCCGCTCGCGGGACTGCGGCTCGATCGCCGCCAGGACCGCCTCGGCGGCGGGGCTGAGGCAGCGCCGGCCGTCGATCAGCAGCAGCTCTTCCTCGATCCCGATCGAGAGCGGCGCCGAGGCGCCGAAGCGATCCCCGGCGGCCGGCTCGTCCACCGGTTTCGAGGAGGCGGCGGCGTCGTCGGGGTGTCGGTTTGAGGTCTCCATCGCGGGTTCCCTGGCGCTACCCCGCCCGGCAGGCGGCCTAACCAAGCTCACTTGTAGACGGCGAGCGGCAGGATCAGCGCGCCCGGGGCGTAGAGCTGCGTCTGGCGCTTCAGTTTCGCCAGGAAGCAGGCGCGGCCGGCGATCTGCTTGCCGGCGGTCGGGTCGGCTTCCAGTTCGACCCGGCTGCGGCGTGTGCGGCAGCTGTGGCTGACGTGGTCGATCAGGTAGTTGGAGGCCTGTTCGAGCGGTCCCTTCCAGATCTCCTGGGTGGCGTAGTCGGTGTAGGCCGGCTGCGGCTCGCACCGCGCTTCGCCCCCGCCCGGCGCCTCGGTGCCGCCGGCGGCGCCGGACCCGCATTCGACCTGGTCAGGACCGAAGACCCGAATCACCTTGCCGATCACCACGACGCGGCCGCCGGTGTACTCGTCCCGGTCTTTTTCCAGCAGGCTGCGCTCGGTCGTCAGGTCGCCGTAGCGCATCGGCAGCAGCAGCTTCAGCGCCGCCGCGCCGTGCGGGTGCGGGCCGACGACGGCGAAGGTGATCCGCGGGTCGGGCCCGACCTGGTGGGCGAACGATTCGGCTTTGCGCCGCTGCTCGGCCGCCCGCAGGGCGCTCGCTTCGCTGCCCGCCGCCTGCGGGAAGAGGGCCGCCAGGGTCGCCGACTGGCGGACGACGACGTAGGGGCGGATGTAGCCGGGGCCGAGCAGGTTGGCGGTCGAGAACCGGACCAGCCAGCCTTCGCGCAGGCGCCGCAGGCTGGCCGGGCGATCGAGGTCGACGGCGTGCATGCTGACCCCGCGCAGGCGGTCGCTGCGCAGATCGCCGAGCAGCAGCCCGAGCTCACTCGATTCGGTCCGGGTCAGCGTGCTGTCGGCCTCGTTTTCGTGCTGCGAGGAGGCGCCGACCTTGAAGCCGCTGGCCGATGCTTCGCCGCTGACCGTTTCGATTTCCTTGCTGATCCGGTGGACCTCCCCGACTTCGCCGCCCTCCAGCTGGGCGACGTAGTTGAGGATCCGGGCGCCGTCGAGGTAGAGGTATTCGGCCGGCGGGATCCGCGCCTGGAAGCTGGCCGGGCCGGCGGAGCCGTTGTCGTCGAGAACCCGTGCGAGGACGACGGCCAGTACCGCCACCGCGGCGACCGCCCCCAGCCCCGCCAACACCTGTTTCGCAGACATCTGTATCCGACCTCCCCTCGCCGCCTCCGGATTGGTCTCTCCCGCTGGCAGTCTCGCCGTCGTCAGGAGATCGGTCAAGGATCTCCGAGTTTTTAGAGGTCCGCTACGGCCCGTGGCTCGCGCCTAGAAAGACCGCAGCACGGCCTGGGCGGCGTTGTAGCCGCAGATCCCGTGGGCGCCGGCGCCAGGGGGGGTCGCGGCGGAGCAGATGAAGACGCCGGGGATCCCGGTCGCGTAGGGGTCGAGGCCGAGCCGTGGCCGGAAGAGCATCTGCCGCGCCGTGTTGGCGCCGCAGGCGATGTCGCCGCCGATCAGGTTGGCGTTGCGGGCCTCGATCTCGGCCGGGGTCCGCACCGCCTGGGAGACGATCCGCTCGCGCAGGCCGGGCGCGAAGCGTTCGATCTGATCCAGCACCGCCTCGGTGGCATCGCCGCCGTAGCGGCTCGGCACCTGCGCGTAGGCCCAGATCGGGTGCAGGTCGCCACGCGAGCGGCCCGGGTCGGCCAGGTACTGCTGGCCGACCAGGACGAAGGGCCGCGCCGGCATCCGGCCGCGGTCGATCTCGCGCTCGGCGACGACCAGTTCCTCGAGGGAGCCGATCGCATGGACGGTCCCGGCCCGCCGCGCCGGCTCGTAGGCCCAGGGAATTCCACCCTGCACCGCGAGATCGAGCTTGAAGGCGGCGGGCCCGTAGCGGTAGCGCCGGTAGGCGCGGGCGACCCGCGCCGGCAGCCGCCCGCCGGCCAGCTCGAGCACGGCGGCCGGCGAGAGGTCGAGGACGACCGCGTCGGCGGTCGGCAGCTCGTCCAGCGAGCGCACCGGGCGACCGGTCTCGATCCGGCCGCCGTGCGCCTCGATCGCGGCCGCGAAGGCGGCCGCGATCGCCGCCGAGCCGCCCCGGGCCACCGGCCAGCCGAAGCGGTGGCCGCTGCTCACCAGGGCCATCGCGATCGCCCCGCTGAGCGGCCTGCCGAGCGGTGCGAAGGCGTGGCCGGCGGAGCCGCCGAACAGCGCCTTCGCCTGCGGCGTGCGCAGCGTCCGCGCCAGCACGGTCGCCGGCATCAGCGCCGCGAGGCCGAAGCGGGCCAGCCGCAGCGGGTGGCGCGGCAGGTGGGCCAGCGGGCGGTAGATGTCCCCGGCGAGGGCGTCGTAGCCCCGCACCGAGGGGCCGAAGAGCCGCTCCCAGTCCGGCCCGGCCGCCCCGAGCCCGGCGGCGGTCGCCTCCAGCGAGCGCAGCATCGCCGCCCCCTCGCCACCGTCCAGCGGGTGCGCCAGGTCGACCTCCGGCCACAGCCACTGCAGGCCGTGGCGCTCGAGGGCCAGCTCGGTGTAGGCGGGCGAGCCGACCGCCATCGGGTGAAAGGCGCTGCACTCGTCGTGGATCAGGCCGGGGAGCGTCAGCTCGGAGCTGCGAGTGCCGCCGCCGATCCGCTGCTCGGCCTCGATCACCGTCACCGCGACGCCGCGGCTCGCCAGCGTCGCCGCGCAGGCGAGCCCGTTCGGCCCGGACCCGACGACGATCGCTTCGCTCATACGCCGGCCGTGTCGCTTTTCCTAACCATGGGTTCGGAAAGGCGACTCGCCCCAGCCGGCTCGACCGGAAACGCCCCCTCACCGAGCCACGGCTGGCGCACGACCATGTCGGCGACCCTGACGAACCCCTCCTCGACCAGGCCGGTGGCGGCGTCGAAGATCCGGTAGCGCTGGCGCTGGCGGTGCGCGGGCTGGGACTCAAGCGTCACCACCCGCAGCTCCCCCGGCTCGTAGCGGCAGCGCTCCTGCACCGCCGCCAGCAGCTGCTCGTTGTGGAAGTGGCCATCGCCGAAGTTGTAGCCGAGCACGACGCCGGCGACCAGCTCGCCCTCGCGCACGTCGTAGTCCTCGATGTCATCGACGGCGCGCGCCGAGAGTGCGTTCAGCGCCCGCCCGTGCGAGTGCATCGAGCGAAAGGCGAGGCCTTTGTAGACCAGCACGTCGATCAGCTCCTCGTCGTAGAACCTGGCGAGCTGCTTGGTGACGATCGGCGCCGACTTGACGATCGCCCCGTCGAGCTTCTCCTCGGCCCCGCCGCGGCGGAACAGCCACTGGCTGGTCGCCCAGTTGCCGGCGTAGTAGCGCATCGAGGGCAGGAAGGAGATCAGGTCGGGACGGAAGTTCCCCAGCACCGGCACGCCGACGCAGATCACCGCCAGGATCACCAGCAGCAATGGATCTTCCAGGGTCGAGAACGGCACCTCGCCGTAGTGCCCGAAGAGGAACAGCAGGCCGAAGATCATGAAGAGGTTCCACTCCAGCGGCACCGCGAGCGGGAAGGTCGAGAGGATGTGGAGGTGGAAGATCACCATCCCGGCGACCGCGATCGTGCCGATGGCGCCGCCGCTGGTGACGAGCAGGAGCAGCGGCAGGGTGAACTCGATCGCGGTGCCGAGGTGGGCGTCGAGCTCGCCGAGCCGCGAGGGGCGCAGGTCGTCGGGGTGGTCGCGGTAGAGGCGTCGCTTCAGGGCCCGCGAGCGGTTCCACGGCGTGTTGCTGATCATCACCGTGACAACGAAGGGGAAGTGGCGGTTCAGCTTCGAGGACGCCGCCCCCCACCAGATGCAGACGAAGACGAGCTGCGCGGCGACGATCAGGTTGGTCAGCGGGAAGAGGAAGATCACCATCAGGCTGCCGTAGATCTCGGCCCGGGCGGCGAGGAAGGGCACCTTGTCCCGCAGCCCGAGGGCGACCAGGATCGCCAGCAGGACGGCGACGGCGGCCGGGTCGAGGCGGTCGGCGCCGGAGAGCAGCAGCTCGAGCGCCGCCGCGACCAGGGCCGCGTAGAGCGCGACGTCGAACCAGGTCCGCCGGGTCCCGCGGGTCAGCGGCACCCGGTCCGGCCAGGGCGGCAGCCGCGTCGTCCCCGGCCGCAGCCAGTAGAGGACGCCGCCGATCATCGGCGAGAAGCGCAGGGTCAGCGGCAGCGAGCCGGCGCCAAGTCCCAGCACCTCCCAGAGCATCGTCCAGACCACCGCCTTCTGGAAGACGATCGGTTCGCTCCACCAGCTGGAGAGGTCGCCGAGGCCACCCAGGTGCGGCGTCGTCGCCGAGATCAGGAGCAGCCCGCCGACCGCGTAGACGGCGATCTTGACGATGTAGAGCAGGTAGACGAAGTAGGGCGTCCCGAACCCGTTCAGCGCCCAGTCCTGAGCCAGCGGCTTGATCCGCTCCAGGTGCGGTCGGCGGCGCCACTCCGCGTAGGAGAACGGCGGCTCGGCCGGACTGAAGAAGCCCATCCAGCCGAGCCTACCCCGAGTTGGCTGGGCGGCCAAGACCGGCCTTCCCGCTCTTGTGGACTCGGTAGCCTGAGCCGGTGGGTCGCTTCTGGTCGTTCGCGCTGAGCGCCTTGGCCATCACCATGGTCGGTGCGGTGTCTGCGGGGCCGACGCTGGCCGCGGGTGCGGATTTCCAGGGCTCGTGGGTCGACCGGGCGCTCGAATCGCAGTACCGGCTGGCGGGGGACGTGGAAATGCGCAACGCCCCATGGGTCGGCACCCACAACTCCTTCAACAGCGTCGCCGAGATGGGGGTCACGACCTCGACCCTGGATCCCAACCAGCAGCTCTCTATCGGCGAACAGCTCGAGCGCGACGTGCGGGCGATCGAGCTCGACCTGCACTGGGTGGTCGCGCCATCGAGCGGCCAGTTCGCGCCGGTGGTCTGCCACGCGCTGCCCAACCACTTCCCCTGCTCGACCGAGAAGACGCTGGGGCCGGTGCTGGAAGAGATCGGCGCCTGGCTGCGCGCGCCCGCCAACGCCGACCAGGTGCTCTTCGTCTACCTGGAGGACCACCTGGACAACCAGACCGGCTACGACACGGCCGCGGCGATCATCGGCGAAAAGCTCGGCGACCTTCTCTATCCGCCCGCGGTCGGCTGCCGGGAACTGCCGCTCGACCTGACCCGGGAGGAGATGCTTGCTGCCGGCAAGCGCCTGCTGATCGTCGGCAGCAGCCCCTGCGGGATCGGCGCCGCCTGGCCCGGCGTGGTGTTCGACTGGCGGGCCCACCTGGAGACCCGGCTGACGAGCTTCGGCGACTTCCCCGGCTGCGGCGGCGACTACACCCGCACCCAGTTCGAAGCGACCCAGATCCGCTACTACGAGGACGGCCGCCCCTCGCAGGGGGCAAAGCCGAGGATCACGCCGGAAACCGCCGCGCGGATGGGCCGCTGCGGCGTCGACCTGCTCGGCCTCGACCAGCTCGCCCCCGACGACCCCCGCCTGGAAGCGCTGGTCTGGAGCTGGGCCCCGGGCCAACCGGGCCGCGGCCGCTGCGCCATGCAGACCGCCCACCCGGGGTCGCTGGCGACGCGCTGGCGCACCGCCACCTGCGACGAGCGGCGCCGCCCGGCCTGCCGCCGGGGCACCAGGTGGTCCCTCGGCCCAGAACCCGTCGCCGAGACCCGCGCCCGCGCTGGCTGTCGCTCGCGCCACGCCCAGTTCGCGGTTCCGCGAACCGGCTACGAGGCCCAGCTCCTGCGCCAGAAGATGCGCGCCGCCGGGGCCCGCCAGGTCTGGCTCGGCTACGTGAGGCGGGAAGGCGGCTGGGAGGCGCTGGACCAGGCGGCAAGGTAGCGTCTGCGAGAGGTCGACCGTCAGCGGTCCACACAGGAGCGACGGCGCGACCTCGATTCCGGCGACCTCACTCAAGGTGACCGTCCAGCGATGAGCCTCTTCAGCAACATCCTCCGAGTCCACGAGAAGCTCTACAAGGCGACCGACGGGCGGGTCGGGCATCGCATGCTCGGTGTGCCGACCCTCCTGCTGAGGACCACCGGCCGCCGCTCGGGAGCAATCCGGACCAACGGCCTCGTCTACGCCCGCGATGGCGCCGACTACCTCGTCGTCGCCTCCAAAGGCGGCTCCGACCAACCTCCGGCCTGGCTACTCAACCTCGAGGCCAAGCCGGAGGTGGAGATCCAGATCGGCCGCGAGCGGCGGAGGGCCACCTCCAGGGTGGTCGAGCCCGCAGACCCCGACTACGCGCGGCTCTGGAAGATCGTCAACGAAAACAACGGCGATCGCTACACCGCCTACCAGACTGAAACCACCCGCCCGATCCCAGTCATCGCCATCACGCCGACCTGAGCGCCGGTGCTCGGTGAGAAGACGCAGTACCGCTACGGGGATTCGAACCCCGGTTTCCGGACTGAGAATAGGCGGTTGCCGGACTCGGACATCGGATACCGCTCTGGGCGTCGACGTCGCGGTGGCTTTTGATCGCATACCGGCCGACAACGAATCAAAGGCCCTCTACCATGACCAGCTAGGTCTCTGGCGGCGGCTCTGCGCTTGGTGGACTCGTCATACGGATCGTCGCAATGTTCTCTCGGATTTCGTCTCGACGGTTCTCAAGAGGTTTGAGATCTGCCAACACTGGTGCCCCCATGGTCCAGTCAAGTCGTTCGGGCGCAGCAGCCGCAAGGCGGCATGCCGCAATCGCCGCGGGTCGCTCCCAGGCAGGAAAGTTCTCACCAACGATAACTGCCTCCAGAGATTCACCGTAGTCCACGAACAGCCCCTCCTGATCACTAGAGGTCGTTGAGAATCGGTACTCGTGCTCGGTCGCCCAATCGAGAGCCTTATGGAAGAACAAGACCTCATGGTTGCGCTCAATGTATCCGCTTACCTGTCCTGGAGAGACCTCTCCTACTAGATCAGCCAACTCCAGTGGCGGCTTCATCATCCCAGACCCGTCATAAATCACCTTCCTGTGGTAGGGAGCCGCGAAGCCCTGGACCCTCAGGGACGTAACAACGGCCTCGACGAGTTGCTCTCGATCGAAGACCAGGCAC
>DATAEW010000016.1:0-3532 GCA_036257815.1 Solirubrobacterales bacterium
TCGGCCGCCATCGCGGCCACCATCGCTTCACCGTCGGCCAGCGGCGCGGCATCGGCGGCGGGGCGGATGAGCCGATGTACGTGCTGGCGACGGACGCCGCCGCCAACACGGTCACGATCGGCACGCGGGCGGAACTGGAGACGACGACGGTGCGAATCCGCGACGCGGTCCTGCACCGGAAGGGCGCCCGCGTGGACGCCGTGCGGCTGCGCTACCGCTCGCGCCCCGTCCCCGCCGCGCTGATGGCGACGGGAACGGGGTGGCACGGCGAGCTGACGGTCGAGCTCGGAGAGGGATTCGCCGGCGTCTCTCCTGGCCAGACCGCGGTGCTGCTGGCCGGGGAGACCGTCGTCGGGCACGGCCGAATCGTCGCCGGCGAGACGCAGAGCCCGAAGTAGAAGCTCATCGCGCGACGAAAGCCCATCGGTTCAGGATGCTCCCTCTTCGGTCGTCGATTTTTCTTCGTCTTCGCGCAGCTGCGCGACGCCCTGCACGCACTGGCTGAAGGGCGTGCCCTTCTCGCCTTTGACGTGCTTGCGGCTCATTTCCTTGCAGGCCTGCCCGGGTGCCATGTGTTCGTGCTTGGCGGCCTGCGCCATCGCCTTCACGCACTGGCTGAAGGGCGTGCCCTTCTCGCCTTTGACGTGCTTGCGGCTCTGTTCCTCGCAGTATTTGCCGTAGGCCTTCGCCTTGTCCGGCGTGCCTTCGGGCTTGCCGCCGGGAGTGCCTTCCGGCTTGCCCTGGGCGAGCGCCGGCACGGCGCTGAGTGCCAGCAGAGCGGTGACCAGCATGACCTTCAGATGTCGATTCATCGTCCCTCCTTCGATGAGACGCTTCCGGTTTCTATAGATGCCCGCCCTGGCCGGGAGAGCCTTCCGGTGCTTGAGACGGTGGAATTGTCGAGTTGTCAGGGCCATTGCCCTGCACAGGGGGCTGAGAACTGGACGGTTGTTCGGGTTTGGCTGGGTTCGGCACGGGATTCGACGGTGGAGGCGTCTTCTCCTGGGGGGCTCCTGCGCCGGAGGAGCCGCCCTGTGCGTGTGAGCGCCCAGCTTCGCGACCGCCGCCGTGCGAGGCCGCGGTTTCCTGCCCGTGCTTCGAGGCGGCCGGCAGCTGGCCCGAGCTCGGCGAGGCGGCGTGGGACGAGGGGCCGGCTTCCTTTGTCCCGGCGTGCCGGCCCTTCCCGGCTGAACCCGGTTCGGCCTTGGTGGCGCTCGACCCCGAACCCCCGATCCGCTCGGACGCCCGCGCCCGCATCCGCTTGACCGCCGCGTTCTCGCCGCTTGCCTGCACGGGCTTGGCGCGACTCCCGTCGCCGGGGATGCCTAGATCGATCAGGCCGGTGCGGTCGGCCACGCCGGTGCCGATCGCGGCGACGGCGGCGACGGTCGCCGCCGACTTGAGCACGATCGACGTGGCCACCGCCTTGCCGGCGCCAGCGGTCGCCGCGGTCCCGGCTCCAGCGGCCCCAGCCCCGGCGGCGGCGCTGGCCTGGCTGCCGCCAAGGGCAGCGTGCAGGATCGCCGCCGAGGCGGCCACCGGCAGGGGGGAGAGGGCGGCCAGATCCTCACGCCGTTCCCCGATTGCGTCGCGGAAGGCGCGGCAGTCGGGACAGTCGCGAAGGTGCGCCCGGATGTCGCGCCTGCGGCTCACCCGGCCGTCGGCGTTGGAGAGCCGGTGCATGACTTCCCCGCAGTCCATCTCACGCCCCGCTTCCAGCTCGCGCAAGCCGAGCCTGGCCTCGTAGACGGTCTGGCGCGCCACTGCTTTCGAGGTGTCGAAGGCTTCGCCGATCTCCTCGAAGCCGAGCCCGCTCAGCTCCCGCATCACCAACGCCGCCCGCTGCCGTTCGGGCAGCTCCCGGAGGTCCGCAAGCAGGTGTCGCAGGCGTTCGCGTTGGGCCGCCGTCTCGGCCAACCCCTCTCCCGACGCTGCCAGCTCGGCGTCGATCTCGCTCGTCTCGCGGCGCTTGCGCAGCAGTTCGATCGACTCGTTGTGGGCGATCCGGTAGAGCCAGGGCTTGAGCTGGATCTCCCGCTGCTCGCCCTGGAGCGCACGCAGCGCCTTGACCATCGTGTTCTGCAGCGCTTCCTGGGCGTCGTCGGGGTTGCCGACGATCGCCAGGCAGTAGCGGTAGATCGCCTGGTGGTGTCGCCGGTAGGCGCGGGCCAGGGAGCGCTGCCGATCCATGTCGAAAGCCTAGGCGCACGGGTGGTCTGCTTCTTAGACGCGCTTCGCTTGCACCTGTCAGCCCGAACGCCCGCCCGCGAACTGCGAAGCGGCGGCCCGCCGCTTAGGCTTGCCTGCATGAAGGCCGCCGAGATACGCCGGACCTACCTCGACTTCTTCGCCGAGCGCGGGCACAAGATCGTGCCCTCGGCCTCGCTGGTGCCCTCGGTGCACGACCCCTCGGTGCTGCTCACCACCGCCGGGATGCAGCCCTTCAAGCCCTACTTCCTAGGCCGCGAGGAGCCGCCGGCCCCCCGCCTCGCTGACGTGCAGAAGTGTTTTCGCACCACCGACATCGAGGAGGTCGGCGACACCGCCCGCCACCTCACCTTCTTCGAGATGCTCGGCAACTGGAGCTTCGGGGACTACTTCAAGGAGGAGTCGATCCCCTGGGGTTGGGAGCTCTCGACGCAGGGCTTCGGCATGGATCCCGAGCGGATCTGGGTCACGGTCTTCGGCGGCGACGAGGAGCTGAACCTCGGCCCGGACGAGGAGGCGATCGAGATCTGGCGCCGGGTCGGCGTGCCCGACGAGCGCATCGTCCGCCTTGGCCGCAAGGACAATTTCTGGCAGGCCGGGCCGGTCGGGCCGTGCGGCCCCTGCTCGGAGCTTTACCTCGACCGCGGCGAGGGCTTCGGTGGTCCCGACGACAGGCCGGGCGACGACACCGACCGTTTCCTCGAGTTCTGGAACCACGTATTCATGACCTACGACCTGGCCGAGGACGGCGCCGTGACCGAGCTGCCGATGCGCAACATCGACACCGGCATGGGGCTCGACCGGATGGCGGCGATCCTCCAGGAGGTCCCCTCGGTCTACGAGACCGACCTGATCCGGCCGCTGGTCGACCTCGCCGAGGAGACGTCGGGTCGTCGCTACGACGAGGGCGGCGCGGTGACGCGGGCGATGCGGATCGTCGCCGACCACTCGCGCGGCGCCGCCTTCCTGATCGCCGACGGGGTCGTCCCCTCCAACGAGGACCGCGGCTACATCCTGCGCCGCATCATGCGGCGGGCGATCCAGCAGGGGCGGACGCTTGGCCTCGAGGCGCCCTGGCTGGGCCGTTTCGCCGAGCGCGCGCCCCTGCTGGATCGCCCGGCGCATGGTCCGGCGCAGGATGTAGCCGCGGTCCTCGTTGGAGGGGACGACGCCGTCGGCGATCAGGAAGGCGGCGCCGCGCGAGTGGTCGGCGACTATCCGCATCGCCCGCGTCACCGCGCCGCCCTCCTCGTAGGAGCGGCCGGAGAACTCCTCGGCGAGGTCGACCAGCGGCCGGACCAGGTCGGTCTCGAAGACGGAGGGG
>DATAEW010000010.1:0-1787 GCA_036257815.1 Solirubrobacterales bacterium
TCGGTGCCGGCTCCGAGCGTGTGGGCCACCGCCAGGACGTAGACGACCAAGGTCCAGCGGTGCATCTTCCGCCAGAGCTTCGGGCCGATCCAGCGGCGGACGTAGAAGCTCAGTCCGAGCAGCGCCGCCATCCATCCGCCGACGACACCGAGGCCGGTCCAGACCGGTTTGTGGGACATGACGAACGGGATCGCGATCCCCGAGAGCCCCGGCCGCAGATAGCTGTCGCCGAGCAGGACCAGGCCATGGGCCGCGATGAAGATCAAGGCAGTCAGCGCAGTCGCCTCGTGAGCCTGCTTCAGCCGGGCCATGGCGCCCGGACCCTTCGCCGAGCGCAGCGCCATCGCCAGCCCCATGCCGACCGAAACGGCGACGAGCACCAGCGCGACGACGCCGAAGGCGCGACTGGCGATCCAGAAGATGTGCTGACCGGGATCGGTGTAGGCGTTCACGCTGCCACCGCCTCGGCGCGGTCGCCCGCGTTCTCAGCCACCGGTCCGATGAGCTCGACCTCACCGTCGTCCAGCACGATCAGGCCGCCGCGGGCGGCGAGGATCTCGTGGGCGCGCCGCGGGCCTGAGAGGAAGGCCATCTTGGCGAGCGTCTCGGCCTCCAGCGCGGTGGAGCCAAGCGACGTCGCCTGGATTACCCCGGTCCAGGCTGGCTTGCCGGTTGAGGGATCGAGCAGGTGGTGCGCGAAGCCGTCCTCGGTGCGCCACAGGCGGGTCTTGATGCCGCTCGTCGCGACGGCGCCGCGATCGAGCATGAACTCGTGGGCCGGCCGCTCCGCCGACGGATGATCGATGCGCACCACGCGCTCGGGCGGGCTCTCTCCGCCGAGGCGCAGATCGCCCCCGGCATCGACGACGAAGGACGAGTAGCCGCCGAGGCGCTCGGCGGCCAGGTCCGCGGCCAGCCCCTTGCCGCTGCCGCCGGTGTCGATGCGGACCCCCGCCGGCCTCTTGACGATTCCCGCCGCCGCATCGACGGCGATGCCGCTCCAACGAGAGTTCGGCCGGGGAGTGGCGGGCTCTCGCTCGGGGGCGGTCGCCAGGGCATCGGCGATGCTTTCGGCGGGAAGACTTGCGCGCGAGGTCGCATACCCCGCGTCCTCGAGCTCTCCAACAAGCGTCGGGTCCACGAGTCCCCCGGAGGAGCGGGCCGCCCAGAGGGCAGCGTCCACAGCCACCGCCAGCGTCGGGCTTACGGAGCAGATCTCGTCTCGATCCTCGTTCAGCGCGCAGAGCTCGCTGCCCGGGTCGAAGCGGGTCAGCTTCCGGTGCAGCAGCCGGAGAAAGAACTCGATCTGGATCGCCTTGGCCTCGGATGAGGGAATCCCGGCCTCGGCCGGCTCGCCGATCAGCAGGCGCACGCGTGATCCGAAGAGATCGAAGCGGCGCTCGTGTTCGAAGGGCGCGCTCATGAGGTTCCGCTGCTCACCGGCGCCGGTGCCGCGGCGGCGACGGGCGTCGAGGCGCCGCTGGTCGTGGACGAGGACGAAGCGACGCCGGCGGTGGGCACGACCCGCCGGATGACAACCGTCTTCACCACCCGGCGCGTCGGCGTCACCTGGCCAGCGGCCGCGATCGCCTTTGGGCGAAGGGCCGGGTCCGCCCCGCGAGTCATGTTCCACGAGAGGGCCGCCACCAGGCCAAGGCTGGCGAGCACGGCGAGCAGCGCGATCTTGCCGACCCTAATCGTCATGCTCGACCTCGCCGCCTTCACCGCCGCCGCCTCCGCCGGCAGCACCCGGCGAGGCGCTGGAGCTGACCGGCGTCGCGGCGGGC
>DATAEW010000039.1:0-18042 GCA_036257815.1 Solirubrobacterales bacterium
ACGTCGTCTTCTCCGAAAGCCGTTGCCGGGTCTCATGGCGCCGACCGTCAAGGCGTCCACGCTCGACCACTGGTACCAGTCGCCGGAGGACTTCTACGACATCAGCGAGACCATGCGCCAGGTTGGTGAACAGCGACGCGCCGAAGCTGGTAAGCCACCTCTTCGGCCATACGAGCACCCAGGCCGGGTCAAGCTGGTGTAGTCAGGCCCTCAGGGCCGGGATCCGCACCGCCGTTGAGCGTCTCCGGCGCTCTTTAGCGCAGAATCATCAGATAAGCCAGGTCGAGGATGGGGGCATCGCCGCCCTCCATCCGGTCGAAGGTCTCATATCCCCCCTTACTGCACTATCTGTTTCGAGACACAAGGGAAGGGGCATGAGCCGGGTCCTTCCAGGGGACGGCTATCCGGGGCGGGGGACATCTTCACCCGCGTTCCGCGGTCGACCGCCGACGTCCGTGTCGACGGCATCAAGGAAGGCTTCCTCTGCAGGCCTGAGCTCCTGTAGTTCCCGGGCGATATCCGGCGCGTGCATCTCCCGATCAGACGTGACCGGCTCCTCGTCCCAGGAGCGTTTGATGATCCCGCCCGCGACCTTCCGCGTCTCGGCGACGAGTCTCGAGTAGGCATCTCCGACGGCGCCGCGGAAGTCGCGCCCCGTGACCGTGTAGATGAAGTTGCTGACCCGCTCTCGCCCGATCATCGCCTCGTAGTAGGCGAGTTCCTTCTGGATCTCCCGCATCGCCTCGGAGATGCGGACTCGCTCCCCGGCCCGGTCGTCGACGTTCCGCCGCCGGATTGCGAAGGCCATCTCCTTGTACGCCTGGACCGCGGCCCAGCCTCCGGAGTAAAGATCCCGCCGTCGATTCCGGTCGGTTCGGTAGCCGTTGACCCAGAGGGTGACGAGCCCGCCGAAGAAGACAAGGAAGGAGCCGACTAGCGGCAAGACAACCTCGAGCCCGTCCCCCCCTCCGTCGGAGGCGGCCTGCGCGATCGGAGTGATCACGACTTCGACCCGGACGAGTGGGGCGCCTCGTCCCCCGGCCAGTCGGCCGTCTCCCTCGAGTATGCCTCTTTGAAGAGGTGCATCCGAGTCGCTTCGATCAGCGAGAGAAGGCCGTCCCCCGGAACCCACCGCAGTTCGGGCGGGTCTTCGGGGTGCCAGACGCAGAGCGAGCTTCGCTGCTGCCGGTCCTTATCCCGCGGCGCGTACCGGTGAAGCGAACCCGTAGGCCCGTCGGCGTAGATCCGCAGGAGCGACGGCTCCGGAGTCGTTGAGAAGAAGATCATTTCGATCGTCCGGTCCTTGTACTCCGGGATCGAGACCCGCACTTCGTAGGCGACTTCCCCGCGGCCTACCCGCTTCGACCGAAGCCGGGGGTAGACCACTCGCGCGTGATGTTCGAATTGAATGCGCGTCGGGAAGTGCTCGTACCAGGCGGGCCTACGCCGCGTCCGCGTCATCGCCGTACGACCGCATCTTCGGCTTCACCGCGGCGGCCGGGGCGACAGCAAACGCCTTACGGACCTTCCCCTCGTCGCCCGAGTCCAGCGCCTCCGCGACGCTCTTCTTCGCCGACTTCCTCGCGTTCGGTAGCTCGTCCGGGTAGAGCTCAGCGAGCGCGGCTTCGGCATCCTCGCGGGACTCGGCGTCGATCGCCTCCTGAACCTTCTCGGCGAAGAAGCCGAGGCGGCTCGCGGCCCTCGAGCGGCTCATCCCGTCGCGGAGCTTGATTTTCCCCGAGACCCCGGCCGGGTCTTCGGTATACCCGGCCTTGATCGACGCCGCCGCCTCGGCGAAAAAAGCCTGGAGCGCCTCCGGCATCTCCTCGACCTCCTCGACGATCTCGAGCGAGAGCGCCTCGACGTTGAAGCTGACCAGCGCCGGGGTCGAGTCCTTCTTGATCGCTGCCTTCACGAGACGGATTAGCCGGGCGCGATGGACGCGAAGGTCCTTCGGCTTCGCGGTCAGCAGGCGGGTGTGCTCCTCGGGGTGGGAGGCGTTCCAGCCGCCTGACTCCCGGTTCGGGATCCAGAGGCCGACGGCGTCCTTCCGGGTCAGGGCGGCGATGACGTCGACGGACGGGTCGACGCCATCGCTGTTCGGCTTGTTGAACTCAATCAGAATCGCCCGCTTCGTCAGCCGGCTGCGCGCCTGCGGGTACTCCCTCTGGACGGCGACCATTATGTGGTCGCGGAGCTTCCGCATCAGGGGCTCGGGGCCACCTTCCTCGGAACTATCCGGACCGAGGTCGGGGTAGGCGCGGCGGTCGAGTACCGCGCCGCCGTCGGCGTCGTCGATGGGCCTGTTGACGGTTCCATGGGCGACCGACCCGGAGATGAAGGTCCGGAGGACCCCCGGGAACGATTTCGCCGCGCTGAGGACGAGGTCGCGGCGCTTCCTCGTCTCGCGGAGGTCGTTGTTGTCGGCCGAGATCGCGCTGCGGACCTCGTCGAGTACTACAGCTACATGGGCGGCCTCTCCGGCCTTCGCGTTGTACATCTGGCGCCTTCCTTCATCGTCTTAGTCATTTCGCGTCTCGAACCGCCCCTCCCCAGGGGGCATCACTCCCCAGACGGCTCGAGACGATGATTGCAAGCCCGTCGGCGGGAACTTCGGGGCCGGACGGAGGCGATGAACCCCCCGCCCGGCCCAAGCGAAACGAGGACGACGCGGGGGTTGTATACGACCGAGGTGACGGATCCATCGTTTGCCCGGTCTCCGCCTGAATCGCGATCGGGTCCGAACTCCTCGCCGACCACCCAACCCACCGCCGGCATGGAACGGGTCTGCGCGTCCCGTGGGCACCGACCGGGGTCGGCTCCCGACGCGGCTCCGAGCTGAGGACGCTCGGTCGAATCGTTGCCTGTCGCGCCGATCGGCACCTACCCGACGATGATTTCTTCGGGCTCTTCGGCGGGCGCCGCCGCATACTCCGCTGCCCAGTCCATCCCCGCTGCCGCGTCCAACTGCCAGAGCAGGCTGCGCACCGTCGAGAGCACCTGAGCGACAGGTGCTGAGTTCAGGTTCGTAACCCCCTTGTGGGTGACTTGATTCCTGATCGTCACCCCTTTGCGGATGATCGCCAAGACCTCCTCGTCGGGCGCCTCGAATGCCTTGCCGCCGTCGATCGGCGGCAGCCCCGGAAGAAAGTCGGTGAGAAGCTTCTCGATCGGCGGCGACGGAATTTCTTCGATCAGCCACGCGGCGTAGGGGACGCAGTTGATTGCGTAGTGCTTGATCCCGATCTCGAGTGCGGCGAGGCCAATCAAGATCGCGCTTCGCGGGTTCGTGGCCCGCTGCTGCGATGCCTCGTGCCAGAGCGCGTGGCCCAGGGGCTCCCGCGCCTTCGCGTCGACGAGCTCTTGGATCGCGTCCCGGCTCCGATCAATCCGGGGGATTTCAGACTTGGCGATCGTGACGCTCGTGGTGCTCGGCATGGGGTGCCAGCTCTTGGCGTCGAGCGACCAGTAGGCATGTAGGAATTGGACCGGATCGTGGGGCCCGATGTAGGCAAGCCGCCAGCGCACGTTTCCTACAACGACCCGCGTAGCGGCGATGAGCCCCTCCTGGGTCTGGCGCACGAAGCCCTTCATGCTCTCGCTGAGGGCCGAACCGGGGACGACGTAGTTGGCCTCGACCTGCAATTTCTCGGTGATGTAGTCGAACTTGCGTGGCCACTCCTCCCGGGGCGGCGTGTCGTCGGGTAGGCGCCTTTCGTCGAGCGCTCTGAAGGCTGCGGCGATCTTCTCCGACGGCTCGAACTCAGCGATGGCGTGTACTCGAGCGGCACGGTCCCTGCCGTATGTGACCCCCTTCTGCTTGTCCTTCAGCCGCTCCACTTCCTGCTCTGTCGGGGGCCGGATGGTTACGACCGTCTTGCGTAGATCGGGCACCGTGAAGCGAGCCGGGTCGCTGCCGGAGAGGAGTTCGAGCTTTCGATAGATGGAGTCCTGGCGGAAGAACATGGGCGGCGGAGATTTTCGCGGATCGACGCCCGCGCGGTGTCCGTGGCCGGGCCTAGCTTCCCCCTAACCCCGAAGGCCGACTGCTAGGGCTTCCAGGTATAGGCATCCGTCCGAGCCTCAAGCTAGTATCCCCCCTTACTTAAGTATCTATTGAACCCCTTCATCGCAGCGACCATGCCGACCATCAGCAGCGAGACGAGCAGGATCAGGCCGACGTACTCGACCGTTCCCTGTCCCGACTCACCGGCCAGGCGGCGAATCCCTCGGACCCGCCGCTCGGCGACCTCGTAGGCCCGCGCCAGCTGCGCGTGGACATACCCCATCAGCGCGTAGAGCATCGCTCCCCTCCCTCGTTGATTGCCCGGCCGATCCTGGACCGCGGCGGCGCACCGAACAAGACGCGAAAGCGCCAATTGAGGGGCGGCTGTGTGGCGAAACTGCCTCAGGCGGGCTCGCGGCCCCCCACTCCGCTCACCGGAAGGCCTGAATCCCGGTCAGCGCCCCGCCGACGACCAGCGCGTGGACGTCGGCCGTGCCCTCGTAGGTGACCACGGACTCGAGGTTGTTCATGTGGCGGATCACCGGGTACTCGAGGGAGATCCCGTTGGCGCCCAGCACCTGCCGGGCGGTGCGCGCCACCTCCAGCGCGG
This sequence comes from Solirubrobacterales bacterium, assembly GCA_036257815.1. Classification (GTDB taxonomy): domain Bacteria; phylum Actinomycetota; class Thermoleophilia; order Solirubrobacterales; family 70-9; genus VAYN01. The sequence goes on from DATAEW010000039.1 coordinate 4,617, forward strand.
CGTCGACGTTGGCCAGCTTGCCCATGCTGACCTGCTCGGGGCGAAGCGCGCCGGCGTCCTTGAGGCGGCCTAGGTGCAGCGCCAGCAGCGTGCCGCGGTTCACCTCGGTCGCCATCCTGGCCAGTTTCTGCTGCTGGATCTGGAAGCCGCCGATCGGCCTGCCGAAGGCGGTGCGCTCGGTCGAGTAGGAGAGCGCCGCCTCGAAGCAGGCGCGGGCGGCGCCGATCGCCCCGAAGACGATCCCGAAGCGCGCCTCGTTGAGGCAGGAGAGCGGGCCCTTCAGCGAATTGACCTCCGGCAGGACCGCGTCGCCCGGTAGCCGCACCTCGTCGAGCACCAGCTCCGAGGTGACCGAAGCGCGCAGCGACATCTTCTTGTGGATCGCCGGCGCGCTGAAGCCGGGCGTGTCGGTCGGCACGACGAAGCCGCGGATGCCCTCGTCGGTCTGAGCCCAGACCACCGCCAGCTGGGCGACCGAGCCGTTGGTGATCCACATCTTCTGCCCGTTGAGCACCCAGTCGGAGCCATCGCGGCGGGCGCGGGTGCGCATCGCGCCGGGGTCCGAGCCGGCGTCGGGCTCGGTCAGGCCGAAGCAACCGATCGCCTCGCCGGCCGCCATCCGCGGCAACCATTCCTGCTTTTGCTCCTCCGAGCCCCAGCGCCAGATCGCGTACATCGCCAGCGACCCCTGCACCGAGACGAGGCTGCGCAGGCCGCTGTCGCCGGCCTCCAGCTCCATGCAGACCAACCCATAGGCGGTCGCCGAGGCACCGGCGCAGCCGTAGCCCCGCAGGTGCATCCCAAGCAGCCCCAGCCTGCCCAGCTCCGGCGCCAGCTCGATTGGGATCCTCGCCTCCTCGAACCAGTCGCCGACCTCGGGCAGGACCCGGTCGCGGACGAAGGCGCGGGCCGTGTCGCGGATGTCGCGCTCCTCCTCGGAGAGCAGGCTGTCGACGTCGAGGAAGTCGGTGGGCTTGAGGGCGGGGCGCGAAGCGGCGGTCATCGGTCTCCTCTCTTGGGCGGCGCTCGGCATCGCCGAACGAATCCGCCACTGAATTCATCGCTTGCCTAAGAATCTCCCAGATGGGCTCGGCACTCGGACAACTCCGCATCCTCGACTTCTCCCGCGTCCTCGCCGGCCCCTTCGCGACGATGGCCCTGGCCGACCTCGGCGCCGAGGTGACGAAGGTCGAGCGACCGGGCGGCGGCGATGAGACCCGTGACTGGGGACCGCCGTATGACGAGCGCGGTGAAGCGACCTACTTCGAGTCGGTCAACCGCAACAAGTCGAGCCTCGCTCTCGACCTCGGCGATCCGGCCGACCTCGCCGAGGCGCGCCGGCTGGCCCGCGCCGCCGACGTCCTGGTCGAGAATTTCCGTCCCGACGTGATGCCGAGGCTGGGGCTCGACTACGAGAGCCTGGCCGAGCGGAATCCGGGCCTGATCTACTGCTCGATCACCGGTTTCGGCGGCGCCGGGCCAGGGGCGGAGCTGCCCGGCTACGACCTGCTGGTCCAGGCGCTCGGTGGGCTGATGAGCGTCACCGGCCGGCCCGACGGCGAACCGCTGAAGGTCGGGGTGGCGCTGGTCGACGTGATCTGCGGCCTCTTCGCCGCGGTCGGCATCCTCGCCGCGCTCGAGCACCGGCGCGAGACCGGCGAGGGCCAACGGGTCGAGGTCGACCTGCTCTCGGCGCTGTTGGCGGGGCTGGTCAACCAGGGATCGGCCTACACGGTCGCCGGCGTCGTCCCGGGGCGGATGGGCAATCGCCATCCCAGCATCGCCCCCTACGAGCTGCTGCGGACCGGCGATGGCGAGCTGGTCCTCGCGGTCGGCAACGACCGCCAGTTCGGCGAGCTCTGCGAACTGCTTGCCATCCCCGAGCTTGTCTCAGACGCCCGCTTCACGACCAACCCGGCCCGGGTCGCCAACCGCGAGGAGCTGAAGGGGCTGCTGGAGGAGGCGCTGGCGGCGCGAGGGGCCGGCGAGTGGGTGGCGCTGCTGAGGGCGCGCCGCGTCCCGGCCGGCGTCGTCAACGACATCGCCGGGGCTTTCGGCTTCGCCGAGTCGCTGGGGCTGGAGCCGACGGTCGAGATCCCCCGCGAGGACGGCGCGCCGGTCCGCCTCACCCGCAGCCCGATCCGGCTCTCGAAGACCCCGGCCACCTATCGCCTGCCGCCGCCGCCCCGGCCCGGGTAGCGCCGCAGCGATCCGACTTTGACCCCAGCGGGGTGTGGTCAAAGTCGGATTCGGTGTTCCAGCCCGGCCGCGGATACCCTGCCCCGGGTGCGCGTCCTCGTCGTCACCAACTTCGAGCCCGACGAGTCGACGCCGCAGCGCGGGCAGTGGGTGCGCGACCAGGTCGCCGGAGTGCGCGAGCGCGGGGTCGAGGTCGAGCTGTTCAGCTTCCCCCCCGGGCGCGGCCAGTACCTGCCGGCGACGCGGCGGCTGCGGGCGCTGCTGCGCCGCCGGCGCTTCGACCTCGTCCACGCCCACTACGGGCTGCCGGGCTGGTGCGCGAAGCTGGCCGGGGCGCGGCCGCTGGTCGTCACCTTCCACGGCACCGACGTCCGCCACCCGGTCGTCGGCGCGCTGTCGCGCCGCCTCGCTTGGCGGATCGATCTGGTCGCGGGCGTCTCGCGAGCCCTCTTCGAGGCCGAGGACGGCCGGCCGGGCCTCCCCCCCGTGCCCGGCTCGGCGGTCCTGCCCTGCGGGCCCGAGCTCGCCCGCTTCCGCCCGCTCGCCCGCGCCGAGGCGCGCGCCACGCTCGGCCTCGAACCGCGCGGCCGTTACCTCTTCTTCCCCGCCAACCCGGCGCGCCCGGAGAAGCGCCACGACCGCGCCGCCGCCCTGGCGGCTGCCTGCGAGGCCGAACTGCTGTGCGGCGGCTCGATCGAGCCCGAGCAGATGGCGCTCTGGCTCAACGCGGCGAACGCCGTCCTCGTCACCTCCGAGTACGAGGGCTTCGGGCTCGCCGCGCTCGAGGCCCTGGCCTGCGAGGTGCCGGTGCTCTCGACCCCAGTCGGAGTCGCGCCCTACGCGCTGGCCGGTCTCGCCGGCTGCCTCTGCGCCGACTTCGACCTCCCCTCCTGGGCGGCGGTCGCCGGGCGCCACCTCGACCGCGAGGACCCGCGCGTCGAGGGCGCTTCCCGCGCCGCCTCGCTCTCGGCCGGCCGGATGGCCGAGCGGGCGATCGCGGCCTACGAGGACGTGACCGGCAGCTCGGTAATAGATTGAGCCAGCAATGAGCGCGGAGACGGGCGGTTCCGGGAGCGAGGGGATGGCGTCGCGGGTCGAGGCGGCGCAGCGGCGCCTGCAGGCCGCCGCCGATGCGGTCGCCGCCGCCGAACGGCGCGCCGAAGCCGAGATCAAGGCGCTGGAGGCTGACCTCGAGCACGAGCGGGAGGCGAAGAAGCGGGCGATCGCCGCGGCCGAGGAGCGGCTGCGCGAGATCGAGGCCGAGGCCGAGGCCGCCGAGGAGCGCATCGCCGCCGCCGAACGGCGCGCCGCCGAGGCGGAGCGACAGGTCGCCGACGAGCAGGCGCGGGCCCGCGAAGGCGCGGCCGCCTGGCTGCGGCAGCAGATCGACGCGATCCGCCGCGAGGCGGCGGGGAGATAGAGATCAGCGGGCACGTCCCCCGCTCCGCCTCCGAAGGTGCCGCGGCCGAGTACGACGTCGCCGTGGTCGGCGGCGGCGCCGCCGGCCTCTGGACCGCGCTGCGAGCCGCCGAGCACGGCGCCTCGGTCTGCCTGATCTCCCGCACCCCGCTCTCCGCCAGCGCCAGCTTCTGGGCCCAGGGCGGCCTCGCGGCGGCGCTCGAACCCGACGACTCGCCGGACCGCCACGCCGCCGACACGATCGCTGCCGGGCGCGGCCTCTGCCGACCGTCGGCGGTGCGGGTGCTGGTCGACGAGGCGCCGGCCCTGGTCCGCGACCTGCAGGCGCGCGGTGTCGTCTTCGACCTCGACCACGAGGGCAGGCTGGCGCTCGGGCTCGAGGGCGGGCACGCCGCTCGCCGCATCGTCCACTCGGGCGGCAGCGCCACCGGCGCCGAGCTGACCTCGAAGCTGGCGGCGATGGTCGCCCGCGAGGAGCGCCTGCGGGCGCTGGAGAGGACGTCGGTGCTGGCGCTCTGGAGCGACGGCGAGCGCTGCCACGGGGCGATCACCGACGCCGGCCCGGTCGCCGCGGCGGCAACCGTGATCGCGACCGGCGGCGCCGCCGCGCTGTGGCGGCGCACGACGAACCCCCGCGGGGCGATCGGCGCCGGGATGGTCCTGGCGAGTGCCGCCGGCGCCGACCTCGCCGACCTCGAGTTCTGCCAGTTCCACCCAACCGCGCTGGCGCTGCCCAGCACCCCCCACGACGGCAAGCTGATCACCGAGGCGATCCGCGGCGAGGGAGCGAAGCTGCTCGACGCCGCCGGTGAGCGCTTCACCGACGAGCTGGCCCCGCGCGACGCCGTCACCGCGGCGATCCTGAGTCAGATGCGGCTCGACGGTGCCGCGAGCGTCGGCCTCGACCTGCGCGAGATCGACCCGACCCGCTTTCCCAACGTCTTCGCCGCGCTCGCCGAGGCGGGGCTCGACCCGGCCGTGGGCCCGGTCCCGGTCGCCCCCGCCGCCCATTACATGATGGGGGGGATCGCCGTCGATCTCGACGGCCGCTCCTCGCTCCCGGGCCTCCTCGCGGTCGGCGAGGTCTCCTGCACCGGCCTGCACGGCGCCAACCGGCTGGCCTCCAACTCGCTCAGCGAGTGCTTCGTCTTCGGCGCCCGCGCCGGCGCCGCGGCGGCGCAGGAATCGCCCCCGGCCAACCGGCCCCCGGCCAACCGGCCCCCGGCGCCCGAGTGGCGCTTCGACCCGCCGACCGAGGAGACCCGTGACGACGTCTGGCGCTACGCCGGGCCGATGCGCAACCCCGACGATCTGGCGCGGCTGGTCTCCAACCCCTATCCGCTCGCCCGCGCACTGGCGACCAGCGCCCTGGACCGGCGCGAGTCCCGCGGCGGCCACCTGCGCGCCGATGCCCCCGCGACCGACCCCGCGCTGGATGGCGTCCACGTGGTCATCCACCCCGACGGCAGCATCACCGAGGAAAAGTGGATCTAAGGCCGTCTGACCAAGCAGAGCAAGGACACAGGGAGCGCCGTGTGCTCTGCACACAAGCGACCGAGGACGCCGCTCTGCGCCGCGTCAGACTGCCTTAGATGCTCCTTGGGGTCGACGTCGGCGGTACCTTCACCGACGCCGTGCTGCTCGACGACGGCGCCGTCCACAGCGCCAAGGTGCCGACCACGCCGGGCGATGAGACGTCCGGGGTGATGCGGGCGATCGACGCGGTGCTGCGGCGGGCCGACGCGAGCGCCCAGGCGGTCGAGGTCTTCGCCCACGGGATGACGGTCGGCACCAACGCGCTGCTCGAGGAACGCGGGGCGCGCACGGCGCTGATCGCCACCGCCGGCTTCGCCGACCTGCTGGAGATCGGCCGCCAGGACCGGCCCGACCTCTACCGGCTCTGCACGCCCAAGCCGGTGCCGCTGGTCGCCCCCGAGCTGCGCTTCGAGGCGGAGGAGCGGATCGGCCCCGACGGCGTCCTCACCCCGCTCGCCGAGGAGGAGCCGGAGCGCCTGGCCGGGTTGCTGGAGCGCAGCGGCGCCGAGTCGGTCGCCATCTGCCTGCTCTTCTCCTATCTCGACCCGACCCACGAGCAGCGGCTCGCCGCGCACCTGCGCGAGCGCCTGCCCGGCCTCCACGTCTCCGCTTCGCACGAGGTGCTGCCGCGCTTCCGCGAGTACGAGCGCTGCTCGACGACCGCGATCGACGCCTACCTGAGCCCGCTGCTCGGCCGTTACCTCGGCCGGCTCGGCGAGGCGGCCGCGGAGGCCGGGTTGCCGGCGACCCTCGTCATGCGCTCATCGGGCGGCGTCGCGCCGGCCGAGGAGGCAGCGCGCGCCGGCGCTTGGAGCGTCCTCTCGGGCCCGGCCGGCGGCGCGGTGGGCGCCGGGCTGCTGGCCCGGATCAGCGGCGACGGCAACGCCCTCGGCTTCGACATGGGCGGCACCTCCTGCGACGTCTGCGTGGTCGAGGACGGCGCGGTTCGCCGCACCGACTCGCGGCTGTTCGACGGCCGCCCGATCCAGCTGCCGATGGTCGACGTCCACACGGTCGGCGCCGGCGGCGGCTCGATCGGCTGGCGCGACGCCGGCGGCGCCCTGCGGGTCGGACCGCGCTCGGCCGGCGCCGAGCCGGGACCGGCCTGCTACGGCCGCGGCGGCGTGGAGCCAACGGTGACCGACGCCAACCTGCTGCTCGGCCGCCTCGCCGCCGACTCGCGCCTGGCCGGCGACGTCGCCCTCGACGGCGACCGGGCCGAGGCCGCGATGGCGCGTCTCGCCCGCGACCTCGGCCTCAGCCCGCTGCAGACCGCCGATGGCATCCTGCGGATCGCCAACCAGGAGATGGTGCGGGCGCTGCGGGTGGTGACGGTCGAGCGCGGCGTCGATCCGCGCGGCTTCGCCCTGCTGCCCTTCGGCGGCGCCGGCCCGATGCACGCGGCCGCGATCGCCGCCGAGCTCGGCATCGAGCAGATCCTCTGCCCGCGAGCCAGCGGCGTGCTCTCGGCCCTCGGCCTCTGCGCCTCGGAGCGCCGCCGCGACACCGCCCGCACGGTGATGCTCACCGGCCCCGACCTGACCGCGAAGCGAATCGCCGCCGAGGTCGCGGCGCTGGTCGAAGCCGCGGACGACGATCCCGGCGCCGAGCCGGAGGTGGTCTACGAGCTGCGTTACGCCGGACAGGCGTTCGAGCTGGCGGTCCCCGGCCCGGTCGAGCCCGACCCCGCCGAGCTCGTCGCCGGCTTCGAGCGTGCCCACGAGAAGCGTTACGGCCACCGCGACCCGGACGGCGAGGTGGTCCTGGTCGACATTCGCCTGGCGATGGTCGCCCCCGGGCCCGCGCCGCGGCCGACCGCCGCCGCCGAGGACCGGCTGCAACGCGGCTCGCGGCGGGTCTGGTTCGGCGGCGAGTGGGTCGAGACCCCCGTCCTGCGCGGCGAGCCGGCGGCGGGGACCGAGGCGGAGGGACCGGTCGTCTTCGAGCTGCCGGAGGCGACCCTCGTCCTGCCGCCCGGCTGGTCCGCGAGCGTCGACAACCAAGGCACGATCATCGCGTGGTTCCCTTCCGACGCGGAGCGACCGAAAGGAACCACGCGATGAGCTCGCTGGACCCGATCACCCTCCAGGTCCTGGTCGGCGGCCTGCGCGCGACCTGCGACGAGATGGGAGCGACGCTGATTCGCTCCGCCTACTCGGCCAACATCAAGGAGCGTCACGACTGCTCGACGGCGCTCTTCGACGCCGCCGGCGAGCTGGTGATGCAGGCCGAGCAGATCCCGGTCCACCTCGGCTCGATGCCCGACGCGGTGGCCGCGGTGCTGGACGAGGAGCAGCGGCCGGGCGCGACCTGGATCCTCAACGACCCCTACCGCGGCGGCACTCACCTGCCCGACATCACCCTGATCTCGCCCGTCTTCATCCAGGACGAGCTGCTCGGCTTCGCCGCCAGCCGCGCCCACCATGCCGACGTCGGCGGGCCGACCCCCGGCAGCATGCCGGCCCACTCCATCACGCTCGCTGAGGAGGGCGTGGTGATCCCCCCGACCCCAGCCACGCCGGCGGAGCTGGAGCGTTTGGCGGCGCTGATGCGCGCGCCGCGACAGCGCCTCGCCGACCTGCGCGCCCAGCAGGCGGCCAACCGGATCGGCGAGATCCGCCTCGGCGAGCTCGCCGCCCGCCACGGCACCGCCCTGCTGCGCCAGGGGATGGAGGAGATCCTCGCCTACAGCGAGCGGCGCACCCGCGCCGCCCTCGCGGCCCTGCCGGACGGCGCCTACAGCGCCAGCGACGTGCTCGAAGACGACTCGGCCGGCGGCGAGCGCGACGTGACGCTGCGGCTGGCCGCGACGCTCGCCGGCGAGCGGCTGCGCCTCGACTTCACGGGCAGCGATCCGCAGGTCGAGGGGAACCTCAACTGCCCGCTCTCGGTGACCAAATCGGCAGCCTTTTTCGCCGTCCGCGTGCTGACCGACCCCGAGGCGCCGCCCTCGGCCGGCGCCCACCGGCCAATCGAGGTCATCGCGCCGCCCGGCTGCCTGCTCAACGCCCACCCTCCCGCGGCGGTCGCGGCAGGCAACGTCGAGACCTCCAGCCGCGTCGCCGACCTCGTCTTCGCCGCGCTCGCCGGCGCCTGCCCGGTCCCCGCCCAGGGCCAGGGGACGATGAACAACCTGACCCTCGCCGGCGAGGGCTTCACCTATTACGAGACGCTCGGCGGTGGCCAGGGAGCCTGCGCCGACGCGGCGGGGCCGAGCGCGATCCACGTGGCGATGTCGAACACCCTCAACACGCCGGTCGAGGCGCTGGAGACCGAGTTCCCGCTGCGAGTGCGCGAGCTCGCCCTACGCCGCGGCAGCGGCGGTTCCGGGCGCCACCCGGGCGGCGAGGGCCTGGTGCGCGAGATCGAAGCCCTGGCGCCGCTGCGCTTCACCCTGATCACCGAGCGTCGCCGGCACCCCCCGCGAGGCCGCGACGGCGGCGGCGACGGCGCTCCAGGAGCCAATTTCCGCAACGGAGCGGCGCTGCCCGCGAAGTGCGAGGGAGAGCTGGATCCGGGCGACTCCCTGCGCCTCGAAACTCCGGGCGGTGGGGGAAAATTTAGGGGTTGAGAACTTGAGATTCGGCCATCCTGGTCTAGAATGCGCCGTCCCGGGCGGGCTCGGCGGCTGTTCGCGGTCCTGAAACCGAGCTCCAGCCCCACCTCGACACGACGTTTTCCGAAGCTACTGACTCAACATGCCGATCGCTCTCAAGGAATGGGCTGTAACCGTACGCGCGCTCGCCGAGGGTGAGCAGCTGCTGACCCTCCGCAAGGGCGGGATCCGCGAGGACAACAGGCACTTCGAGCTCGATCACGAGCGCTTCTTCCTCTACCCGACCTTCGACCACCAGCGCAACGACCTGGTCCGCGAGTCCCACCATCCGGAGCTCGCGCGCGCGCTCGAGGAGGGTGTCTGGCCCGACGAGGAACCGCCGCCGAAAGCGCTGCTGCAGGACGGTGGCATCCCCCAGCCCGATCGGGTGCGGCTTCGCGCCTGGGCGGAAGTCACCGACCACGTGACGATCAACGACTGGCGCACGCTGGACTCGCTCTCGCCGTACTACATCTGGACCCCGGACTACGCGGAGAAGCGGCTCAACTGGAAGCGTCGCCACCCCCTCCACATCCTGCTGCTGCGGGTCCACCGGATCCCGCGCCCGGTCACCGTGCGCGTCCGTGACGAGTATCACGGCTGCCGCTCCTGGGTCGAGATCGACCGCGAACTGCCCTTCGAGGGCACTCCGGTGATGGCCGACGAGGAGTTCGACCGCGCGCGCTCGGAGATTCGCGAAGTTTGCGGCGACGCCGAGCCGGCGCTCGTCTGATCATCGGATTTCCGCGCTAGTCTCGCCTCGATGTCCTGGATCGAGACGGAGTCGCTGAGCTTCACAGCGCGGCACGACTCCGATGACGCCGCTTTCGCCGAGCGGACGCTGGACCGGATGGAGGACCTGCGACTGCGGCTCGAAGACCGCTTCGAGCTGGTGCCGGACGAAGTCACGGTCGTCGTCCACACCAGCCCCGCCTGGCTGACCCTCGCCCACCCCTTCCTGCCGGCGGCCCGCTGGTCCGCGGCGCCGGCCGGGCGCCGCTACCTCGCCGGCTGGGCGATGGCCACCGAGCTGCACGTGCTGAACGACCCGCACCTGGAACGGCGCGCCGCCGGCGACGACTCGCTCGAGGCCCTGCGCGGGACCGCCGAGCGCCTCTACGCACAGCTCGTGATCGCCGCCAACAACCAGGCCCTTCCCCCCTCCTGGACGCCGCGCCGCTTCGGCCGCTACCTGCGCTGGGCCTGGCTGGTCGAAGGCGGCGCCCAGTACTACGCCCGCCAGGTCGCTCTCTACCGCGCGGCGGTGATCCGCCGCCTCAAGGAGAGCGCCCGGCCCTCCTTCCCCCCCGCGCGCCGCGACGCGGTGATCCTCGGCGGCACGATCTTCGACCTGCTGGAGGAGGAGCGCGGCCCGGAGGCCTGCGATCGCCTCGTCGACGGCCTGCTCCCCGGCGGTCCCATGGTGAGCCTGGAAGACGCCTTCGACGCCCGCTTCCGCGAGATCGAGGAGGCCTGGCGCGACTACCTGCGCTCGATGACCCGCCCAGCCGGGGTCAGCTGAGCGTCCGGCGCATCAGCTGAGCTGGGTGAGGATCCAGACCAGGAGCGCGGCGCCGAGCACGGCGAGCCCGAACCAGAAGGCGAACCGCAGGGGCGAGGTCTGGCCGGTTTCGCCGCGGGCGAGGCGGCGCTGCTCTTCCAGCTCGCGTCGCTCGTCCGCCTCGGTCTCGACCAACGTCTCGGCGAGCACCTCGCGCGCCCGCTTCGCGTGAGCGGCGTTGACGTAGACGTCGTGCGGCCCGGCCGAGAGGAAGTCGGGATTGTCGAAGCCCCCGCTTCGTTTGAGGACGCTCGGGATCCCGGCCTCCAGCAGCAGGCCCTGCAGCAGTTCGGCTTCCGCCTGGTTGCGCGCGAAGGCGACCTTGACCAGGGGCCCGCCGCCGCCTCCGCCGCCACCCCCGCCCTCCTCGCCGCCGGAGCCGCCGCCCGCGCCGTGGGCGCCGCGCGAGTGGGCGCCGTGCTTCTGGCTATGTGACGTCGAGCTCGGCATCGGCGATCTGCAGGTCCTTCAGCCAGTAGGCCTGGACGTCGGGCGCGTCGGGGTCGGCGAGCGAGACGATCACGTAGACCTGTTCAGGCCAGGCGAGCGCCTGGTTGACGTCGGTCTGCGAGGGATAGGCGGCGCTCTTGGTGTGCGAGTGGTAGATCGCCAGCAGCTCGCCGCCGTCCGCTTCGATCGACTTCAGCGCGTCGTACTGTCCCTGCGGGTCCATCTCGTAGCGCAGCGGGCTGGCGGCGGCGTTCACCACCGGGACCACCTCCCTGGCCTCGCCGTCGCGCCCGCCGATCATCCCGCAGCACTCGTTCGGCAGGTCCTCCCGCGCGTGGGCGACCATCTCCTCGATCAGGGCTTTAGGGATCTTCATTGCCGGTAGGGCGTGCGTGGCCAAGCAGATCAAGGACGCAGGGAGCGCGACGTGCTCTGCACGCGAGCGACCGAGGACGCAGATATGCGCCGCGCCACGCGCGTCCTACCACCAGATGGTCGAGTCGATGTTTTCAAGCTCCTCGATCGGCTTCGTGTAGACGCCGGAGGAGAGGTACTTCCAGCCGTCGTCGGGGATCAGGAAGACGATGTTGCCGTGGCTCAGCTCGCCGGCGATGCGGGCGGCGATCGCGGCGATCGCACCGGCCGAGACGCCGGCGAAGATGCCCTCCTCGTCGAGCAGGCGCTTGGTCCAGACGATCGCGTCGCGGTTGGAGACCATGATCTTGCGGTCGAGGATCGATAGGTCGATGATCGGCGGGATGAAGCCGTCATCGAGCGAGCGCAGGCCCTGGACCAGCTCGCCCTGCATCGGCTCGGCGGCGACGATCAGAGTCTCGGGGTTCTCCTCCTTGAGCCGCCGGCCGTTGCCCATCAGGGTGCCGCCGGTGCCGAGCCCGGCGACGAAGGCGGCAACCCCGTCGAGCTCGTCGAGGATCTCCACCGCGGTGCCGTTGTAGTGGGCCAGCGGGTTGGCCTCGTTGCCGTACTGGTAGGGCATGTGGTACTGCGGGTCCTCCGCCATCTCCAGCGCCACCTCGACGGCGCCGTTGGAGCCCTTCGCGCCCTCCGAGTAGACGATCTCGGCCCCGTACATGCGCAGCAGCTGCGTCCGCTCCTCGGTCACGTTGTCGGGCATCACGACCTTCAGCGGGTAGCCCTTGCGGCGGCAGATCATCGCGAGCGAGATCCCGGTGTTGCCGGAGGTCGGCTCGAGGATCGTCTGGCCGGGTTCGATCGCGCCTTCGGCCTCCGCCGCCTCGATCATCGACCTCGCCACCCGGTCCTTGACCGAGCCGGTCGGGTTGCGCCCCTCGAGCTTCGCGTAGATGCGGACCTCGGGGTTCGGCGTCAGCCGCGGGAGCTCGACCAGCGGCGTGTGGCCGATCGACTCGACGATATCGCCGAAGCGACCCCCGCAGGGTCTGTTGAGAAGTTCGTCGCGCAGCATCGCCGTCCCCGTACTTCAAAAAGTATAGCGACGGATTGCGGTCTCGCCGAGCTTTTTCCGTTCACATCGCGTTGACTGCGGTGTATCTTCGCGCGGGTTCACCAACTTTTGGATCGGAGGCCGTACCTAATGAGCAAGACTTGGCGGACCGCCCTCGTCGCGGTCCTAGTGACGGGAGCCCTGTCCCTGTTGGTCGCAGCCTGTGGCGGAGGCGGGGGCAGCACGACCGGTGGCGGCGAAACCAGTGGCGGCGGCGAAGAAGGCAAGCCGCTGACCGTCGGCTCCGACGTGCCCTACCCCCCGTTCGAGGAATTCGGCGCGACCAAAACCGAATTCAAAGGCTTCGACGTCGAACTGATGGAAGCAATCGGCGAAAGGATCGGCCGTGAAGTCGAAGTCCAGGACACCGCGTTCCCGACGATCTTCCGCGACCTCGGACAAGGCAAGTTCGAAGCGGTCGCCTCGGCGACGACGATCACCCCGGAACGAGAGAAGACGGTCGACTTCACCAATCCCTACTACCTCTCCGAACAGGCGATCGTGGTCAAGGAAGGCAGTGAAATCGACTCCCCCGAAAAGTTGAACGGGGCGACGGTGGCGGTCCAGCAGGGCACCACCGGTCAGAAATACGTCGAAGATGAACTCGAAGCCGGGGAAATCCGCCCCTTCCCGGAAGGGCCGGACGCGGTGCAGGCGGTGCAGTCCGGCACCTCCGACGCGGCGGTGATCGACTATCCGGTCGCCCAGGATGCGGTTGAAAAATCGAGTGGCATCGAAATCGCGACCGCCATTCCGACCGAAGAAGAGTATGGATTCGTCGTCTCCCAGAACAACGAAGCCCTACTGGAAGAACTGAACGAAGGGCTGAGCGAAGTCAAGGAAGACGGCACCTACGCGAGGATCTACAAAACCTGGTTCCACAAGGAACCACCGAAAGCGATCCTCACCGCGACCCACAAAGCCAGCTAGGAACCTGAACAAGATGCACGAAGCACACGAAGGGGCGCCGCGACGGCGCCCCTTCGTGTCGGGAAGACCCCCAGGAGAGATCGATGCACGAACTCGTCACCCAATACTTCGACTTCAGCCTGATGGGCGAACACTTCGACGAAGTCCTCGGCGGCTTCTGGTTGACGCTCCAGCTGTGGCTGATCGCCGGTGCGCTGTCGCTGCTGTGGGGCCTGACCCTTTCCCTGCTGCGCCAGCTCCCGGGTCGGGG
>DATAEW010000051.1:0-14243 GCA_036257815.1 Solirubrobacterales bacterium
CAGGAGGAGGGCGCCGACACGGTGGAGGCCAACCTGAAGCTGGCCTGCCGGCCGACCTGCGCGACTACGGGATCGGCGCCCAGATCCTCGGCGACCTCGGCCTGACCAGCATCCGCATCCTCACCAACAACCCGAAAAAGATCGTCGGCCTGGAGGGCTACGGCCTCTCGGTCAGCGAGCAGGTGCCGCTGGAGCACGCTCCGAATTCCCACAACGAGGCCTACCTGCGGGCCAAGCGCGACAAGATGGGCCATTCGCTGCACCACCAGGGCCTGGCGCTGGACGAGGAAATGCTGCTCGGCGAGGAGGAGCGCGACGCGAGGGAAGCCGATGGCTGAGAGCGACGGGGCGTTCCTCGAGGAGTTCACCTCACAGGAGCGCAGCGCCCTCGCCTCGATGCGCTTCGCGGTCTGCATCGGCCGTTTCTACGAGGAGCTGGCGCGGCGGCTCGAAGCGGGCGCCCGGCAGGGCTTCGAACTCGCCGGCGTCGCCGCCGAGACGGTCGCCTTCGCCTCGGTCCCGGGGGCCTACGAGCTGCCGTTCGCGGCACTGCAGCACGTTCGCAGCGGCCGCTTCGACGGCGTCGCCTGTCTCGGCGTGGTGATCCGCGGCGAGACCGATCACTACGACTTCGTCTGCGGCGAGGCCGCCCGCGGCATCCAGGAGGTGCAGCTCCAGCACGGCGTTCCCTGCGCCTTCGGCGTGATCACCTGCGACAACATGGAGCAGGCGCTGGCCCGCTCCGGCGGCGGCAAGCGCGACCAGGGGCGCAACTCGGCGCTCACCGTGGCGCGGATGGCGCTGCTGAAACGGCAGTTGGGGCTGAATCAGTAGGCCGGCAGCACGGCGACCGGGTACCGCCGGATCATCCGATCGGAAGTGACGATCGTCAGTTCCTCGACTTGGGCCTGGGCGATCAGGAACCGGTCGAAGGGATCCTCGTGGAGGCGCGGAAGCGAACTCTCGGCCAGAGTGTGCTTCATCGTGATCGGAAGGTGTTCGAAGTCCCTCTCCCGCATCTCTGCTTCGATGTCTTCAGGGGCCTGTAGACCCTTCTTGACCCGGAGGACGCCGATCTCCCAGGCCGCAACCGGACTGACGTAGACCATGTTCTCGCCAGTCCGAATCGCCTCGCGGGCAGTATTCGACAGCCGTTCTGGGCTCACAAGCGTCCAGATCAGTGCGTTGGTGTCGAGAAGCAGCCTCACTGAGGGAAATCCCAATCCTGGCCATCGTCGTGGTCTCCGTAGAACATTTCCTCGATTTCCCGGTCCATCTCAGCCCATTCCGCATCGGTGGGGAGCTTCACTTTGCCCTCCCAGCCTCCGAGTTTTCGCTTGCCGCGTTTCTCCTCCCGCGGTACCGGCACCAGCATTGCCGCCGGCTTGCCGGCGCGGCTGATCACGATCTCCTCGCCGTCTTCGACGCGCTGGACGAGCTTCGAGAGATGGGTCTTCGCCTCATGCATGTTCACGTGCTCCAAGTCCGAGATCGCCATGCTTTCTCCCCCTTGCCTGACCGGCGCGGGCGCTCGCACCATTAGTCCACTTAGCTAACTCGCGGACAATGTACCATCCCCGACCCGATGGCCAAGGTATGCCATAGCTGCGGCAGGAAGCCCGGGTTCGGACAGTCCCGGAGCCACTCGATGGTCGCCACCAAGCGGCGGTTCGAGCCGAACCTGCAGAAGGTGCGGATCGAGGAGAACGGCCGCCCGGTCCGCACCTACGTGTGCACTCGCTGCTTGAAGTCGAACAAGGTCACCAAGGCCGCCTGACCTGAGGCCGTATGACGCGGCGCGAGGCCGCGCCGTCGGCTTCGCGCCGTGCGAAGCACTGTCGCTTCGCCGCCGTCACGCCCTCGCTTGGTCCTACGACCTCAGGGGCGTCAGCTACTCCGTCTCGGGTGCCGGCTCGCCGGGCTCGACGTGAAGGCGGGGCAGGAATTTGCCGAGCCAGTCGGGGAACCACCAGGCGGAGCGGCCGAAGAGCTGCATGATCGCCGGCACCAGGACGGTGCGGATCACCACGGCGTCGAGCAGGACCGCGGAGGAGAGGCCGAGGCCGAAGAGTTTGATCACCCGTTCGTCGCCGAGCATGAAGGAGGCGAAGACCGTGACCATGATGATCGCCGCGGCGGTGATGACCCGCCCGGTCAGCGCGAGGCCGCGGGTCACCGACTCGGTCGGCTCGTGCGTGTGCTCCCACTCCTCATGGATCCGCGACATCAGGAAGACCTCGTAGTCCATCGAGAGGCCGAAGACGATCGCGAAGAGGAAGATCGGGAAGAAGGAGATGATCGGGCCGGTGTTGTCGACGCCGATCAGGCTCGCCCCCCAGCCCCACTGGAAGACCGCGACCACGATCCCGAAGGCGGCGCCGATCGAGAGCAGGTTCATCACGATCGCCTTCAGCGGCACCAGGATCGAGCGGAAGACCGTCATCAGCAGCAGCGCCGAGAGCAGGACGACGACGCCGATGAACAGCGGCAGCTTTTCGGAGATCGCGTCGCCGAAGTCCTCGAAGACGGCGTTGACGCCGCCGACGTGGAGCTGGGCGCCGGTCTGCGTCTCGAGCGGCGGGATCACCGTGCCGCGGATGTGTTCGAGCAGGTCGGTGGTGTCGGCGCTCTGCGGCGAGGTCGTCGGATAGACCTGGAAGACGCCGGTGTTTTCGGCCGGATTGAGCGAGATCGCCGTCGTCGCCGCCACGCCTTCTTCGCCTTCCAGCTGCTTCTTCAGCCGCACCAGCGCCTGGTCTTCCCCCTTGCCGGGCAGCGAGGCGACCATCACGAAGGGTCCGTTGAAGCCGGGCCCGAAGCCCTCGGCGAGCAGGTCGTAAGCCTGGCGGGTCGTTTTGCCAGTCGGTTCGGTGCCCGCGTCGTTGGTGCCGAGCCGCAGCGAGAGCGTGGGGATGCAGAGGATCAGCAGGAAGCCGCCCGAGAGCAGCGCCGCGAGGACCGGCCGGCGCTGGATGCGGCGGCTCCAGCGAAACCACCAGCCGGCCTCGTCGATGCTCCGCGAGCCGCGGCCGAGACCGGGAATGCGGATTCGGTTGACCCAGTTGCCGGCGATCGTCAGCAGCGCCGGCAGCAGGGTCAGCGCGGCGATCATCGTGAACAGGACCGCCAGCGCCGCCGCCATCGCCACCCCGTAGAGGAAGCTGAGGCCGAGCAGGAACATGCCGAGCAGCGAGATGATCACCGTCAGCCCGGCGAACAGCACGGCGCGGCCGGCCGTGTTGACGGCCTTGATCGCCGCATCCCGCTTCTCGAGCCCCTCGTCGAGCCCGTTGCGGAAGCGGGTGAGGATGAAGAGCGCGTAGTCGACGCCAACCCCGAGCCCGATCATCGCCGCCAGGATCGGGGCGAAGTTGGCGGTGTCGAAGACGTGGGTGCCGATGGTCACCAGGCTGATCCCGACGCCGAGCGCGAACAGCGCGGTGAGGATCGGCAAGCCCATCGCCACCACGGACCCGAAGGTCAGCAGCAGCACGACCATCGCGGCCAGCAGGCCGATCCCGAAGGAGGAGTCGCCTTCTTCGGCTTCGGCTTCCTGGACCGGGGTGCCGCCGAGCTGGACGTCGAGGCCGTCGCCGGCGGGCGCCTGGGCGAGATCGATGATTTCCCTCGTCTTGTCCTTGTCCAGCTTGTTGTCGAAGACGTCGAACTGGACCGTCGCGTAGGCGATCTTGCCGTTTTCGCTGATCGCCGCCGCGCCGCCCTCCTCATAGGGGCTGGCGACTTCGCTGACGTGCGGGAAGCCTTCGATCTTCTCGAAGGCCGCCTCCATCTTCCGCTGGACGGCCGGCGATTCGACCCCGCCGTCGGCCTTGAAGGCGATCTGGATGGTGGTTCCCGACTGGGCCGGGAACTTGTCTTCCAGGAGGTCGAAGGCTTCCTTGGAATCGGAGGCCGGCAACTTGAATTCTTCGGCGAAGTCAGCGCCGACGGAGCTCGCGAGCATCCCGATCCCGACCAGGGCGACGATCCAGCTGATGATCACGGTCTTGCGGTGGCCAGTGATCCAGGTGGCGCAGAAATGCATCGGCGGCCACGCTAGCAACGTCGGTAAACGTTCGCGTCCTAAGGTTGCGACAGCTCCTCGCGCCGCCGCCACCGTCGCGGTGGCCGGATAGATTGCCACCAGATGTCCGATCCCTCGATCGCCCGCTTCCGGCGGGTAATCACCTCCGCATACGCCTCGCTGGAGGCCCGCCGCCAGGAGGTCAACGACCTCAACGTCTTCCCGGTCGCAGACGGCGACACCGGCGACAACATGGCGATGACCCTGCGCGCGGTGATGGAAGAGCTCGACCGCCTCGACGGCCAGAGCGTCGACGAGGTCGGCCGCACCCAGCTCGTCCAGGCGCTGGCCCGGGCGGCGCTGATGGGCGCCCGCGGCAACTCCGGCGTGATCCTCAGCCAGATCGTCCGTGGTGCCGCCGAGGAGCTGGCGAGCCGGCCGGGCGAGCTGGTCGACCCGGTGCTCGTCGCCGCCGCCTTCGCCAGCGCCGCCGACGCCGCCTACGACTCGGTCCGCGAGCCGGCCGAGGGGACGATGCTGACCGTGTTCCGCGAGATGGCCCACTCGCTGGCCCGCCAGCTCGCCCACCTGGAGGCCGACAAGCAGCGGCTCGGCCGCGACGTCAGCGAAGAGCGTCAGGACGCCGTTCTCGCCCAGGTCCTGGAGCGGGCGATCGAGGACGGCGAGCGCGCCGTCGCCCGCACCCCCGAGCAGCTCGAGGCGCTGCGCGAGTCCGGCGTCGTCGACGCCGGCGGCCACGGCCTGGTGCTGATCCTCGCCGGCGTCGTCGCCGGCCTGCGCGGGGAGGACGGCGAGCTGCCCGAGGTCGCCCACCACGAGCCGCCGCGCCAGAGCCTGCCCCATCACTCCGACAGCCGCTATCGCTATTGCACGAATTTCATCGTCACCGGCAGGGGTCTCTCCTCGCGCCAGTTCCTGCCCCGCCTGGAGGGGCTGGGGGACTCGGTGCTGGTCGTCGGCGACGAAGTGACGTTGAAGGTGCATGTCCACACCGACGAGCCGGAGAAGGCGGTCGCCGTCTTCGAGGGCGCCGGCGAGGTGACCAACCTCGACGTCGCCGACATGCGCGAGCAGATCGCCGAGCGCAGCGCCCGCCTGGCGAGCGGTGGCCGCACCGGCGTGCTCGCGGTTGCGGCGGGGGAGGGGCTGGAGCGCCTGTTCGCCGAGCTCGGCGCTCACGTCATCCCCGGTGGGGAGACGCTCAACCCCTCGACCTACGAGCTGCTGGCCGGGATCCACGGCGTCGGCGCGCCGGAGGTGCTGGTGCTGCCGAGCTCCTCGAACGTGATCATGGCCGCCGAGCGGGCCTGCGAGCTGTCCGAGAAGCCTGCCCGCGTGGTGCCCGCCACGTCGCAGCAGGCGAGCCTGCTGGCGCTGGTCGAGCTCGACCCCGAGATGTCGGCGGCAGAGAACGCGGCGCGCCTGGAGGCGGCGCTGGCCGAGGTGGCGACGGGCGGCATCGCTCCGGCGGCCCGCGACGACGCCCAGGGCCGCTTCAAGAAGGGGGACGCGGTCGGCTTCGCCGCGGGGGAGATCGTCGCCTGGGGCGGCGCCGGCTCGACCCTCGAGGCGACGATCCACCACCTCGCCCGGGAGGCGGAGATCGTCACCCTGATCGCCGGCGAGGAGGCGCCGATCCCACTCGGCGAGATCGACGCCCACGTCCCCGACGGGGTCGAGCTGGAGACCCACGAGGGCGGCCAGCCGAGCTGGTGGTGGCTGCTGGCCGCGCAGTAGTGCGCCGCCGCGTCGCGCGCTGATGCGCTCCTTCGCCGGTGCTCGCGAGCTGACCGCCGCGGACCTGCGGGCGGCGCCGGTCCACTGGCCGCGCCCGAGCGTGCTCGACGCCGGGATCCAGGCCCTCTCCGGGGTCGGTCCGAAATCGGCGCAGGCGGCCGCCGCGGCCGGGATCGAGACGGTCTGGGACCTCCTGTGGCGGGTGCCGCGCCGCCACCGCGACCTGCAGGTCCGCCAGCTCGCCGCGGTGGCGCCGGGGGAACGGGCGACCGTCCAGGTCGAGGTGCTGGGCGCCAAGCCGCGTCCCTTCCGCAAACGGCGGCTGACGATCGTCGGGGTCAAGGTCGGCGACGAGTCGGGGACCGTGCGCGCGACCTGGTTCAACCAGCCGTGGGTGGCGGACAAGCTGGTGCCGGGGGCGCAGCTCATTCTCACCGGCAAGCGGAGTGAGAAAGGGTTCGCGGTGAACGAATGGGAAGAGGTGAGCTCCGGCCCGCGGGTCCCGTCGGAGGGAGGAGCCGAACTGGTTCCCATTCACCCCGGCACCGAGTCCGTCCCTCCCAGGCGCATCCGTGAGTGGATGCTGCAGGCTTGCGAGCTGGCTCCGAACGCGATCGAGGGGCTGCCGGGGCCGCTGCGGGCGCGGCGGCGGCTGGCCGGGGCGGGGGAGGCGCTGCGCGCCGTCCACTTCCCCGAGTCCGAGGAGGAGTTGGCGCAGGCGCGCGAGCGGCTGGCCTTCGAGGAGCTGTTCCTGCACCAGGCGGTGCTGGCGACCCGCAGGCGCAGCCACCGCACCGCTCGCCCGGCGCCGCGCTTCGGCGCGCCGGGCGGCGAGGTCGCGCGCTGGCTGGAGTCGCTGCCCTTCGCGCCGACCGGCGACCAGCGCAAGGCCTTCGAGGAGATCGAGAGCGACCTCGACAGCGGCGAGCCGATGGCGCGGCTGCTGATGGGCGAGGTCGGCTCGGGGAAGACCGTGGTCGCCGTCTATTCGATGCTGCGGGCGCTGGAAGCGGGCTACCAGGCGGCGCTGATGGCGCCGACCGAGACGCTCGCCGAGCAGCACGCGATCACCCTCGGCCGCCTGCTCGCCGCCGCGGCGACTCCGTTCGCCCTGCTCACCGGGTCGAGCTCCGCCTCCGTCCGCCGCGATGCCCTGAACAAGCTCGCAAGCGGCGAGCTTGGCCTGATCGTCGGCACGCACGCATTGATCGAGCCCGGCGTGGAGTTCGCCCGGCTCGGCCTCGTCGTCGTCGACGAGCAGCACCGCTTCGGGGTCGAGCAGCGCGGCGCCCTCGACGCCAAGGGGGTGGCGGGGATGGCGCCGCACGTCCTCCACATGACCGCGACTCCGATCCCGCGCACGCTCTCGCTGACCGCCTACGGCGATCTCGACACGACGACCCTGCAGGAGCTGCCGGCAGGCCGCCAGCCGATCGAGACGCGGCTGGTCAGCGAGGAGCAGCGGGGCGAAGCGTTCGAGTTCATGCGCCGCCGCCTGCGCGAGGGGCGGCAGGCCTATGTCGTCTGCCCGCTGGTCAGCGAGTCCGAGAAACAGGCCGGCAAAGCCGCCGCGGTCGAGGCGGAGCGGCTGCGGGCCGGCGAGCTGCGCGAGTTCCGGGTCGGCCTCCTGCACGGCCAGATGCCGGCGGCCGAGAAGGCGGAGGCGATGCGGGCGTTCGCCGCCGGCGAGAGCGACGTGCTGGTGGCGACGACGGTGATCGAGGTCGGGATCGACGTCGGCAACGCGACCGTGATGGTGATCGAGGGAGCGGAGCGCTTCGGTGTCTCCCAGCTGCACCAGCTGCGCGGGCGGGTCGGCCGCGGTGAGCACCCCTCGCAGTGCTTGCTGTTCGCCGAAGAGGCGGGTGAGCTGGCGCGGCGGCGGTTGCGGGCGGTCGAGGGGAGGGGCGACGGCTTCAAGCTGGCCGAGATCGACCTCGAACTGCGCGGCGAGGGGGAGATCCTCGGCACCCGCCAATCGGGCCTGCCGCGCTTCGCGGTCGCGACGCTGCCCGACGACGGTCCGAAGCTGCTGCAGGCGCGGCGCGAGGTGCAGGGGCTGCTGCGCCGCCACGGCTCGCTCGAAGACCCGGCGCTCGGGCCGCTGCTGGAGGCCGCCCGGCGCCGCTTCGGCGCCGGCGCCGCCGACCCGATCCCGCTTTGAGCTTGCCCGGGTGCCTTTCATCGCCCGGCGCCGCATGCCTTTTGTCACCCACTGGGTTACAAAAGGCATATGGAGCGTGATCGGTGCGGGTGATCGGCGGGGTGTTGGGGGGCCGCACCCTGGTCGCGCCGCGCGGCTGGAAGGTGCGCCCGACCTCCGACCGGGTGCGCGAGGCGATCTTCTCCGCTCTCGGCGAGCGTGTCGTGGAGGCCACGGTGCTCGACCTGTACTGCGGAACCGGGGCGCTGGCGATCGAGGCGCTCTCGCGGGGGGCCGAGCGGGCGGTGCTGGTAGACCGCGACACCCGGCCGGCGCTGGGGAACGTCGAGCGGCTGGGCCTGAGGGGACGCGCCGAGCTGGTCCGCTCCGACGTCGGCCGCTGGCTGGCGTCAGCCACCGCCGTCCCCCACCCGGGGAAGGTTCCTGGGGAGGATTTTCTCCCCCCCGCCACCCCCCGCTTCGACCTCGTCTTCGTCGATGCCCCCTATAGACTCGCCGACCGCGTGAAAGAGGAGCTCAACCAGCACCTGCCCCGAGTGCTCGTCCCCGGGGGGCGGGCGATAATCGAGAGCGCCGCTCGCTCGCCGCTGCGGCTCGACTCGCTGGAGCCGCTGCGGCGCCGCCGCTACGGCGCCGCCGACGTCTGCTTCTACGGGGTGCCGGCATGAGTCCCGGACGCAACGGCACGGTCGTCTGCCCGGGGACCTATGACCCGGTGACCAACGGCCACCTCGACATCATCACAAGGACCTCCAAGGTCTTCGACAAGGTCGTGGTCGGGGTCGTCAACAACCCGCTGCGCAAGCAGACGACCCTCTTCACGGCAGACGAGCGGCGCACCTTCATCGAGCGGGCGACGGCCGAGCTGCCGAACGTCGAGGTGCAGATCTTCGCCACGCTGCTGGTCGAGTTCGCGCGCGAAAACGGCGCCCACGCGATCGTCAAGGGCATGCGGGCGATCTCCGATTTCGAGTACGAGTTCGAGATGGCCCAGCTGAACCGCAAGCTCGACCCAGAGATCGAGAGCATCTACGTGATCGCCTCCCCCCACTACAGCTTCCTCTCCTCGACCGGGGTGAAGGAAATGGCGACCTTCGGCGGTGATGTCTCCGACCTCGTGCCCCCGCCCGTGGCAGCCGCGCTGTCTGAGCGCCTGGGCGAGAGGTAGGCTGTTCGCCCTACTCGTTCCCCCCACTTGGGCGACCGCTTGCAAAATCGCCCCGAATAACCGCTTCTTCACCAAAAACCCCGCATACACGTAGGCTTACGACCTGCCAATGGACGTACTGGTCCTCATAGACAAGCTCGACGACGTAGTTCACAACGCCCGTCCGGTCCCGTTGACGGACCAGGTGCGGGTGGACCGCGAGGAGATCTACGACCTGCTCGACCAGATGCGGGCGACGATCCCCGAGGAGATCAAGCAGGCCCGCTGGATCGTCAAGGAGCGCCAGGAGATGCTCGCGGAGGCAAAACGCGAGGCCGAGCGGGTCGTCCGCGAGGCGCGCGAGCAGCAGGCGCGGCTGATCTCCGACGAGGAGGTCACCAAGCAGGCCGAGCGGGCCGCCGACGAGATCGTCGAGGACGCCCGCACCCGCGAGCGCGAAATCCGGCTCGGCGCCGAGGACTACGCCGACGAGATTCTCAACACCCTCGAAGTGAACCTGCAGAAGTTCCTCGCCGCCGTCCAGCGCGGCCGCGACCGGCTGGCCGGGCGCGAGGAGGAACCGGCGGCCGAACTCGACCAGCAGCCCTGAGTTGCGGTGGTGGGGGTGGGGTCCGGTGGACCTCCCTCACTCGCACATCGTCGGAGAGGCGTGGTGCCAGCTGGCGCTACGGAGGTGGTCGCTCCTCCTGCGCAAAACGTTCGGGAGGTCCACCGGACCCCACCCACGGGACGCTCCGGGCTGCTGGTCGAGTTCGGATTCGGAGCTTCTGCGCTCAATGGCGCATTTGTTCGGATATGCCGAACAAATGCGCCTAGGGCCCACCGGATCGGTGGGTGCTACTCGAGCTTGAGGTCTTTGAGGGCCGCCCAGCGGGGGTCCGATGCTGACTCGTGCTCGTGGGGATTGTCGTTCAGCGGCTCGCCGCAGACCGGGCAGAGGCCGGCGCACTCGGGACGGCAGAGGAGGCGGGTGGGGAGAGCCAGCAGCGCCACGTCGTGGGCCCAGCGGCCGAGGTCGAGCTCGTCGTCGCTGACGTAGGGGCTGCGCAATTCCGGGTCCTCGGTGCCGGCCTGGTCGGCCTCGCGCGCCTCGACCTCGAGGTCGAGGGCGGCATCCTCGAGGCAGCGCATGCAGGGGCCCTCGACGTGGACGGGGAAGGTGAGGTGGAGGGCGTAGCCGCCGGCTGGCCGCGAGACCTCGAGCCGAACGGGGGGCGCCGAGGGGTTCGCGACGTAGGTTTGACCCCCGAGCTCGAAGGGCTCCAGCTCCACCGGCATCTCCACCCGCCGGCCCTCGCCGTGGGACAGCGCCAGCCGCGAAAGGTCGATGATCGTGCTGCGCGCTTCGGGCATGGGGGGACCTCCGCTGGGTACGGGCTTACGATTGCTCCCCCGACGAGGTTACGCAATGGGTCAATTCGACTGGAAACCCGATGTCTACCTGCAGCGCATCCGCGCCGAGCTGCCGGGCTATGACGAGCTGCAGGATCAGGCAATTGCCGCCATCCCGAGCCCGCCGGAGCGGGTCCTGGAGCTGGGCATGGGGACGGGCGAGACGACCCGGCGGCTGATCGAGGCCTTTCCGGACGCCTGGGTGATCGGCCTCGACTCCAGCCCCGACATGGTCTTCCGCGCCCGCCAGAGCTACGACGAAGTCCAGCTCGCCCGGATGGAGGACCCGCTGCCCGAAGGGCCGTGGGACCTCGTGATCTCCGTCCTCTCGGTCAACCAGCTGAACGACGAGCAGCGCCGCAACCTCTGCCGCCAGGTCAAAGCCCAATCCCGCTCCCTCGTAATCGGCGACGTCTACGACGACGACCAACAGCTAAGTGACCTGGTGGACTGGTCCGAGGGCGAAGTGACCTGGCGGAAGGACAATCTGGCCGTCCTCCGCGCGGCGTACTGAGTGGGTCCGGCACCCCTCCGAGCGGCTTGTGCTTTTTCGCCCGACCCTCCACCGCATGGCCGTCTCCGCTCCATCGAAAAAGTTGAGTGAGGAGGGGTGCGGGACCCACTCAGCCGCCCGCGCTGAACTCGGCGCGAATTGCCCGCTACCATGTCCCACCCTCATGGCCGTCCCGAAGAAGAGAACCTCGAGCACCCGCCGCGACAAGCGCCGCGCCAATCACAAGGCGGCTGAGCCGAGCCTGAACAGCTGCCCGCGCTGCCACAGCCCGCGGCTGCCGCACCGGGTCTGCCCGACCTGCGGCACCTACGCCGGCCGCGAGGTCATCGCGCACAAGCTCTCCGCGCCCTCGGCCGCCGATTCCGACGAGTAGGTCGTGGCGCCGCGGCGCGCGGTAACCGTCGCCCTCGACGGCTACGGGGCCGAGCGGGGCTTCGACGTGCTCGCGGAGGGCGCCCGGCTGGCCGCCGCCGACGGGATCGGCGTGCGGGTCTACGGACCCGAGCGCGCCCTCGGGCTGGCCGGGATCCCCGGGGTCGAGGTCGTGCAGACCGCGGAGTGGATCGGCAACGAGGAGGACCCGGTGCGCGCCGCCCGTGCCAAGCGGGAGGCCTCGGTGGTGCGAGCTGCCCGCGCCGTCGCCGAGGGAGGCGCCGAGGCGCTGGTCAGCTGCGGCTCCACCGGGGCGACGATGGCCGCGGCGACCTTCGGCCTGCGCCGCCTGCAGGGCGTCCAGCGCCCCGCCCTGGCGGTCCAGCTGCCGGTGCCCGGCAAACCGGTCCTCTTCCTCGACGTCGGCGCCAACGTCGAGGTCCGCGCCCAGCACCTGGTCCAGTTCGCCTTCCTCGGCGCCGCCTTCAGCGCCGCCGTGCTCGACGTTCGTGCCCCGACCGTCGGCCTGCTGACGGTCGGCGAGGAGGCCGGGAAGGGTCGCGAGCAGGTCGTCGAGGCCAATCGGATGCTCAGCGAGGCGGATGGCATCGAGTTCATCGGCAACGTCGAGGGACGCGACCTGCCCGCCGCCAAGGCCGACGTCGTCGTCACCGATGGCTTCACCGGCAACGTCGCGCTGAAGCTGATGGAGGGGACGGCGCGGGCGGTCGCCGGCGCGGTTGGCGACGCCGCCCGCTCCAACCCGCTCGCCGCGCTAGGAGGCGTGCTGCTGAAGCCGGCGCTCGGCGGCCTGCGACGCGAACTTCACCCCGACACCACCGGCGGCGCGATCCTGCTCGGCCTGCGTGGCGTCGCGGTCGTCGGCCACGGCAGCTCCGGCGCCGAGGGGATCGCCAACGCGGTCCGCCTTGCCGCCCGCTGCGCGCGGGTCGACGCGGTCGGCCGCACCGCGGCCCTGCTGCGCGAGGCCGGCGCCGGCCGCGGCGCCCTGGCCGGCGCGGTGACCGCCGAGGATGACCCGTGATAGGAAGGAGACGATGAACCGAGACGACGTGATGACCCTGGTCCGCGAGCACCTGGCCGAGGAGCTCGAAGTCGAGATCGGGCGGATCGGCGAGGAGACCCGGTTCAAGGAGGACCTCGACGCCGACTCGCTCGACCTCTACGAGCTGGTGATGGAGCTGGAGGACCGCTACGGGGTGACGGTCAGCGAGGAGCAGGCAACCCACATCAAGACGGTCGGCGATGCCGTCGGCTTCGTCCTCGAGCACGCCCCCGCGTAGGACCCTGGGTGGCCGCCGATCCCGATGCCGCGGTCGTGCCCCTCTCGGCGCTGATCGCCGAGCTCCCCGCCGACCTGCGCCGCCAGGCGCTGACCCACTCCTCCTGGACCGAGCGCCGGGTCGACTCCTACGAGCGCCTCGCCTTCCTCGGCGACAGCGTCCTCGGTCTCTCGGTGGCCAGCGAGCTCCACGACGACTTCGGCGCGATCGCCGCCGGCGGGCTGACCAAGATCCACAACCAGGCGGTGAGCGGCGTCTCCTGCGCCGACGTCGGCCGCCGCCTCGGCGTCCCCGAGATGCTGCGCGCCAACGAGCCCGAGGACCTGACCGCGGCGATCCCCGCCGCCGTCCTGCTCGAGGGCGAGCGGCCGCTGCCGGAGGCGACCGAGGCGCTGATCGGCGCCTGTTACCTGGCCTTCGGCTTCCAGCGCACGGCGGCGGCCGTCGCTGCCGCCTTTGCGCCGCGGATCGAGCACGCCTCCGAGACGCGGATCGACTTCAAGTCGGCGCTGCAGGAGCTGCTGGCCCGCCGCGGGGCCCGCGTCACCTACGAAGTGATCGCCGCCACCGGCCCACCGCACCGACGCACCTTCGAGGTGGCCGCTATCGTCGATTCCGAGCGCGTCGGCTGCGGCGAGGGCCGCAGCAAGAAGGCGGCCGAGCAGATCGCGGCCGAGCGGGCGCTCGCCCGCCTCGGCGGCTGAGCGATTACCCCGCATTTGCCGCGATTTCCTGTCAGCCGTCGCGTCCGAGGCAAGCGCGACGCTGATGGACTGAGGAACCAGAGATGTATCTGAGATCGATCACGATGAAGGGGTTCAAGTCGTTCCCCGAGCGCACGGCGCTGGAGTTCTCCCCTGGCGTCAGCGTGATCGTCGGCCCCAACGGCTCGGGCAAGTCGAACATCACCGACGCGG
This sequence comes from Solirubrobacterales bacterium, assembly GCA_036257815.1. Classification (GTDB taxonomy): domain Bacteria; phylum Actinomycetota; class Thermoleophilia; order Solirubrobacterales; family 70-9; genus VAYN01. Next base: position 13,614 of record DATAEW010000051.1, read on the forward strand.
TGCTCTGGGCACTCGGCGAGCAGAGCCCGGGGGCGATCCGCGGCGCTTCGATGCAGGACGTGATCTCAGCCGGCGGCAAGGGGGTCGGGCAGCGCAACGCGGCCGAGGTCGAGGTGGTGATCGATAACTCCGATGGCCGCGCCGCCAGCGAGTTCGCGGAGATCGCCGTGCAGCGCCGGCTCGACCGCTCCGGCGACGGCGGCTACCGGCTCAACGGCGCTCGCTGCCGCCTCACCGACGTAGTTGAAGTGCTCTCCGACACCAACCTCGGGCGGGAGATGCACTCGGTGATCAGCCAGGGCCGGGTCGAGTCGATCATCCACTCCAAGCCGCGCGAGCGGCGGCTGCTGATCGAGGAGGCGGCGGGGCTCGGCAAGCACCGCAAGCGCCGCCGCCGCGCCGAGCTGAAGCTGCGCTCCGCCCGCGACAACCTCGACCGTGCGCTCGATGTCGAGCGCGAGGCGCGGGCGCGGCTGCGGCCGCTGAAGCGCCAGGCTCAGGCGGCTGAGCTGGGGGCGCGGATCGAGCGCGAGGAACTCGGCCTGCGCGGGCGGCTGGTCTCCGAGGAGCTGCGCTTCGGCGCCGACCGGGCCGCCGCCGCGGCGAAGGCCGCCGCGGCCGCGCGGGGCA
>DATAEW010000056.1:0-13240 GCA_036257815.1 Solirubrobacterales bacterium
CTATGGGACTGAAAGCTCTGCCACGGTCAGTGGGGGATCGGCCGCTCATATCTCGCCAGAGATTCGCCGATCAGGCCGACCGCCTCGCGGACCTGGTCCCGCGCGACGGTCAGCGGCGGCAGCAGCCGCAGGGTGTCCGGCGCCGGCACGTTGACGATCAGGCCGCGACGCAGCAGGTCGGCGCCGACCGCCGCCGCCTCGATCCCGTCCTCGAGGCCGACGCCGACCATCAGGCCCCGCCCCCGCACCTCGCGCACCCCCTCCAGCGCCGCCAGCGCGTCGCACAGCTCGCGGCCCAGCTCGCGGACGCCGCGCAGCAGCGCCGGGTCATCGATCGTCTCGAGCACGGCGAGCGCCGCCGCGGTTGCCACCGGCCCGCCGGCGAAGGTCGAGCCGTGGTCTCCCGGCTCCAGCACCTCGGCGGCCGCCGGCCCGGTGACGCAGGCGCCGATCGGGACGCCGCCGCCGAGCGCCTTGGCGGTGGTCATCACGTCGGGCCGCACCGGCGTCTGCTGAAAGGCCCACAGCGAGCCGGTCCGCCCGATCCCGGTCTGGATCTCGTCGAGGACCAGCAGCGCGCCGCGCTCGTCGCAGGCCTCACGGGCCGCCAGCAGCGCCTCGTCGGGGATCGGGTGGACGCCGGCCTCGCCCTGGATCGGCTCGATCAGCACCGCCGCGGTGCGCTCCCCGACCGCCGCGCGCAGCGCCGCCGCGTCGCCCCGCGGCACCGCGCGGAAGCCGGGCAGCATCGGCCCCAGCGCCGGGTTCTTGGCCAGGTTCGGGGTCGCCGCGAGGGCGCCGTAGCTGCGGCCGTGGAAATCGCCCTCGAAGCTGACGATCTCCGGCTCGGCGATGCCGCGCCCGTGGGCGTGCTTGCGGGCGATCTTGATCGCGCACTCGACCGCCTCGGTGCCGGAGTTGGCGAAGAAGACGCGGCCTCCAAGGCTCGACTCGGAGAGCCGCCGCGCGAGCCGCGCCATCGGCTCGGTGTAGAAGAGGTTGGAGACGTGCATCAGGCGCCCAACCTGCTCGCGCACCGCCTCGACCACCGCCGGATGGCAATGGCCGAGCGAGCAGACGGAGATCCCGGTGAGGAAATCCAGGTAGCGCTTGCCGTCGGCGTCCCAGAGCCAGGCCCCCTCGCCGCGGACGAAGTCGACCGGGGCGCGCCTGTAGGTGCGCATCAGGTAGCGCTCCTCCAGCGCCCGCACCTCGGCCAGGCCGACGTCGGTCCCGGCCCCGGCGCTCACGGCGTCACCATCGTGCCGATCCCGGCGTCCGTGAACAGCTCCAGCAGCAGGCTGTGGGGCTTGCGGCCATCGATGATGTGGGCCGACTGGGCGCCGCCGCGGATCGCCTCGACGCAGGCCCCGAGCTTCGGCCGCATCCCCCCCTCGATCTCCGGCAGCCGTCCTTCCACCTCCGCCACCGTGGTGCGGGAGATCAGCGAGCCCTCCTCGGCCGGATCGGCGAGCCAGCCCTCGACGTCGGTGAGGAAGATCGCCTTGTGGGCGCCGAGCGCGGCGGCGACCTTGCCCGCCGCCTCGTCGGCGTTGACGTTGTAGGACTGGCCCTTGCGGTCGGACGCCGAGGAGGCGACGACCGGGATGTAGTCGGCGGCGATGTGGTTGAGGACATCGACGTCGACCCGGTCGATCGAACCGACGAAGCCGACCTGCTCGGCGTTGGCCACCGGCGAGACCTCGAACAGGGTGCCGTCCTCGCCGGAGAGGCCCACCGCCGCCTGGCCGTGGCGGTTCAGCCGCTGGACGATTTCCGAGTTGAGCTTGCCGACCAGGACCATCTTCGCCACCTCGACCGTCTCGGAGTCGGAGACCCGCAGGCCCTCATGGAAGCGCACCTCGAGGTCCATCCGCTCCATGTAGCGGGTGATCTCCGGGCCGCCGCCGTGGACGATCACCGGGTTGAGGCCGACGTACTTGAGCAGGACGACATCGGTGGCGAAGGCTTCCCGCAGCCCCTCTTCGAGCATCGCCGCGCCGCCGTACTTGATCACCACCGTGCGGCCGTGGAACTCGCGGATGTAGGGCAGCGCCTCGAGGAGGACGGCGACGCCTGCGTCTTCGATCCGGCTCATCGGGCCTCCTCAGGTCGTGTACTCGGCGTTGATGCGCACGTACTCGTAGGAGAGGTCGGAGAACCAGACGTGGGCCGAGTGCTCGCCGCGCCCCAGCCGCAGGCCGATCTCCGCCTCCGCCGCCTCGGCGCCCAGCTCGGCGGCGTCGATCGCCTCGGCGCCGATCTCTTCCAGGTCCTCGCCGGCCAGCGCCGCCCCCGCCGCCTGGGCGATCCGGCCCCAGTTGGGGTCGCGGCCGAACAGCGCCGTCTTGACCAGGGGCGAGTTGGCGATCGCGCGGGCGACCCGCTCGGCCTCGGCGGCGGTCGCCGCCTCCTCGACGCCGATCCGGCAGACCCGGGCCGCGCCCTCGCCGTCGCGGATCACCTCGATCGCCAGCTGGGTAAGCACGGCGCGCAGCAGGCCGTCCGGCAGCGGCCTGCCGGAGGCGCCGGTCGCCTGCAGCAGCACGGTGTCGTTGGTGCTCATCTGGCCGTCGACGGTGATCCGGTGAAAGGAAGCGTCGACCGCCTCGCGCAGCGCCGCGCCGGGATCGTCGAGCACCGCGTCGGTCTGCACGAAGCAGAGCATCGTCGCCATCTTGGGCTCGATCATCCCCGCCCCCTTGGCCTGGGCGGAGAGGGTGACGCCGCCGGCGCGCAGCGTGCAGCGCTTCGGCCAGCGGTCGGTGGTGAGGATCGCGTCGGAGAAGGCGCCGGCCCCCTCGGACGAGAGCTCGGTCGAGGCGGCGGCGATCCCGCCGAGCACGGCCTCGACCGGCAGCGGCACCCCGATCGTCCCGGTCTCGGCGACGGCGACCAACTCGGGCGGGACTTCGAGCTGCCTGCCGGCCTCCTCGCACATCGCCCAGGCGTCGGCGAGGCCCCGCTCGCCGGTCTCGGCGTTGGCGTTGCCGGAGTTGACGACGGCGGCGCGGACCCGCGCCCGGTCGATCCGCCGGCGGCAGATCCGGACCGGCGCCGCGGCGGAGGCGTTGCGGGTCAGGACCAGCGCCGAGCTGACCTGCTCGGCGTCGCAGACCAGCAGGCCGACGTCGGTGCGCCCGCCCCCCTTGAGGCCGCAGGGGGCGCCGGCGGCGCGAAAGCCCGGGGCCAGGAGGTCGGGGTCGAGCTGCTCGACGCCCTCCGGCGCCTCGATCCATCTGGACCGAAAGAAATCCTCATCGCCGGGAATGCTCCGCTTCGCGTCCGCTTCCGGGCGGGGCGCGGGCGTGGTCATAGAAGCCCTTCCGTCTCGTTCAGCCCCAGCATCAGGTTGAGGTTCTGAACCCCCTGGCTCGAGGCGCCCTTCCAGATGTTGTCGATTGCGGCGAAGGCGGTCACCCTCCCCCGCTCCTCGACGGTGACGTAGACGTGGCACTCGTTGGTGTCGCGGACCGCGCGCAGGTTCGGTGGCTTCTCGAGCAGCTTGACGAACGGCTCGCCGGCGTAGCGGTCCCGGTAGAGCGCCCGGACCGCCTCCTTCGAGGTCGGCTCGCCGAGCTGCGCGAAGCAGGTCGCCAGCTCGCCCTGATCGAGCGGCAGCAGGTGGGGAATGAAGGTGACCGGCACCGGGCTGCCCAGAGCCGCCAGCTCCTGCTCGATCTCCGGCCGGTGGCGGTGGCCCTCGGTCTTGTAGGGGAAGGCGTTCTCGGTCATCGCCGAGAAGTGGACCAGGTCGTCGCTGCTGCGGCCGTAGCCGGAGGTCCCCTGCATCGCCGCGACGTAGACCTCGGCGAGCAGGCCGCGCTCGGCCAGCGGCGCCACGGCGAGCACGCTGGCGGTTGGGTAGCAGCCGGGGGTGGCGACCAGCTCCGCCTCCCGCAGCTCATCGCGGTAGAGCTCGCTGAGCCCGTAGACGCCGCTTCCGAACAGCTCCGGCGCGCCATGCTCGCCGTACCAGCGCTCGTAGGTGGTGAGGTCGCGGAGGCGGAAGTCGGCGGAGAGGTCGACGACGAGGATCCCCCGCGCGCGCAGGGCGGCTACGGTCGGCGCCGCGGCGCCGTGCGGATAAGCGACGATCGCCGCGTCGACTCCCTCGACCCGTTCGGGATCGAGCTCGCTGAGCTCGATCGGCACCCGGTAGCGCGGGTAGAGCCGGTCCAGCCGCTTGCCGGCGTCGCTGCGTGAGGTGGCGGCGACCAGCCGCAGCCGCGGGTGCTCCCAGACGATCCGAGCCGCCAGGGCACCGGTGAAGCCAGAGGCACCGGCCACCAGGACCCGCGCCGCCGGCTCGCCGATCAGCGGTTGCCGGTCGAGCTCATTCACGGAGCGTTCCCCCGATTTTCTCCAGCTCAGCCTTGATCGCCTCCCGCAACCCGGCGACCTCCTCGTCGGTGAGGGTGCGGTCGGGCGCCCGGAACTCGAGCCCGAGCGCCAGGCTGACCCGGCCCTCGCCGAGCTGCTCACCCTCGAAGCGGTCGAAGATCCGCGCCGCACGCAGCAGCTCGCCGCCCCCGGCGAGGACCGCGGTGCGGACCTCGCTTGCCGTCACCTCACGCGGCATCACGACCGCGAGGTCCTGGTAGACGGCCGGGAAGGTCGTGACGTCCTCGTAGGTCTCCTCGCCCGCCGTGGCGGCGGCGAGCAGCGGCGCCGCTTCGAGTTCGAAGGCGACCGCCGCCTCGAGGTCCCAGGCGCGGCAGACCAGTGGGTGGACCTCGCCGAGCCAGCCGATCGCGGCGCCGTTCACCGAGACGACCGCGGCGCGGCCCGGGTGCAGGAACGGCTCCTCGGCCGGCGCGAAGCCGAGCTCGACCCCAAGCTGCCGCGCCAGCGCCTCCAAGGCACCCTTCAAGGTGAAGAAGTCGGCCGCTTCGCCGCCGCCTCGCCAGGACCGCGGCGCCAGCGGCCCCACCGCGACCGCGCCGAACCGGTGTGGCTCGGCGAACGGCGCCGCCCGATCGCCGGCGAACCTACCGGCCAGCGGATCGATCGTCTCTCCATCCCCCAGGCCAGCGCGAACTGCATCAAATTTCCTACCTCCTGGACCGGAAATTTGATGCAGTTCGGGGTCTGCGTGCAGGTAGACGCGGCTGGATTCGAACAGCGCCAGGCTTTCGGCCCCCCGGGCGAGGTTGCGGGAGGCGATACCGAGCAGCGAGCCGAGCAGCGTCGTCCGCATCGCCGATTGGTCCTCGGAGAGCGGATTGGAGAGCAGCATCGGGTCGGCGCGCGGGTCGTTGTCGGGGATCCGCAGCCGCCCGGTCTCCCCGGGATCGGTGAAGCTCCAGCCGACCACCTGGTCGAAGCCGAGGTCGCGCAGGACGTCCTCGGCCCGCCGCCGCAGCCGCTGCTCGCGGCTCAGGCCGCCAAGCCGCCCGGCGACCGCTGGAAGGGTCGTCGGCAGGTGCTCGTCGATCCCGTGCACCCGGGCGACCTCCTCGATCAGGTCGACCTCGCGGGTGACGTCGTAGTGGCGGTCGGGAGGCACCGTGACCCCGAGGTCCTCACCGTCGGCCTCTACGCCGAAGCCGAGCCGCTCCAAATAGGCGGCCTGCTCGGCCTGGGAGATCTCCATCCCCAGCAGGCCGCGGACCCGCGCCGCCCGGAGGCGAATCCGGTGGGGCGGCGGCGGCGCGGCGGCGACGTCGATCGTCCCCGGCACCAGCCTGGCGCCACAGAGCTCGACCAGCAGGCGGGAGGCGACGCGCTGGGCCCGCAGGCAGAGCTCGGGGTGGAGCTGCTTCTCGAACCGCGAGGAGGCCTCCGAGCGCAGACCGAGCAGCCGCGAGGTGCGCAGGATGTTGGTCCCGTTCCAGTTCGCGACCTCGAGCAGGACCCGCGTCGTCCCCTCGGAGACCTCGGAGACCTGGCCGCCCATGATCCCGGCGATCCCGGTGGGGCCGTCGCGGTCGCAGACCAGGACCGTCTCGCCGTCGAGCGTGCGCTCGACCCCGTCCAGCGTCGTCATCCTCTCCCCTGCGGAGGCGGCGCGGACGATCAGCGCCCCCTCGGGGACCTTGTCGAGGTCGAAGGCGTGCAGCGGCTGCGCGGTCAGCAGCATCACGTAGTTGGTGATGTCGACGACGTTGTTGATCGGCCGCTGACCGGCGGCGGCGAGCCGCGCCTGCAGCCACAAGGGCGAGGGGGCGATCTTCACCTCGGTGAAGACGCGGGCGGTGAAGCGCGGGCACAGCTCGGGTACCTGGACGGTGACCGAGGCGTAGTCGCCGGCCTCGCTCTCGCCCTCTGCCGGCGCGTCCTGCGCCCAGGGATCGGGAGCCAGCGCGGCGGCAGTGATCGCGTGCACCTCGCGGGCGACCCCGTGGACGCCGAAGCAATCGACGCGGTTCGGCGTCACCTCGATCTCCAGCACCGGCTCGGCGACCGGCAGCGCCGCGGTCAGCGGCGTCCCCGCCGCCAGCGCGTCGTCGAGCACCAGGATCCCGTCGTGGTCCTCGCCGATCTCCAGCTCGTCGGCGGCGAGGATCATCCCTTCCGAGGCGACGCCGCGCAGCTTCGCCTTGCGCAGCTTCTCGCCGCCCGGCATCCGCGCTCCCGGCAGCGCCACGGCGACCGTCTGGCCGCCGGCCACGTTGGGAGCGCCGCAGACGATCGTCCGCTCGCCGTCGCCGGTGTCGACCCTGCAGACCCGCAGCCGGTCGGCGTCTGGGTGCCGCTCCGCGGCCAGCACCTTGCCGACGACGAAGTTGTCCGGGCTCGGCGGCCCGGAGCGGCTCACCCGCTCGACCTCGGTCCCGGTCATCACCAGGCGCTCGGCCAGCGCCTCCGGCGAGAGGCCGGGGTCGCAGTACTCGCGCAGCCAGGAGTAAGGCACCCTCATGAGAACTGCTCCAGCATCCGCACGTCGTTGTCGAAGAAGCGCCGCAGGTCGGGGACGCCGTGGCGCAGCATCGCCACCCGCTCGACCCCGATCCCGTAGGCGAAGCCCTGCACCCGCTCGGGGTCGTAGCCGTTGTCGGCGACGAATCCGAGCACGTTGGGGTCGACCATGCCGGCGCCGAGGATCTCGATCCAGCCCTGGCCCTTGCAGAGGTTGCAGCGCTCGCCGCCCGGCAGCGAGCCGCTGCCGCCGCACTGGAAGCAGGAGACGTCGACCTCGACGCTGGGCTCGGTGAAGGGGAAGAAGTGGGGCCGCAGCCGCACCTCGCGCTCGGCCCCGAACAGCGCCCGGCAGAGCGCCAGCAGCGTCCCCTGCAGGTCGGCGAGGGTCAGCCCCTCGGCGATCGCCAGCGCCTCCATCTGGTGGAACATCGGGCTGTGGGTGGCGTCGGAGTCGCGCCGGTAGACCTTGCCGGGGACGACGACGAAGATCGGCGGCCGCTGGGCCTCCATCGCCCGCACCTGCATCGGCGAGGTGTGGGTGCGCAGCAGCACCTCCGGTTGCGACTGCACGTAGAAGGTGTCCTGGAGCATCCGCGCCGGGTGGCCGGGCGGGTGGTTCAGCGCGGTGAAGTTGTAGTAGTCGTGCTCGATCTCCGGCCCTTCGGCGACGCTGTAGCCGAGCCCGACCATCACGTCTTCGATCAGTCGCGTGGTGCGGGCGATCAGGTGCGGATGGCCGAGCGGCCGCGGCGGCGCTCCGGGCAGGGTGACGTCGGCCCGGTCGGTGAGCAGCCGCGTCTCGAGCTCGGCCGCGTCGAGGCGCTCGGCGCTCTCCTCCAGCAGCGCTTCCAGCTCCTCGCGTGCCTTGTTGGCCGCACCGCCCACCTTGCCGCGTTCCTCCGCCGGCAGCTCGGCGATCCCGCGCAGGATCGCCGTCAGCTCCGCTTTGCGGCCGAGGTAGCGGACCCGCTGCTCCTCCAGCTCGGCGCTGGAAGCGGCAGCGGCGATCGCCCTGGCGGCCTCGCCCCTGATCTCCTCGATCCGCTCAAGCATCGACCCGGGGCTCCCGCATGGCGAGCGAAGATAGCCGCTCGCAGCCGATCGCCGCTGCCGCGGCGACGTTGAGCGACTCGGCGCCGGGACGCAGCGGGATCGTCACCTCGACCTCGCACTCGGCCCGCACCGCGCCGGGCAGGCCCTCGCGCTCGGCGCCGAGGCAGAGCGTCGCGGCTCCGGCCAGGGCGTCCAAGCCCTTTCCCCCGCGGGCCACCATTGCCACCCGCGGCCGCGGCGTCTCCCCCACCTCGGCCCGGGCCGGCGGCCGCGCGAAGATCGAGCCCATGCTCGCCCGCACCGCCTTCGGCGAGAAGGGATCGGCGCAATCGGGGCCCAGCGCGACGTTGCCGTCGAGCAGCGCGTGCGCGGTGCGGACGATCGTGCCGACGTTGCCGGGGTCGCCTACCCCGTGCAAGGAGACGCACGGGACCAGCGGGCCGTCGGCCCAGCGCAGCGGCCAGACCCCGATCGCCCGGGTGCCCGAGCCCAGGGAGGAGGCCTCGGCCAGCAGCTCGGGCTCGACCTCCTCGCCGCCCCAGCCGGCGGACAGATCGCAGCCCGCGGCGCGCAGCAGGAAGCGCGGCTCGGCGCCGGCCGCCAGGGCCGCCTCGACCAGGTCCTCGCCCTCGGTCGCGAACAGCCCCTCACGCTCGCGGTGCTTGCGCTCGCGCAGCTTGCGGACCAGCTTCAGCTTCTCGTTTCGCGGTGAGGTGATCATCTGGGTTTGGAATCGCTGTTCGCGGCTGTCTCTTCTGGTCGCTTGCGTCTTCTCCTGGCACAAAAAAGGCGGGCCTGAGAAAGGCCCGCCCGGGAGAGTGGAGTCTTTGGGTGTGCCGTCAGGCGGCCGCACCCTCCCGGGCTAGCTCGACAAATCGGCGGAACGCCTCGCGGTCTGAGACCGCGAGCTCGGCCAGCATCTTGCGGTTCACCTGGACGTCGACCTTGCTGAGGCCGTGCATCAGTTCGGAATAGCTCATGCCCTCGAGGCGCGCGGCGGCGTTGATCCGGGTGATCCAGAGCCGCCGGAAGGTCCGCTTTTTGTTGCGCCGGTCGCGGTAGGCGTACATCCCCGACCGCTGCACCTGCTCTTTGGCGAAGCGGTAGGAGGAGTGCTTGCGGCCGAAGTAGCCCTTGGCTTCCTTCAGCACCTTGCGGCGCTTCTTGCGCGCGTGGACAGAGCGCTTGACCCGGCTCACTTGCCGCCTCCGAGGAGCTTGCGGACGGTCGGCGCGTCGCTCGGCGAGATCTCCGCCGGCCGCGACATCCCGCGCTTCCGCTTCGGCGACTTTTTCTCCAGGATGTGGCTGGAGTAGGCGTGCCGGCCGCGGAGCTTGCCCTTGGCGGTCTTGCGGAAGCGCTTCTTGGCGCCGGAATGGGTTTTCATCTTCGGCATCGGGGTGGCTATTGAAGCAGAATGACCGCCCCAGGCGGAGTCGCGGCCACCGCCGCCAGTACGCTGGCGCCGCGATGCGTCTCCTCTACGTGGTCGGGACCCGGCCCAACTTCGTCAAGACCGCGCCGGTGATCTCGGCCCTGCGCAAGCGCCTGCCGGCCGGCCGCCACGCGATCGTCCACACCGGCCAGCACTACGACCGGCTGATGTCGGAGGTCTTCCTCGAGGAGCTGGGCGTGCCGGCGCCGGACCACATGCTCGAGATCGGCTCGGGCAGCCACGCGGTGCAGACCGCGCGCACGATGGAGCGCCTCGAGCCGGTGCTGGTCGAGGAGCGGCCGGACCTGGTCTTCGTCCCCGGCGACGTCAACTCGACCCTGGCGGCGGCGCTGACCGCGGTCAAGCTCGGGATCCCGGTCGCCCACATCGAGTCGGGGCTGCGCAGCTTCGACCTGACGATGCCCGAGGAGGTGAACCGGATCGTCGCCGACCGCTTCGCCGCCCATCTCTTCCTGCACAGCCCGGAGGCGAGCGACAACCTGCGCGCCGAAGGCATCCCTGAGGAGCGGATGCACTTCGTCGGCAACACGATGATCGACACCCTGGTGGCGCTGGAAGGGCGCTTCCGCGAGGCCGGCGCGGCGGCACGGCTCGGAGTCGAGCCCGGCTCCTACCTCCTCGTCACCCTGCACCGGCCGGCACTGGTCGACGGTCCCCTGCTGCCGCGGACCATCTCCCAGCTGGCGGCGCTGGCGCGCCAGATGCCGGTCGTCTTCCCGGTCCACCCGCGGACCCGCAAGATGATGGAGAGCGCCGAGGCCGAGCACCCCGGCCTGGCGCTGATCGAGCCGCTCGGCTACCTCGATTTCCTCTCGCTGCTGGGCGAGGCCGGCGCCGTGCTCACCGACTCGGGCGGGATCCAGGAGGAGACGACCTACCTCGGCGTTCCCTGCTTCACGCTGCGCGACAACACCGAGCGACCGATCACGATCGGCGCCGGGACCAACACCCTGCTCGGCCTCGATCCGGCGGCGATCGCCGGCATTCCGGCCGCCCTCGCCGATCGCCCCCCCGCATCGGCGGAGCCCCCGCCGCTATGGGACGGCCAGGCCAGCGAGCGAATAGCCAACGTGGTCACGAAGGCCCTGCCCCGGTAGGGGTGGAGCGTCTTGCACTTTTCGCTGTCGCGCTTCGGGCGACAACAGTCAAACGATCCTCGAAAAAGTTAAGCGGAACCCCTGCCGGGGCAGGGCCTACGCCTCTGCCTCTGCCTCTGCGTCCGCGCTCTGGCTGGCGATCAGCTTGTCGACCTCTTTGCTGGGGGCCAGCAACATGCTCATGTTGCGGCCTTCCTGCAGCGGCGCCGACTCGATCACCGCGATTCCGCCCAGGTCCTCGAAGAGCTTCTGCAGCAGCGCCCGGCCGCGCTCCGGGTGGGCCTGCTCGCGACCGCGGAACATGATCGTGACCTTGACCTTGTCGCGATGCTTGAGGAAGCGCTCGACGTGGCCCTTCTTCGTCTCGTAGTCGTGGGTCGCGATCTTCGGACGCAACTTGATTTCCCGGATGTTGACCTGCTGCTGGTGCTTGCGCGCCTGCTTCTGCTTCTGCTCCTGCTCGTATTTGTACTTCGAGTAGTCGAGCAGCCTGGTCACCGGCGGCTTCGAGCCGGGAGCGACCTCGACCAGGTCGAGGTCCGCGTCCTGGGCGCGCTTCAGCGCCTCGGCGGTGTCGACGATCCCGAGCTGCTCGCCGTCGGCGCCGATCAGGCGCACCTGGGGGACGCGGATCCGCTCGTTGATCCTCGTCGTGTCGCGCTCCGGAGGGCGCCGATCGAACCTGCGGGGAACCGGCACTATCGGCTGGAGCGGAGCTTCAAGAGGACGAGAGGTCGGGACGCCGGCACGGGTCGCTCAGCGGCGGCGGTGATTTTGCGTGCCAGCAGTCAAGTGGAGCGGAGTATAGAGACCGAGCGCGGCTTGGCAACCGCGACTCACTCGCCCCCGGCCTCGGCTTTGACGCGAGCGGCGAACTCGGCCAGCGACATCTCACCCAGATCCTCCCCGCCACGGGTGCGCACGGCGACCCCGGCGGTCTCCTCCTCGCGGTCGCCGACCACCAGCATGTAGGGGTAGCGGCCGACCGTCGAGGCATCGCGGATCTTCTTGCCGACCGACTCCGAGCGGTCGTCGACGGCGACCCGCACGCCTGCTTCGCGCAGCTCCTCCATCGCCCGCGCGCCGTAGGGGTTGTGGCGGTCGGAGATCGGCAGGACGATCGCCTGGATCGGCGCCAGCCAGGTGGGGAAGCGGCCCGCGTAGTGCTCGATCAGGATGCCGGCGAAGCGCTCCATCGAGCCGAGCAGGGCGCGGTGGATCATCACCGGCCGGTGGGCGGCGTCGTCGGCGCCGGTGTAGTAGAGGTCGAAGCGCTCGGGCATCTGGAAGTCGAGCTGGCAGGTGCCGCACTGCCAGGAGCGGCCGAGCGCGTCGGTGACGTGGAAGTCGATCTTCGGCCCGTAGAAGGCGCCGTCGCCGGGGTTGAGGACGTACCCGCGGCCCTGGCTCTCCAGCGCCTCGGCCAGCGCCGCCTCGGCCTTGCGCCACTGCTCCTCGCCGCCCATCGACTTCTCCGGCCGGGTCGAGAGCTCGACGTGGACGTCCTCGAAGCCGAAGCGCGCATAGAGCTCGTCGATCGCCTCGCAGATCGAGGCCACCTCGGGGCCGATCTGCTCCTCGGTGCAGTAGACGTGGGCGTCGTCCTGGGTGAAGGCGCGAACCCGCAGCAGGCCGTGCAGGACGCCCTCCCGCTCGTTGCGGGAGACGCGGCCGAACTCGGCCAGGCGCAGCGGCAGCTCGCGGTAGGAGTGGCGATCGGAGGAGTAGACGAGGCAGGCGCCGGGACAGTTCATCGGCCGCAGCGCGTAACGGCGGTCGTCGTCCTCCATGAAGTACATCTCGTCCTTGTAGTTGTCCCAGTGCCCGGAGCGGTGCCAGAGCCCCTCGTCGAGGACCTGCGGGGTGGCGATCTCCTGGTAGCCGCGCTTGCGCAGTTGCTCGCGCACCTCGGCTTCGATCAGCCGCAGGAGCGTCGTCCCGTTGGGCAGCCAGAACGGCATCCCCGGCGCCTCCTTGCGCAGCATGAAGAGCCCGAGCTGGGGGCCGAGGCGGCGGTGGTCGCGGGCTTTCGCCTCCTCGATCCGCTCCAGGTGCCGGTCGAGTTCCTTCTGCGAGAAGAAGGCGGTGCCGTAGATCCGGGTCAGGCTCTCGCGGTTCTCGTCGCCGCGCCAGTAGGCACCGGCGACCGAGTTCAGCTTGACCGCCTTGATGCGCCCGGTGGACGGACCGTGCGGGCCGCGGCAGAGGTCCTCGAAGGCACCGTTGCGATAGAGGGAGACGGTCTCCGCCCCCTCGTCGCGAACCAGGTCCTCGATCAGCTCGACCTTGAAAGTCTGGTCCTGGCCGCGGAAGATCTCGATCGCCTCGGCGACCGGGACGTCGCGGCGGCCGAACCCCTCGTCGGCCGCGATGTGCCGGCGCATCGCCTCCTCGATCCTCGGCAGGTCCTCTTCGGTGATCCTTGTATCGGGCGGGAACTCGAAGTCGTAGTAGAAGCCGGACTCGATCGGCGGCCCGATCGTCACCTTGGTCCCCGGGTAGAGCTCGGTCACCGCCTCGGCCACCGGCACGTCGCGGCGCTCGAAGCCCTCGTCGGCCTCGATGTGGGCGCGCATCGTCGCCTCGATCTCCGCCAGGTCGGCGTCGGTGACCTTGACGTTGGCGGGGAAGTCGAAGTCGTAATAGAAGCCGCTCTCGATCGCCGGGCCGATCGTCACCTTGGTCCCCGGATAGAGCTCCTGCACGGCCTCGGCCATGACGTGGGCGGCGTCATGACGGATCAGCTCCAAGCCCTCCGGGTCGCGGTCGG
>DATAEW010000061.1:0-20334 GCA_036257815.1 Solirubrobacterales bacterium
CGCGACAGGCCCCGCGGGCGGGGGCGTGTCGGGCGCTTTGGGGTGCTGGCTCTCCGAGTCGACCACAGCCCGCTCGGGAACGGCCTCTTCCATCCGCTGCAGCTCCTCAACGATCGGATGATCCTCATCGACGGCAACGGACGCGTGCTTTGGCTTTCGGCTTAGAAATCCCATTGCGCGGATATTCGTATGGAGCCCGGCTTTTCCTGCCGGCGGGCGAAATTGCTAGGAATTGCCCGATACCCGAGCTTCTCGACAAGCGGTTGGTCATCGTCACCGGCAAGGGGGGCGTGGGCAAGACGACGGTGGCGGTGGCGCTGGGGATGCGCGCGGCCGCGGCGGGCAAGCGGACGATCGTCTGCGAGGTCGCCGCGCAGGAGAACGCCTCGCGGCTGTTCGCGCACACCCAGGTCGGGTTCCACGAGGTCGAGCTGGAGGAGAACCTGTGGGCGATCTCGATCGACCCCGACGAGTCGATGCGCGAGTACGTCCTCCTGCAGCTCAAGGTGCGGGCGATGCGGGACATGCTGTTCCGCAGTCGCATCTTCAACTACCTCGCGGCGGCGACCCCGGGGCTGAAGGAGCTGGTGACGATCGGCAAGATCTGGGAGCTGGCGCAGCTCGACCGCAAGGTCAAGCAGGGGCGCAAGTACGACCTGGTGATCGTCGACGCGCCGGCGACCGGGCATGGGGTCGGCTTCCTGCAGACGCCGCGCACCTTCGCGGCGATCGCCCGCGTCGGGCCGATCCACTCCCAGGCCCAGACCCTGGACCGCTTCATCACCGACCACGACCACACCGGCACGGCGATCGTCGCCCTGCCGGAGGAGATGCCGGTCAACGAGTCGGCGGCGCTGGAGCGGGAGCTGCGGGACGAGGTCGGCGTCGCGGTCGACCGCGTCTACCTCAACGGGCTCTACCCCGAGCGCTTCTCGAGCTCGGAGCGCGAGCGGCTGGCGGCCCTGGCCGAGGGCGAGAACGGCGCCGTCCGGGCGGCGGCCCGCGCCGCCGTCTCCGAGCACCAGCGGGCCCGCTCGCAGCGAGCGCAGCTCGCCCGCCTGCGGCGCCGGGTGCAGGCGCCGGTGAAGACGCTTCCCTTCCTCTTCGAGCCCGAGCTGGGCGCGGAGGCGGCGCGACGGCTCTCGCGGAGGCTGGCCTGATGCCGACGCTGGGCGAGGTCCTCGAGGGCAAGCGAATCTGCATCTGCGCCGGCTCCGGCGGCGTCGGCAAGACGACCACCTCGGCGGCGATCGCCGCCGGCATGGCCGCCAAAGGCCTCAAGGTCTGCGTGCTGACGATCGACCCCGCCAAACGGCTCGCCGACTCGCTGGGCCTGGAGGAGCTGGGGAACGAGGCGCGCCGCGTCGAGCCGGCGCTGTTCGAGCGGCAGGGGGTCGAGATGAAGGGGGAGCTGTGGGCGATGATGCTCGACGCCAAGGCGACCTTCGACGAGCTGATCGCTCGCCAGGCGCCCGACGAGGAGTCGCGCGACCGGGTCCTGGAAAACCGCATCTACCAGCAGATCTCCAGCGCCCTCGCCGGGTCGCAGGAGTACATGGCGATGGAGAAGCTGTTCGAGCTGCACACCGAAGGCGACTTCGACCTGCTGGTCCTCGACACGCCGCCGACCCGCAACGCCCTCGACTTCCTCGACGCTCCGAAACGGCTGACCCAGTTCATCGAGGGCCGCTCGTTGCGCATGTTCATGCGGCCGACCGGCCTCGCCGCCAAGGTCGCCGGCCGCGGCGCCTCGGTCGCGCTCAGCG
Organism: Solirubrobacterales bacterium; assembly: GCA_036257815.1. GTDB lineage: Bacteria > Actinomycetota > Thermoleophilia > Solirubrobacterales > 70-9 > VAYN01. The sequence goes on from DATAEW010000061.1 coordinate 1,767, forward strand.
TCTTCAAGCGGATCGTCGGCTTCGACCTGCTGGCCGACCTGGCCGAGTTCTTCAACGCCTTCAGCGGCATGGTCGACGGCTTCCAGGCGCGGGCGAAGCGAGTCAACAAGCTGCTCGGCGAACCGAGCACCTGCTTTCTCGTCGTCTGCGGCCCGCAGGGCGAGCCGATCGACGAGGCGGTGTACTTCCACCGCAAGCTGGTCGAGGCGAAGCTCCCGTTCGGCGGCGTGATCGTCAACAAGGTCCACTACCCGGCCGAGAAGCTGCGCGGCGAGGCCGACGACCTGCCGGCGACCCTGACCGAGAGGCTCGACGGCGACGCCGATCTGGCGCAGCGCGTCGCCGCCAACTTCTCCGACTACCAGGCGCTCGCCGAGCGCGACGCCCGCAACATCGATCACCTCGCCTCCGAGCTGCGCACCAGCGGCGTGATCCGCGTCCCCCACCTCGACGAGGACGTCCACGACCTCGCCGGGTTGACGCGGATCAACCGCTACCTGTTCGCCACCGGCGAGGAGCGGGTGGCGATGGCGGCCGGGCGGGCCTGAGCGTCAGCTGGCGTCGCGCCGGCTGTACTCGAACTCCAGGTGGGATACCTCCCAATCGGAGTCCGGGACCGGGAACAGGTGCCGCACCCGGGGCGTGTCGATGCGCTCACGGCGCTGGACCTCGCGGCTGGCGTCGGCCGGCCATTCGAGCGAATCTCCGGGGCGCGCCTCGGAGACCTCGTCGAGCCAGGGAGTCGCCGTGACCCTGATCTCGCCCTCGATCGGGATCGGCTCCATGATGCGGGTCTCCTGCATCTCGTCCTCCTCGAATAGTTCTTCCTGTGCCTGCAGTTCGGCGACCGGGTCGGGAACCCTCTCGATCGCCAGCCCCGCCGCCGAGGTGGGCTCGGGCACCTCGATCGCCTCCTCCTCCTCGGAAACGAGCTCGCCGACCGAGATCGCGATCTCGGCGTCACCGGCTTCCAGGCCCGTCGCGATCAGGGTCTCGTCAGCGGTTGCGCTGAGGTCTTTGCCGAGCTCACCCAGGGCGGCCAAGCGCATCAGGCGACGCACACTCTCCTCGGTCCAGTTGGCCAGCTCGACCGCTTCGTCCAGCGGGCGGCCGTTCATCAGCGCGCGCTCCAGCTGCAGCGCCTCCTCGACCCGCTGGCGTGCCTCAACCTGGTCGACGGTCTCGTCGGCGATCAGCGCGGCGGCGCGCATCGGCAGCGAGGCGCCGACCGGGCCGTGGCCCTCGAGCACGGCGCGCAGGGCCAGCAGATGGTCGCTGAGGCCGTCCATCGCGCTCTGGCGCTCGCAGCCCATCTCGAAGCGACCGACGGCCCAGGTGAGGGCGCGGTCGGGATCGGGCCGCGCCTCGAGGGCGACCGCGAAGGCGGCAAGCTCCGCGGCCTCCGCCTCGCCGAGCCGGTAGCCGCCGGGGCGGGTGGCGGGGGCGCCGGTCGCAAGCCGCCGCCAGCAATCCTCCCCCGTTGGGGCGAAGGCGTATGGGCCGAGGCCGATGCCGCCGGCCTTGAACATCCGCATCACGCTGACCAGCTCCCGCAGCTGGCGCAGGGCCGCGTCGGCACCTTCGTCGGGCCGCTGCTCGGCGACGGCGAGGAACTGAGGCTCCCAGGCCGCCCGTCCCATCCCCTCGCTGCGCATCGCGTCGACCGGCGCTTCGATCGAGTCGGCGCGGACGATCCGCACCCCGTGCGGCAGTTGCAGGCGGGGCATCGACAGGCGCAGGCCGACGACCGGCACGATCAGCACGTCGGCCTCGTCGGCCTGGCGCGATTCGGCGTCCAGCGTGGAGAGCGCTTCCTCGAGCCGCGTGCGGTCGAGGGTGAAACTGGGGCTGCCGTCCCAGAGTTGAGCGAAGAAGGTGAGGAGCATCCGCTCGGCGCGTTCTCCGGGATCGGCGGGCACGCTCTCGCCCCGGGCCTCCAGGTAGGAGGCGGCGATCCCGGCCTCGACCGTCGCCTCGCGCGCGGACGCGAAGCCCGGCAGCGCCCGCAACTCGTCGGCGTGGTCGAGCACGTAGCGCCCGGTCAGGGGCACGTAGCTGTAGAAGGGGGAGTCCTCCGCCGCCGCGGCGGCGACATCGAAGGCGATCTCCTCGCCGGTGGCGACGAGCGTGCCGAGGCGGGTGGCGGCCTCGCTGGCGAGGCGCTTCAGCGCTTCGTTGAGCAGGAAATCACGCACGCCGCAGAGTTCCCCGCCACCCCCAGCCCTCCTGCGCGTGCAATTCGCCGTGCAGGCGCAGGAGGGCTGGGAGTGGAGGGGGGAGACTCGGCCGGGCGGGGCGCCTTTGCAAACCAATGGTTGACAAAGGCGCCCCGCCAACCTCACCGGACTGCGAGATCGCTCGTATCGCGGAAACCCAGCATGGAATCCTCACGGCGGCGCAAATCGTCACCTGCGGTTTGAGTCGCGCCTCGATCGCGAAGCGGGTCCAGCGTGGACGCCTGTTCCCGGTGCATCGCGGCGTCTACGCGCTGGGGCACCCTGCGCTCAGCAACGAGGCCCGATGGATGGCTGCCGTCCTCGCCTGCGGCGACGGCGCGGTCCTGAGCCACGGCAGCGCGGCCGCGCTCTGGGGGCTGCTGCGGCCAATCGACGGCCCGACCGACGTGTCGGTCCCGACCCACAGCGGGCGCAGGCGGAGACCGGGCATCCGCGTCCACCGCTGCTCTTCGCTCGCCGGCGCCTCGCTGGTCCCCCGGCGGGCTGACGCCAGCGCCGACGGGCCGATCCCCGCCGCCACCCGCCGCGAGGGCATCCCCGTAACCGCACCCTGGCGCACCATCGAGGACCTCCGGGCCACGGTCGCGCCGAAGCTCCACCGGCGAGCGGCACGGGAGGCGGAGCTGCGGCGGTTCGCGCTATCGCCGGCGACCCCCCGCGATCGCACGCGCAGCGACGTCGAGGGCGACTTCCTGGAGCTCTGCCGACGCCACCGGCTGCCGGCCCCCGAGGTGAACCTGAGAATCGGGCGCTGGACGGTCGACTTCGTCTGGCCGGCCCAGCGGCTCGTGGTGGAGACCGACAGCTGGGCCACCCACGGCTCCAGCACCGCCTTCGAGGACGATCACGCTCGCGACCTCGACCTGCGGCGCCGCGGGTTCACGATCCACCGCTACACCGAAAGGCAGATCCGCCGCGAACCGGACCCGGTGGTCGCCGACCTCCGCGAGCTCCTGCAGCGAGCCGCCTAAACCGTGACGGCCGGTTGAGATGCCGGCGGGTGCTCACCGAGCAGCCAGCGGGTCCCGTAGGTGCGCATGTCGTCGATCAGCGGCACCAGCGCCTCGCCCTTTTGGGTCAGCGCGTACTCGACTCGCGGCGGCACCTCCGGATAGGTGTGCCGCTCGACGATCCCCTCCTCCTCGAGGGCTCGCAGCCGCAGCGACAGAGTCCGCGGGCTGATCCCCTCCAGAGACCGCTCCAACTCGCAGAACCGGCTGCTCCCCGCCGCGAGGTCGCGAATCAGCAGCAGCGTCCACTTCCCGCAGACCACTTCGGCCGTGCGACAGACGGGGCATTCGGAGTTGCTCTCGGCACTCATGATCGAACTGAGACGGGCGATCGCACCGGTCTCGCTTCAAATAGTGTAGCGCCAGCGCTTCACTTACTGAAGCTATGGGCAAACGGCGGTGGGATCAGGAGTGGCCGGTGGCGACGGGTTCCACCTTGGTGACCTTGATCCGATAGCGGACGCCGGCCCGGCCATAGACGAAGATCTCGGGAGACCCGGGCTTCAGTTCGATCAGCTGACAGGGATCGGAGCCGGAGATGCACTTCCCCTCGCCGGAGACCTCGGTCACCTCGTTCGAGACCATGAACAGCGGCCGATGCGTCCTGGGACCGATCCCCATATAGGTGACGACTTCCGCTTTCGGCCCTGGAAGGACCGCCGGCGGCAGGATCCCCTTGTGCAGCACCGGACCGACCCTCTCGGTGGTCCCATCCGCGTTTGCGGTCGTGCGGGTGATCTGAACCGACCCCGCGAACGCGTAAAAGACCAAGGCGTCCTCGGGCTTGGCGTTCGGCGAGGCCCCGGCCGATTCAGTCGTCGTGGTGGGCCCGGATTCCGTGCTGCCGGTCGTTTCGGTTTCCGCGCCGTTGCTGGTCTCGCTGCTCGAGGTCGAGCTGGTCGTCGCCGAGGCAGGCTCTTCGGAGCCCTGGCCGCCTTCCTTGGACACCGAGCCCGTGAACCGTTGCATGAAGGGATCGGTCGGCCTGCGGCCGGCCAGCCGCTTGCGGTATTCGCGCAGGCCCGGCTTCGCCTCGACCACGGTCAGGGTCGCCGCCTTGGCGGTTTCCGCTTCGGCGGGCGCCGTCGCGGCGCCGACCGCCGGCGCCGCTTCATCCGCGCCGCCGCTCAGCAGGAAGGGCACGGCGGCGATCGCCACCACGACCAGCGCGATCGGCGCCAGCAGGCGACGGTCGTGCAGGTCGTAGAAGATGTCCGCCAGGAAGTCGGGGACCTTTGGCTCGGGCATCTTCAGATCGGGTCCCAGGCGCTTCATGGCGTGCCTTCGGTCGTGGCCGAGGCCAGGGTGGCCGTGCCGGGACTGGCCGGGGTCGCTCCCGCGGTGACGCCCTGGCTGGGCGGGGTCAGGTAGGTCGTGACCGAGAAGTTCGCTTCCAGCGCCGGGAAGCCGCTGGCGGCGGGGGTCAGGGAGAAGCCGTTGATCGTGATCAGGCGGCCGTCGACGGCGACCCGCGCATTCTGGGTCTTGACCAGCGAGTCGAGCCCCTTGATGAAGTTGGCGATCTGGAAGAACTGGCCATCGAAGGTGAGCTTGTAGGGCATCACGCCGAGGCCGGCCGGGCCGATCGCGGCCCCCAGGGGCAGCGTCGAGGCCGCCACCTCGGTCGGGGAGGACAGCGAGGCGGGCGTGCCGGCGGGGGCTTCGGGCGCGGAGGCTTCCGCGGAGGGAGCTTCGGGAGCCGGAGCTTCAGGAGCCGGAGCTTCGGGGGCCGGAGCCGTTCCCCCTTCCGCCGCTTCCAGGGCGAGCCCGCGAAAGCCGACCCCGGCCTTTTCGGCGACGCTGTTCAGCTGCACCAGCAGCGAGGCGGTGTCGTCATCGCCGGGAACGGCCGCGCCGAGGACGACCAGGCGCTGATAGTCGGCGGCGAACCCCTGGCGCGCTTCGAGGGCCTGGGTGGCTTCCGCCTGGTGCTGCGCCAGCGAGGCCGTCACTTCTTCGACCTGGGCGCCGAGCTTGCTCGCTTCGTCGCGCTTCGGACCGAGAAGCAGCATCCAGAAGGCGATCGCCGGCACGACCACGGCCAGCGCGGCGACGATCACCCTGTTGGTCGAGGTCATCTTCACCTCAGCCGCCTTCCGAGCTTTCGGTCGAACTGGCTTCGGTGGTTTCGGCCGGCGGAGCCGGGGAGGCTTCCGTCGCCGAGGCGCTCGCTGGGACGGGGGCGGCGTCGAAGGCCACGACGATTTCGAACTTGGCGATGAAGTCGCGGGTGCGGCAGTCCTCGCCGCCGGAACCGCCGCCCGTCTGTTCGGAGAGTTCGGAGGCCTGGACCCCCACCCGCGTCACGCCGTCGATGTCCTTCAGCGCGGTGACGAAGCCGGCCACCCCATCCTGGCTGCTGGCGCAACCGCTGATCTGCAGGGCGGGCCCGGGCACCGAGTCGCGCAGGTTCCCGCCCGAGCCGCCTTCGCCCGAGCCCCCCGTGCTCGCTTCGGGCGAGGCCGTCGCGGCGAGGCTGACCAGCCACACGTCGTCCGGCAGGATCAGCGAGAGTTCGCGCATCACCCGCTCCCAGTCGAAGCGGCTGTCGGCAAGGCTGGTGACCGTCGCCAGCCGCTGTTCCTGCAGGGCCTGGAACTGCGTGTAGGCGGCGAGCCGTTCGACGCGGGCGGTCGCGGCGGCGTCTTCGCGCTCGAGCCGGACCACTTCGGCCTTGCGGTCGGCGATCCGGTTGCTCGTCAGCACCAGCGCGGTGACGCCGACCAGGGCGGCGACCAGCGCTCCGATCAGCAGGTAGGGCACCGGGCCGGTGCGCATCGGGCCGTGGCCGTCATGGCGGTCCTCTGCCGGGATCAGGTTGACGGGGCGCATCCGGCTTCCTCAGCTCTGCAGCGCCAGGCCGTAGGGAAGGGTGAGCCGCGCCGCGACCTCCTCGCCGTACTGGGCGAGCGCGGAAGGACGGGCAACGCCGATCGGCAGGCCGAGGCCCTCCTCCATCCGCTGGGCCAGGCCGGCGATCGCGCTGCCCGGCCCGCAGAGGACGACACGGCCGACCGGCACGGCGCTCTCCTGCGCGGCGTAATAATCGAGCGAGAGGCGCAGCTCGTCGACCAGGGCGGTGACCCCCTGCTCCAGAGCGAGACGGGCGGCGGCGACGGTCTGCGGATCGCCCTCCACCTCCTCGAGGATGCGCTCCAGGCCGACGTGGGAGAGCCACTGCGTCGCGTGGGCGGCGTTGAGGCCGCGCTCGCCGGCAAGGCGGGCGGCGATCCCTTCCAGCCCCTCGTTGGAGACACGGGTGAAGAGGCAGGCGCGGCCGCGAGCCACGGCCAGGTTCATCACGTCACCGACGTTGCAGTAGAGGACCGCGTGATCGGGCCGCGGCGGCGGCTCGTCCGCCTGTCCCCCGCCTTCGTCGCCGTCGGCGACCGCGAGCTCCCCGTCTCCCACCCCGGCCAGGGCGCGAATCATGCCGAAGGCGGAAAGGTCGACCCCGACGGGATCGAGGCCGGCGCGACGGATCGGCCCGAGGAAGGAGCCGATCATGTCACGGCGCGCCGCGACGACGACCACGTCGATCATCGGAGCGGATCCCTCCCGCGCCGGGACGCCGCCGACGACCTGGTGCTCCAGGACCGCCTGGTCCAGCGGCATCGGGATCTGCTCCTGGGCCTGGAAGTGAATCGCGGTCGCCAGCTCCTCGGGGTTCTCGATCGCCGGCAGCCGCAGGGTGCGGACGACGACCCGCTGGTTGCCGATCCCGAGCCGGACGTTCTTCGAGAGCTTGTGCCGGGCGAACAGTGACTTCAACGCCTCGGCGATGCTGTCGGGATCCGCCACCTCGCCCTCGTTGAAGGCGCCGGCCGCAAGCGGCTCGATCGCCGCGGCGCTCACCCGCACCGAGCCGTTCGACTTGACTTGGGCCGCGGCGATGCTGCCGGCCTCGATGTCGAGGCCGACGATCTCGCCCGTCTTCTTCTTCCTGGTCAGTTGCAGCACGCTCTCTCTCAATCGGCAGAAGGGCCGCGGACCTTTGCCCTGCAACTACTCAGAACTAGGAAAACCCGGACGGATCTACGAGAAACCACTCAGGTACCAGCCGACCAGCTGATCGCCCGCCAGCAACCCGACCACACCGCCCAGGGCCAGGAATGGGCCGAAGGGGATCGCCCGCTTGCGCGCGGCGGCGCCGTGATGGGCGATCATCGCCAGGCCGACGAGCGAGCCGGTGAGCAGGGCGACGAGGATCGCCGGGGCCACGTTGCGGCCCAGGAAGAGGCCCATCACCGCCGCCAGCTTCACGTCCCCCAGCCCCATCCCGCGCGGGTAGGCGAGCGCGGCCCCGAACAGCAGCCCCCCCGCCGCCGCGGCGGCGGCGGCCCGTTCCGGCAGGCTGGCGGGATCGGTCGCGGCCGCGATCGCCGCCCCGAGCAGCGCGGCGACGATCAGGATCCTGTTCGGGATCAGCCGGCGCTCGAGGTCGGTCAGGGTGATCGCCACCAGCGCCGTCACGAAGACGAGGCCGAGAGCGATCTCACCCGGCTCGCCCCAGAGGACGAGCACGGTCGCCGCGTAGAGTGCGCCCAGGCACAACTCGGCCAGGGGATAGCGGGCCGAGATCGCGGCGCCGCAGCAGCGGGCGCGCCCGCGCAGCAGCAGCCAGGAGAGGACCGGAACGTTGTCGTAGGCGGCGATCTGCGCCCCGCAAGCGGGGCAGCGCGAGCGGGGCGCGACGATCGACTCCCCCCGCGGCACCCTGTGCGCGACCACGGTCACGAAGCTGCCGACGATCAGCCCGCCGAAGAAGGCGATCGCCGCGGCGGCGGCCAACGCCTAGCCCCCTTCGAGCGGCGTGTTGGCGTTGACCTCGGGCCTGGCCGGGTGTCGCGGGGGGTCGTGCATGATCAGGGGCCGCGGGTGGGGTCGACGAAGTCCGATTGCACCTCGACGTAGCCCCGTTCCCCCGCTTCGTTGCCCCGCTTGTCGAGCTTCACCGCGACGACCACCTGCTTGAAGTCCTGTTCGCCGGGGCAGGCGGCGGCGCACTTTTCGTCGTTGCGCCAGACCACGTAGCGGTAGATCTTGCCGCTCACGTCTCCGCTGCTGAAGGGTTCGGGCCCGGGAGGAACCGCGCCTTCCGCGCTGACGACCATGTTGGCGTAGCTGCTGGGCGGTTCCCGAACGAGGGCGAAGGTCCCACTCGATACCCGGTAGTTGGGACTGAGCCGGTTGGTTTCGGCAACCGGCGTTTTCGTCAGCGCCAGCTGTTGGTAGGGGCGGCTGCGCAACGCCTCGATCTCCTGCTGCGCCCGGTCGAGCGCCACCTGCGTCGCCTTGGCTCGCTGCGTGTTCCTGATCGCGTTGGTGAGCAGCCCGAACGTCGCCAGCGCTCCGATCACCAGGATGAACAGGGCGACGAGCACCTCGACGATCGTGAAGCCCGCCTCTCTCGTGCTCTGCCGCTCCATCAGTAACCCAGGGTGGCGTTGCGCAGGCTGGCGCCGTCGGAGACGGTGAGCGCGGCCGGCCCGCTCGGGTTGGGCATCTGCAAGGTCACCTTGATGTAGGTCGGCGCGGCGGCGCTCGGCGAGTAACTGAAGACGTTGTTGCTGTTGATCCCGTTGAAGATCGGCGTCGCGGTGCCGGTGTAGACGCCCGGGGCGGCCTCGATCCGCGAGCAGGACGTGGTCGTGCAGCTGTAGGTCACCTCGCATTGTTTCGGCGCTTCGGTGCTGGCGAGCGGCGTCGTGCCGCCGCAGGTCGCGTGCCGGACGTAGGTTTCGAACGAGACTTCGGAGGCGGTCGCTTTGTCGACCCTGACCCCGTCGCGAATCTCGCGGGTGAGTCGCTCCAGCACCCAGCGCGCGGTCGAGATGGTCTGCGCCTGCTTGCTGATCTTCGGCTGGTCCCTCATCGCGCTGATCACGAGCGAGGCGACCGCGCCCATCAGGACCACGCCCATCGCCGAGGCGACCAGCAGCTCGACCACCGTTATGCCGGCCTCGCCGTTTCGTCCTGCCAGCCTCACGTGCAGCGCCTTCATCAGCAAAACACCACCACGTCCATCGCCCTGGCGACTGGCTGGTGCGCGATCGACATCATCGTCTGAGGTATCGGCTTCAGGTAGATCATCTGTAGCCACGGCTTTCTGCCTGGCCGCAAAGCGCGAGGGGCGGACCGTATGGCCCGCCCCTCGGTGCCTCACGCTTGGCTAGGCCAAGGCGATCGGGCTGGGCAGATCAGCCACCCCACCCGACGGTGCCGGTGGGACACCCGCCTTTGCCGGCAGGCGTGCAGGGGTACGACATGACACCTGCGGTGTTGATCACCTTGAATATGTGACCAGTCGAAGAATACGATTCGATCGTGTATCCGTTCGTCGACAAACCCGTCACCTTGATTCCTTCGCTGGTCGTCGCGGCTTCCCCTTCGCCGCTGGTGGTCGCTTCCTTGATGGTCGGCTCGATCAACTTCAATTCTGGAACGCTCGCACCCACGTAAGTGCCGTTGTGATCGGTCGAGAAGGTCTCCATCGCGACCTGGGCGGTGTGGGCATTCTCCTTGGCCTTTGCGTCGCCGGCCTTTTCCTTCTGGTTGAAGAAGGCGGGCAGCGCGATCGCGGCCAGGATTCCGAGGATGAGCATGACGACGAGGAGCTCGATGAGCGTGAAGCCCGCCTCGCTGTCGCCGTTGAGCCGGGCGCCTACCTTGGCCCGGAGATTCTGGAGAAACATTAGAGACCTCCTATGGTCCTAATCGTTTGCGCCAGAGCCCCGTCGCATGAAGCCACGTGGTGTCTGTCGACCCCGGTGGTAGCCCGGCCAACTCCCGCAAGGGAGCCCCGACAGCTTTGCGCCCCCGCCTCGCAGCGAGTTTGCCTTTGGCACCGAAGCACTGGCAGATTCATCACGAACCTCACATCGAACGTTCAGCCGGCCACCTTTAGCCGATTCAGCCCAAACTCGATAGAGCCCGACTTTTCGCCTCGAAGCGCCGAGAAATCGACCTGACTCTTCGGCAAAATTGTGGATGGTGAATCCCTCCGTCAACCTGGTCCATACGAACGTCCAACAAGGTCCGCTCAGGTCGGGCGGACTATGTTCAGCCCTCGGCCTCCCGCCGCGTCGGCCAGACGCTGGTCGTAGGTGACGCACGCGCCGATCTCGTCACGGATGCTGAGCGCGGTGGCGAGATGGAGCGCGTCGAGGCTGCGGAGTTCTGCGGGACCGAGGGAGGCGGCTTCCCCCAGCACGGCGTCGTCGATCGGAAGCAACGCCAGACCCTCCAAGAACGAACGGGCCTCAGCCTCGTAATCGGGGCCGTAGCGGGCGCAGGCCCGAACCGCCTCGACGGCGAGAAGCGCGCTCGACACGTAGCCGTCCCATTCAGCCAGCTCGGCGAGCAGGGAGGCATGCTCAATCTCGCGCAACGGCAGCTTCACGTACCCGGAGCTGTCCAGATAGGCGAGCCGACCGGCTACAACCGCTCCTCGCGCAGCTCATCGAGGACCTGGAGGCTGGGTGGGCCCACCGCCGGCGCGGTCTTGTGCGTCACTTGAAGCGGGTGGCTCAGCGGATCTTTTCGTAGATGCTGAAGAGCGGCAGGTACATCGAGATCACGATGAAGCCGACCATGCCGCCGACGAAGACGATCATGATCGGCTCGATCAGCGCGGTCAGGGCCTTGACCTTGGCGTCGACCTCGGCCTCGTAGAAGTCGGCGATCTTGGAGAGCATGTGTTCGAGCTGACCGGTTTCCTCGCCGACCGCGACCATGTGGCCGACCATCGGCGGGAAGATCGCGTTGCCCTCGATCGGCCCGGCGAGCGAGCCGCCGCGCTTGACCGAGGCGTAGACGTCGTCCATCGCCTGCTCGACCACGATGTTGCCCGCGGTCTCCCCGGTCAGCTTGATCGCCTGCAGCATCGGCACGCCGGAGGAAACCGAGCCGGCGAAGGTGCGCGACCAGCGGGCCAGGGCGACCTTCTGGATCACGTCGCCGATCTTGAACGGCAGGCGCAGGGTGAAGCGGTCCCATGCCTCCTTGCCCTTTTCCGTCCTCTTCCACTTGAAGAAGGCGAAGAAGGCGATGGCGAGGCCGGGAATGAGGATGTACCAGGAGCCGGTCAGCAGGTTGGAGACGCCGACGCAGAGCGCCGTGGGCGCCGGCAGCCCCGAAGCTTCTTCGGGGTGTTCTTCGGCGAGTTCTTTGAAGATGTTGGCGAAGACCGGGATCACGAACATGACGATCGCGACCAGCACGACGACGGCGAAGCCGAAGACCAGCGCCGGGTACATCATCGCCGATTTGACCTGGCGCCTCAGGGCGTCCGTCTTCTCGACCTGGAAGGCGACGCGGTCGAGCGCTTCGTCCAGGCGCCCGGATTGCTCACCGGCGCGGACCATCGCGCGGAAGAGGCGGTCGAAGACCTTCGGGTGCCGAGCCATCGCCTGCTCGAGCGTGCTGCCCGCTTCGACATCGGCCCGAACGCCTGCCGTGGCCTCGCGGATCGCCTCGTCCTGAGTCTGCTCCTCGAGCGTGTGCAGCGCTCGCAGCATCGGCATCCCCGAGGTGACCAGCGTGGCGAACTGGCGCGAGAAGATGGCCAGTTCGCGCATGTCCACGCTCTGCCACTTCTTGAAGAAGTCCTCGATGTTCACCGGCGAGGTCTTCTCGGTCACGTCGAGGACGATCAGGCCGCGCTGGCGCAGCTGCTCGGAGACCTGGCCCTTGGACTCGGCCTCGACCTCGCCGCCGGTGGCGGCCCCCGCCAGGTCCATCGCGCGGAAGGTGAACGTCGTTGCGCCCGCCATCCGCTAGCCCCCCTGGGTGTATGCGGGAGGGACGGACGCGGGGGTCGACCCCGGGGCGGGAGGCGGAGCGGCCGATCCGTTCCCGGGCGTGCCGGCCGGCGCCGCCGGCGGCATCACCGGCGCAGCCCCGCCGAGCAGCCGCTTCAGCTCCTCCGGCACCGAGGCGCGCTGTTCAGCGACGGCGCGGGTGATCCTGCCCTGCCGCACCAGCCGCGCCAGGTCGGCGTCCATCGTCTGCATCCCGACCGCGCCGGAGGTCTGCACGGCGGCGTAGATCTGGTGGGTCTTGCCCTCGCGGATCAGGTTGCGGATCGCCGGCGTCGGCACCAGCACCTCGGTGGCGACGACCCGGCCCATGCCGTCGGCGGTCGGCAGCAGCTGCTGGGTGATTATTCCCTGCAGGGCGATCGAGAGCTGGGTGCGGACCTGACCCTGCTGCTGGGGTGGGAAGACGTCGATGATCCGGTCGACCGTCTGGGCGGTCGACTGGGTGTGCAGGGTGGCGAAGACGAGGTGGCCGGTCTCGGCCGCGGTCAGCGCGGTGGAGATCGTCTCCAGGTCGCGCATCTCGCCGACCAGGATCACGTCCGGGTCCTCTCGCAGGGCGGCGCGCAGGCCGAGGGCGAAGTCCTCGGCGTCGGAGCCGACCTCGCGCTGGTTGACGATCGAGCGCTTGTGCTGATGCAGGAACTCGATCGGGTCCTCGATCGTCAGGATGTGGTCCTGGTGCTCGGAGTTGATCACGTCGAGCATCGCCGCCAGGGTCGTCGACTTGCCGGAGCCGGTGGGACCGGTGACGAGGACGAACCCGCGCGGTTTCGCGGTCAGCTCGCGCAGGACCTGGGGCACGCCGAGCGAGTCGAGGCCGGGCACCTCCTGCGGGACGAGGCGGAAGGCGGCGCTGACCGCCCCGCGCTGGAAGAAGCAGTTGACGCGGAAGCGGGCGACGTTGGGGATCGCGTAGGCGAAGTCGAGCTGTTTGTGGGTCTCGAAACGTTTGCGCTGGTCGTCGTTGAGGATGCTGTAGACGACCTCACGGGTCTCCTGCCCGGAGAGGACGGGGAATCCGTCCATCACCTCGATCTTCCCCTTTTCGCGGATCGCGGGCGGGAAGCCGGCGGTCAGGTGGACGTCGGAGGCGTTCGCCTCGACCATGCGGCGGAGAACCTCGGAGAAGTCGAACTCCATTGACATCAGATCGACCCTCCGGGCCGATTCCTGGATACCCAGAAAGAGGGATATCGATGCTCATGCGGTGACACGGAGCACCTCCTCGAGGCTGGTCAGGCCCGACCTCACCCTGGCGATCCCGTCCTCGCGCAGCGTGAGCATCCCCTCCTCGCGGGCGACGGAGCTGATTTCCGCCTCGGAGGCCTGCTCGATCGCCATCTCCTTGATCCGGTCGCTCAGGCTCATCACCGAGTAGAGCCCGACCCGGCCGCGGTAGCCGCTCTGGTTGCAGCGGCCGCAGCCGAGCGGCTCGTAAGCCTCGATCTCGCCACCGACGCGGATCTCGGCGCCGGCGAGCGCCTGAGCCGGGACGATCGCGCGCCGCTTGCAGTGGCTGCAGAGCTTGCGGGCGAGCCGCTGGGCGACCACGCAGTCGACCGAGGAGGCGATCATGAAGGGCTCGATGCCCATCTTGGTGAGGCGGGCAATCGCGCCGGGAGCGTCGTTGGTGTGCAGGGTGGTGAGCATCATGTGCCCGGTCAGTGCGGCCTCGATCGCGATCCGCGCCGTCTCGGCATCGCGGATCTCGCCGACCATCACGATGTCCGGGTCGGCGCGCAGGATCGAGCGCAGGCCGGTGGCGAAGTCGAGCCCAGCCCTGCGGTTGACGTTGATCTGATTGATGCCGGACATGCGGTACTCGACCGGGTCCTCGATCGTGATGATGTTCTTCTCGACCGCGTTCAGCTCCTGCAGCGCCGCGTAGAGGGTCGTCGACTTGCCCGAGCCGGTCGGCCCGGTGACCAGCACCGCGCCGTAGGCCTGCCGGAAGGCGGCCTCGAAGCGCTCTCGCGCCGAGCCGTCCATGCCGAGGTCGTCGAGCGAGAGCTGCGCCTTGTCCCGGTCGAGGATGCGGATCGTCGCCCCCTCCCCGCGCTGCGTCGGCAGCGTGGTCACCCGCAGGTCGACGCGGCGGTCATCGATCGGGATGCTGACCCGGCCGTCCTGCGGAACCCGCTTCTCCGCGATGTTGAGCTCGCTCATGATCTTCACCCGGGAGATCACCGCGTTGACCATCCGCTTCGGCACGTGGGCCGCCTCGCGCAGCACGCCGTCGACCCGGAAGCGGATCCGCATGTCTCCTTCGTCGGGCTCGAAGTGGACGTCGGAGGCACCCTCGCCGGCGGCCTGGCCGAGGATGCTGTAGACGAGCTTGATCACCGGCGCGTCCTCGGCGCTGACTTCGAAATCGCTGATCTCGGCCAGCTCGTCCTCGGCCTCCTCGTCATCGACGAGGGTTTCGCTGACCGCGCTCTGCAGGGTGTTGAGACGGCCGATCAGCGCCTCGATGTCGTCCGCGGCGGCGACCGCGACGCGGCAGTCGAGCGCGGTTGCGATCTGGATGTCGTCGATCGCCAGCACGTTGGTCGGGTCGGCGATCGCGACCAGCAGGGTCTGCCGGTCGATGAAGCCGACCGGCACCGCCCGGTAGCGGCGCGCCGTGTTGACCGAGATCAGGCTCGCCGCGCCCATGTCCACGTGGTACTCGGAGAGGTCGACGTGGTCGAGCCCGTAGCGCTCGGCCACCCCGCGCGAGAGCTGGTCCCCGCTGATCGCGCCCTGCTTGAGAAGCAGCTGCTCCGGTGGCTGGCCGGCCGTGCGCGCCTCTTCGATCGCCTGGCGGGCGCGGTCGTCGCCGACGTAGCCGAGGTCGACCAGAACATCGGTGATGAAGCTGCTGGAGCGGCCGCGAGCGATCGGGGGCGTCAGCCCCGGCGTGCCGACGGCCTCGGGCTCGAGGACGGGCGCGGTCGAGTCGCCGGAGTCCGGTACCGGACGCAGATGGCTCGGGAAGTCCCGCGCGTCCATGCTCAGGTCACGGGTGATAGCCGAGCGTACGGCCCTTGTAGCCGGCGTCGACGACGGCCTGGAGCACGTTCTGCGGGCTCTGAAAGCCGTAGGTGACCGAGGCGGTGGGGACCCCGTGGTCGAGCCGCTTCGGGCGCAGCACCACCAGCGCCGGCACCCGGTTGAGGTCGACCCCCCCGGCGATCGCCGCGTAGCGGGCGATGCGCCGGGCGGGAACGACGAAGGTCGATACGCCCGGGAGCGCACCGAGGCTGTGGGTCGCGCGGAGGACCAGTCGATCGCCGATGCCGCCGTCGCGGACGAAGAGCAGGACGACGGTGCGGTTCGCGGCGAACGCCGCGGTGACGGCCGGCGGGGGCGGTGGGGCCGCGTCCGCCAGCGCGGCGGGCGACGGCGGAACCGCGGTGACGCCCGGGCCCGCGGGGGCGGCGGCGGTCGCGACCAGCGATTCCGGGCTGGGGGCCGCCCCTTCTTCTTCTTCGCCTCCGCCCCCCATCGAGGAGAAAACGAAGAAGCCCGTGGCGAGCAGCAGCACGCCGAGAATGGCCGCCTGGGCGACCGGATTACTGTTCAGCTTCTCTCTCATACGTCCGCTTATTAGCTCGGCAGCCGGCGCCGAGACCTTGAGCGCCGGGTCAGCAGTTGACGTCGGGCGGGGAGCCGGTGGCGCCGCTGCACTCGACGTAGCGAACGCGTTCCAGAAGCCCGGGGAAATACACTTCCGGTTGCGGGATGCGAAGGTCCGATTGGATCGTCGGGTTGCCGTTCATTTTTATGGTTTTCCCGGCGAACATGCCGATCCAGGTCGCGTTGCCGCCCAGTTCCACGTTGCTGTAGGGGGCGTAGAGCATCAGCTCGTTCGTGCTACCGGAGTTTCCGGTCAAGATGACGGTGGTCGCGATCGTCGGCGAGCCCATCACGTACAGGCCGGGCACGCGGCATTCTTCAGCGTTGGACTGGCATTTTTCGAAGGAGCTGGACGTGACGGAGCCGCTTGCGCTGACTTCCACCTGGGTGTTGCTCGAGTTGAGTCCGGAACAGTGTTCGGGCGTGTCGAAGAAGATCCGCACCTGGCTGGAGGGGGCCATGACCAGCCTGCCGTTGACGAATAGCCCGCAAACCCAGTAATCGCCACCGCCGAGGGTGAGGGTCGCGTTATTGGGGATGTTGATGAACCGGTGAAAGGCATCCCACGGCTCGGTGCTCGTACGGGCTTTACCTTCGTATTTATCGGTTTCGCAGCCGGTTGGGCTTCCGCTCAGGGGAGGAACGCACGCGGCCAGGCGGTAGTCCGAATTGCTCGTCGCGATGTTTGCCGGCGGCACCACGGGTGGCAGCGTCTTCGTGCCTTCCGTGACGGTCCCCTGTTCGGGACAGGTCGGCGGTGGGGTCGGCGTCGGAGACGACTGGCCGGGGCCGTGGCGGATGTCGCCGCAGATGATCGCGCTGGTGCCTTCGCTGCCCAGTTTGACGCTGCCGTTGGTGCCGATGTCGGTTTTGAGGGTCGGGCCCCCTTTGAGTTCGATCCCGCTTTCGCCGATCAGCTGCTCGGCTTTGAAGACCGGTTCGCCGTTTTTCCGAACGAGCTTGACGTTGATGCGGCGGCTGACCCCGCCGGAGGCGCCGACCGCGACCAGGCTCAACTGGCTATTCGGCTGGTAGGCGCTGACCCGGTAGGAAAAGGTGGCGCCGCCGACGGCCTCGGGGGTGGTTGACGGGCACCAACCTTCGGTGGCGGGCTGGACTTCCCCGGCGGGTCCGATGCAGGGAGTCCACGAGTTGAGTTTGTTCTGGAATTGGTTGAGTCGCAGCAGCGCCACGCTGGCACCGGCGTCGGCGGCGGCGATCGCTTTCTTGGAGGCGCTGTCGCGGGCGGTGCCCCTCTGGGAGTCGACCGAGGAGAGAACGGCGACGCTGGCAAGGGCGAAGCTGGCGATCATCGCGAACAGCGCCGTCGGCAGCGCCATGCCGCGCTCGCTCCTCGCGAGCAGGCGCAGGCGGCGGCGCAATTGGCGCATGGCTGCCATCGCGGGACTGATCGACCCCTGTGACGATTCCCTTGAGCGGCATCGCGGCGGAGCGCCGCGCGCTGGACGGCTGCCTTACTCAGTCCTGGGGCGGCGAGGGCACCGTTACTGGTCCGGCTGACCGGCGAGCTGCTCGATCCCGCTGGCCCGCTGGCCGCCCGCCGCCAGCATCAGCTTGAAGTCGTGGGGGCTGGAGGCGTAGTCGAGGGCGACCTGCTCGGCGACCTTCCCCTCCATCACGTAGCCGAGCAGCGACTGGTCGAAGGTGCGCATGCCGTAGTACTCGCCCTCGGCGATCACCTCGGTGATCTTGCCGGTCTCCTCCGGGTTCATGATCAGGTCCTGGACACGGCCGGTGACGACGAGGATCTCCGAGGCGGGGACGCGGCCCTCGCCGGTGATGTCGGGGACGAGGCGCTGGGCGATCGCGCCCTTGAGGGTGGCGGCGAGCATTACGCGGGCCTGGTGCTGGAGGTGGGGCGGGAAGAAGTCGACGATGCGGTTGATCGTCTCGGTGGCGTCGAGGGTGTGCACGGTCGAGAGCACGAGGTGGCCGGTCTCGGCCGCGGAGAGGGCGGTGCGGACGGTCTCCTCGTCGCGCATCTCGCCGATCAGGATCACGTCGGGGTCCTGGCGCAGCACCCGTTTCATCGCCCTGGCGAAGCTCTCGGTGTCGGAGCCGACTTCGCGCTGGTTGACGATCGAGCCTTTGTCCTCGTGCAGGTACTCGATCGGGTCCTCGAGGGTGATGATGTGGTGGGTCCGGGTGCGGTTGATGTGGTCGATCATCGCCGCCAGCGTGGTGCTCTTCCCGGAGCCGGTGGTGCCGGTGACCAGGATGATGCCCCGCTGCTCTTCGGCCAGCCTGGTGACGACCGGGGGCAGGCCGAGGTCCTCGACGGAGCGGATTTCGAAGGGGATCGCGCGGCAGACGATCGAGACCGAGCCGCGTTGTTTGAAGGTGTTGACGCGGAAGCGCGAGACGTTCGGGATCGCGTAGGAGAAGTCGGCCTCGCCGGCCTGCTCGAATTCCGTCTGCGAGCGGACCTCGGCGATGGCGTGGAAGGCCTTCTCGGTTTCCTCTGCGGTCAACGGCTGGTATCCCTCGAGGGGAGTCAGCTCGCCGTGGAGGCGGATCGACGGCGGGGTCCCGACCTTGACGTGGAGATCGGAGCCCCCCCGCTCGACGAGGGTGCGCAGGGCTGAATCGATGTCGAACATCCCGGCCTGTATCGGCCACGATGCCCCATGTCCTTAGCACCAGCGGCGATTCGACCCCACGCGCCCGGCCGGCCTGCACCCTCACCGAGCAAGCAGAGGCGCGGGCCGGCCGGGCTTCAGGTGGGAGACGGTCCTCTGAAGGATCCCCCGCACGTAGGCGGGTTCGTGTTTGACCTGCCAGTGGGAGAAGCGCAGCGGGGTGAGGCCGGAGGCGGTGTGGACCTGGTCGCGGCGGGCGGCGCGGGTCTGGGCGGCGGGGG
>DATAEW010000063.1:0-2864 GCA_036257815.1 Solirubrobacterales bacterium
TGCTCGCTCCCCTGCGGGGGCGGCTCGTGGACAGGCGAGGCGGCCGGGTATTGGTGCTGTTCGCGCTCGTCCATACGGCCCTGCTGGTCCTCCTCGCCGCGGCTGGCGCCGAAGGGGCCCCGGTAGGCCCGCTCGTGGCGCTGGCGGCGCTTGCCGGGGCGGCCTCGCCTCCGCTGATCGCGCGGGCGCGGGCGCTCTGGCCGGAGATCTCCGGCCCGGAGCTGCGGCGCACCGGGCATGCCCTCAACGCGCTGCTGGGCGATGCCGGCGCGGTGATGGGCCCGGCGTCCGTGGGAGTGCTGACGGCCCTCTTCGCCGCCCCGGTCGCGCTCGCCGCCCTCGCGGCGGGACCGCTCGCTGGCGCGCTGCTCGTCGCCCGCGCCGCGCCTGGCTCGGCGTCGCCGCACCGGCCGCCGGACCGCCGCCTGCTCGCCAGCCGTGGCTTGAGGACGATGGTCCTCGCCGCCACCTTCCTCGCGATCTCGCTGGGAGCGATGGAGATCTGCGCGCCGGCGCTCGCGCTGCGCGACGGCGGCCCCGCGCTGGCCGCGCTGCCCCTGGGCGGCTTCGCGGGCGGCGCCTTCCTCTCCTCGCTGAGGATCGGGAAGGCCGCCGGCGCCATGGACGCAGGGCGACTCTTCCTCGGCGGCTTCCTCGCGCTCGCCGCCGTCCTCGCCCTCTCCGCCGCGGCGCAGACGCTCCTGGCCTTCACGGCGGTGCTGGCCGCCGCCGGTGCCTGCTACGCGATGCTGAACGTTGGCCTGCTGGAGCTGCTCGACGAGGTCGTCCCCGCCGACCGCGCAACCGAGGGCCTGACCTGGATCACCAGCGCCGAAGGCCTCGGCCTCGCCGCCGGCACCGCTGTGGCCGGGCGCCTTGCGGACGGCTCGCTCGAGGCTGCGCTGTTGCTGGTCGCGCTCGCGCCGGCCGTGGGAGCGCTCCTCGCCTGGCGCGGTTCCCCGGTTTCACCCGACTGAGGCAGGGGTACGAGGCGCGGGTTCCCAATCAAGGAGGAGAAGTTGGGTGCTCTCGCCCTGCCGGTGGCCGCCCTCGGGCTCGGCTGGATCGGCCTCATCATCCTGATCATCATCATCATCATCCTGATCCGAGTGATCCTCTAGGCGCCGCGCTCCCCACCCGCCCGGGTGGGGAGCTCAGCAAGGCCTTGCGCGCGGCAACTGCCGTGTGAGATCGGTCAAATAGCCGGCGAAGCCGGTTCGCTATACCTCCGCGTTCATGTCGAGCGCCGAGAGAGCCCGATGAACCCGCTGGAGCGGCTTGGCCACTTCGTCGTCCGCCGCCGCCGGCTGGTGATCCTCGCCTGGGTGGGGCTGGCGATCTTCGGCGTGATCGGCGCCGGCCAGGTCTCGAATCGCTGGCAGGAGAACTTCTCGATCCCGGGCTACTCCGCCTACGAGGCGAACCAGCGCGCCCTGCACAGCCTCGGCACCGGCGCGCAGGTGCCGCTGGTGGCCGTCTTCCACTCGAAGGGGGACGTCACCAAGGAGCCCGGGATCAAGAACGCGATCACCGCGGCCCAGCAGGCCAACAAGGGCTCCCGCGTGAGCTCCTTCTATTCCACCGGCAGCGACGCCTATGTCTCCGCAGACCGCCACACTACCTTCGCGGAGATCTATCCCGCCGGCCTGCCGAGCTTCGACATCAATGGGGCGATCCCCCAGACGCGGTCGGAGCTGAAGCAGAACGCGCCGCCGGGAGTCACCGCCTACCTGACCGGGATCGATCCCCTCAACCAGGACGCCGGGGGCAACGGCCCGAGCCTCCTGGTGGAGATCCTGCTCGGCGGCGTCGGGGCCCTGCTGGTGCTGCTCTTCGTCTTCGGCACGCTGCCGGCGGTGGCGATGCCGCTCGCCGTCGCCGCCACCTCGATCATGACCACCTTCGGGCTCGTCTGGCTGGTCACCTACGTCACCGACGTCTCCGTGATCGTGCAGTTCCTGATCGGCCTGGTCGGGCTCGGCGTGGCGATCGACTACTCGCTGCTTATGATCTTCCGCTTCCGCGAGGAGCTGGCGAAGGGGGAGACCGTCGAGGAGGCGGTCGCGCAGACGATGCGGCGCGCCGGGCGCTCGGTGGTGGTCTCGGGCTCGACCGTGGCGATCGGCCTGCTCAGCATGGTCATCCTTCCCCTGCCCTTCATCCGGGCGATCGGAATCGGCGGGATGCTGATCCCGGCGGTATCGGTCCTCGCCTCGATCACCCTCCTGCCGGCGCTGCTCTACGTCCTCGGCCACCGGATCAACAACGTCCGCCTGCTGCCGAAGCGCTTCCACGCCGGCGAATACAACGACGAGGGCTTCTGGGGCCGCTGGGCCGGCTTCGTCGTGCGGCGCCCCGTCGTCACCGCCGGTATCGGCATCGCGATCGTCGTCGCGTTGCTGATCCCGGCTTCGAAGCTGAACCCCGCCGTCGCGCAGGCCGCCGACCTGCCCGGGAACGGGGACGCCTTCAAGGGCCGCGACGCCCTCACCGCGGCCGGCATCACGCCGGGAGTGCTCGAGCCCTTCGTCGTGCTGGCGGAGAAGAGCCCGACTCCGGCCAACCTCGACGCGGTCGTGGCCCGCCTCGACCGCACGGACGGCGTCACCGCCGCGGTGGCGCCGAACGCGCCCGGCTGGCGCAACAAGCGCGACGCCCTGGTCGAGGCCTTCGCCGACACCGACGCCGAGGCGAAATCGGCCCGCGGCACCATCGACGACCTCCAGGAGAACGTCCTGCCCGCGGCCGAGGCGCAGGTCGACCACGGCGTGCAGATGACCCTGGGCGGGACGGCGGCTGAGAACCGCGACTTCGTCCACGCCGTCTACGGCAACTTCCCCTACGTGCTCGCCTTTGTGGTGATT
>DATAEW010000075.1:0-52239 GCA_036257815.1 Solirubrobacterales bacterium
CCCCCCCCCACCACCGGGGGATGCGAGGCCTGGGTAGCCGTAGGGGGAGATCGCGTCGAGGGCGCCGGGGGCGCCGGGGATCTCGCGGACGATCAGCGGCGCGACCAGCTCCACGCCCTGTACGCCGATCCGCAGCGTGTGGGTGACGCCCTCGGCATCGAGGAACGGGCGCGAGCGGAAGAACTCCTCCCCCGCGGCGGCCTCGCCGCGGTCCTCGATCAGCTCGGCCCGCGCCTTCACTCCAGCAGGTCCGCGGCGGCGGCGCGGAACTCGTCCGGGAGCACGCCCCAGACCTCGCAGTCCTCGGCCGGCCCGTCATTGCGCGCCAGGTGGCCGCGCATCGTTCCCTCGTGCTTCCAGCCGAGCCCGGCGACGGTCTTCTTCGCCACCTCGTTGCGGGCCGGGATCCGGCCGTAGACCCGGTGGGCGCCGTACTCCTCGAAAGCCCTGGCGATCGTCAGCGCCTCGGCCCGCCGGCCGACGCCCTTGCCGCGCACGTCGTCGCCGATCAGCGCTCCCAGCTCCGGCGCGGTCTGGCGAAAGAGCCCGTACAGCGCGGTGAAGCCGACCGGCTCCGCGTAGCCCTCGACCAGGATCGCGAACTTGCGGTCCTCGCCGGAATCCTCCATCGCCCGCCGCGTCCAGGCCTCCGCATCCCGCATCGAGAAGCTCTGCCGCTGCTCCATCAGCGTCTCCGTCGCCTGCGGGTTGTTGAACCAACGGTGCACCGCGGCCGCGTCCCCGGGCTCGAAGCGCCGCAACGTCACCTTGGGGCGGTCGCTCACGCCGCGAACCCTATCGGCGGCCGGTCACTCCGGCGCCAGGCCGCGGCCGGTGAGGACCAGCCGGGCGGTGCGCAGGAGGATGCGCAGGTCGAGGAGGAGGCTGCGGTGCTCGACGTACCAGAGGTCGAACTCGATCCGCTCCTCCCAGGTGATGCCGGCGCGGCCCTGAACCTGGGCCCAGCCGGTGATCCCCGGCAGCACCTCGTGGCGGCGTTTTTGTCGGGGCGTGTAGTCGACCACCTGGGCGGCGATCGTCGGGCGCGGGCCGACGATCGCCATCTCGCCGCGCAGGACGTTGACCAGGTTGGGGACCTCGTCGAGCGAGGTGCGGCGGAGGATCCGGCCGACGCCGGTGACCCGGGGGTCGTCGCGGGTGACCACCGTGCCCACTCCAACCGGGTCCGACCCCTGGACCATCGTCCGCAGCTTCAGCATCTCGAACTCGCGGCCGCCCCGGCCGACCCGGCGCTGCCGGTAGAGCACCGGCCCGCGGCTGCCCAGCTTGATCGCGACCGCCGCCGCCAGCAGGAACGGCAAGAGGAGGATCAGGGCGATGGCCGCGATCAGGATGTCGAGGATTCGTGGCATCGCTATCGACCGGTCATCGGGTACCCGGAGCCTTTTGCCAGCGACCGGGAGCGCCCTGATGCCAGCGGTCCCAGAGGCCGGCGGCGATCGAGCTGGTGGTCATCACGTAGTAGCGGGCCGCCCGCAGCGGCGGCAGTGGCAGCCAGCGGCCGAGCAGGGCGCCGAGGATCAGTCCAACCTGCAGGACGAAGGCGAGGTCGTAGACCCAGCCCTCGCCGAGCAGGAGGGCGTTGCTGACCAGGGCGACGAGGTGCAGCAGCGGGCTGAGGTAACGCAGCAGCCGGTGCGAGAGCAGCTCGAGGGCGAAGAGCGGCGAGTAGCCGCGCGGCGAGAGCATGCCTTCGCCAACAACGATGTCCCAGAGCCCGACCATCATCCGCCGCTTGCGGGCGAACTCGCCCTCCAGCGTCGGCACCATCTTCTCCTCCGCCCGGGCGGCTGGCTGGTACAGCGAGCGCCGCCCGCGCTTCGCCAGCGCGAAGGGAAAGCTGAGGTCATGGCTGCCGGAGGGCGCGAGTGGCAGGAAATCGTCGCGGCGCACCGCGTAGATCGCGCCGTTGCCGGCGGTGATGCCGCCGAGCGAGGACTCCATCTCCCGCACCGCCATCTCGTAGCGCCAGTAGGAGCCCTCGAGGTTGTCGCCGCCGGGGTCGCGAAAGCTGACCTGGCCGCAGACGTAACCGACCGACGGGTCGGCGAAGGGTTCGACGAGCCGGCTGAGGGCGTCGGCGGCCCAGCTGCAGTTGGCGTCGGAGAAGGCGAGGATCTCGCCGCCCGCCCGCTCGGCCGCGGTGTTCAGCGCCGCGACCTTGCCGCCCGGCGGCAGCTCCAGCACCAGGTCGGCGCCGGCCGCACGGGCACGGGCGGCGGTCGCGTCGGCGGAGCCGTCGGAGGCGACGATCACGTCGAGCAGCTCGCGCGGGTAGTCGAGAGCAAGCGCGTTGGCGACTTTCGCCGCGATCACCTCCTGCTCGTCGTAGGCGGGGACGATCAGCGAGACCGAGGGAAGATCGGCGGATCGCGATTCAGGAGCCGCGCCGACCGCTCGCCGCGGCCGTGCGGTTCGCCCGCGCACCCAGACCAGCGCGGCGAGGACGACCGGGTAGCCGAGGTGGGTGTAGAGAATCAGGCCGGCGCTGAGCCAGAAGAGGATCGCGGCAACTGCGGTCATCGGCGGGCCCCCAGCAACTCCTCGTAGAGCGCGATCGTGCGCCGCGCGGCCTCGTCCCAGGAGAACGGGCCGGAGGCGGCGCGCGCCGCTGCCGCGGCCATCTCGGCCCGGCCGGCCTCGTCGCCGAGCAGGTCGCGAAGCGTGCGCGCGAGGGCCTCGGTGTCACCCGGGGGGACGAGGCGCGCGGCGCCGGTCTCCGCCACTTCCGGAAAGCCGCCGACCGCGCTGAGGACCAGCGGCTTGGCGAAGGCGAGCCCGGTGTAGAGGACGCCGGAGTGCTCGGCGTCGAGGTAGGGCAGGACGACGACGTCGGCGGCGCGGAAGATCGCCGGGATCTCGGCGTCCTCGACGAAGCGGGCGATGAAGCGGACCCGAGCGCCGGAGAGCGTCGCGAGCTCGTGCAGCGGCTCGACCGCCATTCGCGGGTTGCCGACGATCCACAGCTCGGCGCCGGGCACCCGGCTGAATGCCTCGAGCAGGTTCTCGAGCCCCTTATATGGGCGCAGCAGCCCGAAGGAGAGGACGACCGGGCCCTCCGCCCCCTCCAGCTCGGCGGGCAGCGGCTTCTCCTCCGGCAGCCGGGTCAGGTAGTCGAAGGCGCCGTGGGGGATCGCCCGCACCCGCTCCGCCGCGAGCCCGAGCTCGTCGCGCAGGCGGGTGGCGCCGTGCTCGGAATGGACCACGACCGCGTCCATCGCGCCGAAGACGCGGCGGGCGGCGCTGAGCTGGCGGCGGCTCGGCCGGGGCGGCAGGATGTAGTGCGCGGTCATCACCCGCGGCCGTGCCGGGGGCAGCAGGCGGACGTCGAGCGGCGGGAAGGTCAGCCACTGGTAGTGGACGACGTCGGCGTCCGCGGCGCGGCGGAAGCGCGCCATGTCGGCCAGGTGCTCCAGTGCCTTGAAGGGCAGACGGCCGCGGGCTGAGAGGCCGCGGGCGGCGGCGCGACGGTAGAAGAAGTCGCGGACCTCATACCCGTTGGCCGGCGGGACCGGGCCGTAGAGGAAGCGAGTGGTCAGCAGCTCCACGTCAGCCCCTGCCCGCGCCAGCGCAGCGGCGAGCGCACGGTCATATGGCGGCGTGAACGCGGATGGGTCGACTAGCTGGACTTTCAAGGGGCCGATTATCGTGAGCGCGGTGCCCCCTGCCCTTTCCTACTGCGTCGTGAACACGAACGGCCGCGAATACCTGCTCGCCTGCCTGGAGGCGATCGAGCGCACCCACCCGGCCGGGGTCGAAGGCGAGATCCTGGTCCTCGACAACGCCTCCGAGGACGGCTCGGCCGAGGCGGTTCGGGAGCGCGGCGGGGAGGTGCGGCTGATCGCCCTGGAGCGACCGGCCGGCAAGGCCGAGAACGACTCGACCCTGATGCGCGAGGCGCGGGGGCGCTTCTGCCTGCTGCTGAACGAGGACTCCGAGCTGCGCCCCGGCGCGGCCGCGGCCCTCCTCTCGGCGATGGATGCCGACCCGCGGGCCGCCGCGGCGACGCCGCGGCTGCTCGACTCCGCCGGCCGGCCGGTTCCCTGCGCCTGGCGCTTCCCCGGCGTCGGCACCGCCGCCGCCGGCGCCCTCTTCCTGCATCGCTGGACCACCGTGCAGAGCAAGGGCGACGCCGCCCGCCGCGTCGACTGGGCGCAGTCGAGCGCGCTGATGGTGCGCCGCGAAGCGGCGGCGGAAGTCGGCTACATGGACGCCGCCTTCTTCGTCTACTACGACGAGTGCGACTTCGCCAAGCGCCTCGCCGGAGCCGGCTGGCACTCGCTGTTCGTCCCCGCCGCCGAGGCCGTCCACCACGACCAGCTCTCCACCGACCTTTCCAAGGGCCTGCCGCGGATCGTCGAATTCCACCGCAACCGCGACCTCTACATGCAAAAGCACCACGGCCGTGCTGCCGCCCTCGCAGTCCGCGCGCTCACCGCTTGGTCCTACGCCCTGCGAGCCCTCGCCGCCACCGTCCTCCCCAGCCAGCCGGTCCATATCTACTGGGCCCACGCCCGCCAGGCGCTGGTCCCAGGCCGCGGCGAAAGCCTGCGAGACCGCGCCGTACGTTCAGGTCGCTGAGGGCGTCGCGGGTCGGACGATCCGGCGCTGGTAATCCGGGCCGGCTGCGGGTTTGAACTTGCCGTACATGACGGCGGCGTCGAGATCGAGTTCGCCGGGCCATTCGACCACGCCCTTTTCCGGGTCCACCTGAACCCGCTCGAAGAACTCGCGGTCTTCCACCACCGGCTCGAAGACGCCGGCGTTGTGCCCGAACACCGCCTCCAAGCCGATGTCCATTATCGCCCCATCGGAAAAGGTCACGCGTAGCCAGAGCCCGTCCAAAGGCTCAGCCGAGATGACGCGAGGGAGCTCATGAGGAGCAGTCATCGAGGGGGTTGGATTGGATTCGGCATCTGTCTTTTGATGACCAGATTCCAGTCGATAAGGAGTTCGTCTCGATGTTCCGCCAGCCATGTTCGCACAAGCCTGGCCTTTGGCCTCGGCAGCGCTCCCCAGAGAATTTCACCGGTGTGAATGTCGAAACCGGCTTCTTCATCTCCAAACTCGGCGCGAAAATGGGGTGGCGGGTGATCTTCCCAGTACATGCAGGTCACGATCCGGTGGAATTCGCTGATTCGGGGCACGCCCCGATCGTTCCGAGAAAACCCATACGTGTGGTGCGCACCGAATGACTAAAGACGCGCGTCTTCGTCCATTCTCTCCACCTCGTAGACCTCCGGGACCTCGCCGTCGACCGCCGCCGGCTGGGCCCGCAGGGCCGCAAGGCCGGCGAGGACCGGCCCGGGGTGGCGCAGGCGAGCGAGCCAGGCGCGCTCGCCGGGGGTGAAGAAGCCGCTGCCGAGGAGGGCCAACGGGTAGGCGGCGAGGAGGACGGCGCGGATCAGGAAGCCTCCGGCCCCGGCGGTCGGCACGAACAGTTCGGCGAGGCCGACCAGCAAGGCGGTCACCAACACCACCCGCGCCAGACGCCCCCACTGGTACGGCACCGGGAACAGTCGCTGGGTGAAGACGTACATCAGGCCCAGCACCACGAGGTAGGAAGCGACGAGGGCGACACCGGCGCCGACGATCCCCCAGGGCGGGACAAGGGCCAGGTTGAGGGCGACGTTGGCGGCGAGGGCGCCGATCGCCGCAGGGAAGTTGAACTCGGTGCGGCCGGTGCGGCCGAGGATCACCACCATCACCATGTACAGGGCGTAGAGGGTGACGGCGACGGAGATCAGGCCGATCGCCCTGTAGGAGCCGAAGAACTCCGGCGCCGCGAGGGCGCGGACGATCCAGCGCGAGAACAGCCACATCGCGGTGACGACGAAGGCGCAGCCGGCGACGAAGAGGGTGACCACGGTGGCGTAGACGCGGCGCGCCTCGCCGTCCTCGCGGATCGAGTAGGCGAGCGGCGGCCAGGCGAGCTGAAAGCCGCGGACCAGCACGTTGACCGCTTGCGCGAACTTGACCGCGAGCGAGTAGAGACCCGCCTCGGCGAGCCCGACCGAGCGGACGATGATGATCCGGTCGACGAAGTTGAGCAGGTAGAGCGAGACCTCGGCCGGCATCGTCGGCAGCCCGAAGCGCAGCAGCCGCCGCAGCAGCGCCCGGTCGAAGTGCAGCGAGAGCCGCCGCCACTGCAGGGCGATCAACACCGCCACGGTGGCGGCGCCGCTGCCGTAGCTGGCAAGCAGCAACCCGCGCGCGCCTTCGCCGGCGGCCACCACGAGCGCCACGGTGAGCCCGATCGTCACCAGCACGTTGACGACCGTGGTGAGGAAGAAGGCCCGCGCCCGCTCCTCGAGCCGGAACAGGGTCAGCATGAACTCGAGCATGGTCAGCGCCCAGAGGCCGCCGATCGAGATCCGCGCCAGGTCGGCGGCCGGGCGGTCGAGCAGCGCTTCGGAGATCGGGGTCGCGAAGGGCAGGGCGACCAGCGCACCCAGGGTGGTCAGCCAGAAGATCCCCGCGAAGCTGCTGGCCACGACGGCACCCGGGTCCTCGCCCTCACGGTAGTAGAAGCGCAGCAGTGCCTCGATCAGGCCCAGGCGGACGACGATGCTGACCGAGACGACCGCCGCGAACATCACCTCGGCGGCGCCGTAATCGGCCGGGGTCAGGTACCGCGTGTAGAGCGGCAGCAGGGCGACCGCGATGACCTTCGAGAGGATGCTTGCCGCCGTGTAGGCGGCGCCGGTCGTCGCCAGGCGGCGCAGGTATCCGGACACGGAGCGAGCCTACGTGGAGGCGCGGATTGGGACCGTGCCGGCCGACTCGCGGGTCGGGACGGACGCCGTCGCCAGCGAGGACCCGACGGCCAACAGGACCCAGGCGATCGGGTCCTCGAAAAAACCGGCGTAGGCCAGCGTGTGGACCAGCAGGGCGACGAAGGCGGCGAGCACGGCGGCGCGGGCGACGAAGGTGACCTTGCCGTCGGGTGGCCCGCGCCACATCCCCGACCCGATCGTCCACAGGGCGACGACGATCAGGGCGCCGTAGACGAGGAGCCCGAGCAGTCCCTGCTCGGCGGCGACGGTGACCGGCTCGGTGTGGGAGATCGAGACCGGCACGTCCTTGTTGGTTCGGTGTTCGCGGTAGGCGTGCTGGAAGGAACCCGAGCCGTAACCCCAAAGCGGCCGTTCGGCGAACAGTTCGATGCCGCCGGAGACGAGGTTGGCGCGACCACTGGTGTCGACGTTGAGCCGCTCGGGGATCGAAGAGACGCTCTTGCCGCCGACCAGGGCGACCACCAGCAGGCCTCCGACCAGGCCGACCGCGACGACGACGAGCGTCCAGCGCCAGCTCCAGCGGATCGCCGCGAGGACCGCGAGGCCGGCCAGCAGGGCGACGAAGCTCGACTGCGAGTAGGTCTGCGCGAGGCCGATCCAGAGGACGCCGACGAGCCCGGTCAGCAGGGCGAGGTTGCGGCGGTCGCGCGCCCACAGCAAGGCGGCGGTGGCGACGACGATCGCCAACGACAGGTAGCGACCGTAGACGTTGGGGTCCCAGAACACCGAGTTGACCCGGAAGTAGGTGTGGAATTCATTCGACCTGATCACCTGGTCGTTCCAAAAGAGGCCGCGGGTGGCGAACTCGACCGAGCCGATGAGGACGAAGGCGACCGCCTCGAGGCCGACCACGGTCAGGACTGCCGTGAGCAGACGGCGATCCCAGTCCACGTCCTGCAGCAGGGCGTAGGCGACGGTGAAGGGGACTAGGAAGAAGCAGACGTTTTGCAGGCCCTTGCTGAAGTCTCCGGAGTAGAAAGATTGGAGCGCATAGAGGACGACGAAGGTCGCAAGGATTCGGGAGAGCCAGACTGCGGCGGTCCAGCCGGCGGGTCCTGTCGCCATAGGGGACCCACCACCCCCTGCGGTAGCTGAAGCTTCCTCGGGGGTGGTACCCCCTATGGCGCCACCCGCCGGAGGAGGCGTAGCCGGCCGGACGCCCCAGTCCCGGACGAGGACAAAGACAACCCCACCTGCGATGACGAGGTAGAGCGGCACGAGGAGGTTGGCTGATTCGCCGCCGGCGTGGAGGGGGATGCGGAAGGGGAGGGCGACGATGATGGCCAGGGGCAGCAGCGACGGCCAGCGGCGGAAGCAGTAGGCGAGGACGAAGACGACGAGGCTGCCGAGTGCGACTGCGATGACCACTCGGACGGTGTGGTGGCGGAGGTCGACTATCTGGTGGGTGTGCCACTGGTCGCCGAGGATCAGGACCGGGAAGAGGGCGAGGGCGAGCAGCATTGCCGCCGAGCGCATCCGGCCCGGCGGCAGGAGGATCGCCGTGGCGCTGGTCCCAGCGGCGACCAGGACGCCGGCGCCCGCCAGCAGGTCACTCAACTCGGCTTCCCCTGCTCGCGCCCGCAGCGGCCGCCGACGCCCCGCCGCGCCCGGTGCAGCTTGATCGCCCCGGGCGTCACCAGCACCCGTTCTTCGCCAAGCAGCCTCACCCGCAGCTTGTAACGCCCCGGGCGGGCGGTCCCACCGCCGCGCTGGCGCCCGTCCCAGAAGAAGGTGTGGAAGCGATAGCGCTTGAGGAACCTGTCGCGAGCCACCGTGACCACCACCCTCCCCCCCGGCTTGATCACCTGCACCGTGCCCCGGTCGGAGACCGTGGTGCGAAAGCGGATCCGCATCCGGTCGTAGCGGCAGTCGCCGTTGGGGGTGAAGCTGTGGACCGGCTGGCTGGGATGGAGAGCCGGCACCGCGACGAAGGTCACCCGGTCGAGGACCAGCGGGTCCCGCTTCACCCGCTGCGCCCAGGCGAAGGCGGCGACGGTGGCGAGGACGAGCAGCGCGAAGACCAGAGCGGCCGCGCGGTCAGCCGGCGACCGCGGCATTGTCCTCGCCGGCGATCACGGCGACGCTGGCCCCCCCGGCGACGCCTTCGACTTCGACCGTCATCGGCTGCACCCGGGGGATCTTCAGCTGCTTGGCGATCCGGCTCGCTTCCCGCCCGTGTCCGCGCTGGAACATCACCACGCTGCTGGAGAAGCTCGAGGTGGTGTTGGTGACCGCGCCCAGCTTGTACCCCTTGCCCTGCACTTTGTCGCCGAAGTCCTGGGCGAGCCCGGAGACCGCGGTCCCGTTGAGAACAGCGACTTCGACTTCGCTCGGCGCCAGCGTCGCGGAGGCCTGCTTGCCGTGATCCGCACTGCTGTCGCCGGAGCCGCTGAGCGCCGCGTAGGCGACGCCGCCGACGATCGCCAACACGACGACGAACAGCCCGACCAGGTAGCGCGGCTCGGCCAGCCGCTCGCCCCAGCCGGAGAAGCGCGCGCGCAGCCGCTCGCCGCGGCTCGTCGCCGCCAACCCGGCCTCGCGGCGACGGCGGCGCTCCTCGCGCTCGCTCACCGCCTGGTGCTCGGCGGTGCGCTGCTCCTGCAGCGCCCGCAGCTCCTCGGCCCGCTGGGCGGCGATCGCCGAGGTCGTCTCCTTGCGCTCGGCGTCGCGCTCGGGCGCCGAGCCCGCCCATTCCCGCAGCCGCCTGATGTCGCGTCCGTGGGCGAAAGAGAGCAGCGCCAGGACGGCGAGGCCAAGGAACGCCGCCAGGCCGGCGAAGGCCCCGATGTGTTCGACTACCCGCACCAAGCTGGTCGCGAGAGGCTACTCGTCGTAGACGACCGTCGCCTGCTCGCCCTCCGGCACGGCGATCATCTCGACCACCCGCTCGGCCAGGTTCGCCTCGTCCCCGGCCAGCACCAGCTGTTCCAGCGCGGTCATCGTCGACTCCAGCCAGCCGGCGTCCAGCGGTCGCTCGCGCAGCGCGCGGTTGATCCGCCGCGCCGCCGTCGGCTGCAGCGTCTCGGCGCTGCCAATCAGCTCCTCGTGAAGCTTCTCGCCGGGCCGCGGCTGCGTGAACTCGATCGCGATGTCCCTTTCGGGCTCGTAGCCCGCGAGCCGGATCATGTTGTGGGCGAGGTCGACGATCTTCACCGGCTCTCCCATGTCGAGGACGAAGACCTCGCCCTTGCCGGCGCCGATGTCGCCGGCCCGGATCACCAGTTGCACCGCCTCGGGGATCGTCATGAAATACCGGGTCATCTCCCTGTGGGTGACGGTGACGGGACCGCCGCGCTCGATCTGGCTGCGGAAGATCGGCACCACGCTGCCCGATGAGGCGAGCACGTTGCCGAATCGCACCGAGGCGAAACGGGTGCCGGGGTGGGTGTGACCGGCGGACTCGACGATCCACTCCGCCATCGCCTTCGAGGCCCCCATCACGGTCTTCGGGTTGACCGCCTTGTCGGTCGAGATCAGGACGAAGCGCTCGACGCCGGAGGCCGCCGCCGTCTCGGCGGTGATCCGGGTGGCGATCGCGTTGTTGCGCACCGCCTCCAGCGGGTTCATCTCCATCAGCGGCACGTGCTTGTAGGCGGCGGCGTGGAAGACGACGCCGGGCTTGAAGCGCTGCATCACCTCCAGCATCCGGTGCGGCTCCTTGCAGTCGGCGAGCACCGCCTCGACGTTGGTGCAGTGGCGCTCCTCGACCATCTCGCGCTCGATCTGGAAGAGGTTGTCCTCGGCGTGGTCGAGCATCACCAGCAGGCGCGGCTTCACCTGGGCGATCTGACGGCAGAGCTCGGAGCCGATCGAGCCGCCGGCGCCGGTGACGAGGACGATGCGGTCGCGCAGGTAGGCGCCGACCCGGTCCAGCTCGCGGACGATCGGCTCGCGGCCGAGCACGTCCTCGACGCGGACCTCACGCAGTTGCTTGTTGAGCTGGACGCCGCCGCGCAGCAGCTCGAACACGGTGGGCAGCGTGCGGACGCGGATCTCGCGCTCGCGGCAGGCGGCGACGACCTTGCCGCGCAGGGTCCCCGGCGCCGAGGGGATCGCGATCACGACTTCGTCGGGCTCGGTCTCGTCGAGGATCACGTCGATCTGAGCCGTCGAGCCGAGCACCTTCAAACCCAGCATCCGCATTCCCCGCTTGCGCGGGTCGTCGTCGACGAAGCCGATCGCGGTCGCACCGAGGTTGGGGTTGAGCTGCAGCTCGCGGACCACCATCTGGCCGCCCGACCCGGCCCCGATCACCAGCACCTCGTGCTTCGGCACCCGCTCGCCGCGGGTCGGGCGCTCGACGATCAGCCGCACCAGCAGCCGGGCGCCGGCGATCAGCACCAGGGTGAGGAGGAAGTCCATCACCTCGACCGAGCGCGGCAGGGTGTGCGGGAAGGGTCGCGCGACGGCGAAGATCACCACCAGGATCACGCTGGCGACGGCGACTGCGCGGAGGATCAGCAGGAAGTCGCGGCCGCTGACGTAGCGCCACCACTTCTGGTAGAGGCCGAAGGCGGCAAAGACCGCGATCTTGCCGGCGATCACGAAGCCGACGGTCTGGGCGAACAGCACCTCGTAGCGGTGCGGCCAGCCATGCGGAGCGTCGAGGAAGCGCAGCTGGAAGGCGAGGAAGTAGGCCAGCGCCAAGAGCGCGGCGTCAGCCACGACCTGCAGCACCCGATTGCGGTAGACGGGGTGATTCAGCCGGCTCATCGGATCGGGTCAGTTTACGGCCAGACTCTCTAGGATCACCAATCTCGCCATGCCGCACGCAATGATCTACGCGGATCTGACGGGCCCGGTCGTCGACTTCTGCGTCAGCGTGATCAAGGACACCGGCCTGTTCGGAGTCTTCATCCTGATGGCCGCCGGGAGCGCCTGCATCCCGATTCCCAGCGAGGCGGTGATGCTGTTCGCCGGCTTCAACGTCTCCAGCGGCGACCAGACCCTGCTCGGGGTGACGCTGGCGGGCCTGGCCGGCAACATGGCCGGCTCCTGGCTCACCTACGCGATCGGCTACTACGGCCGGGTCGACCTGCTCGAGAAGAACAAGCTGATTCACCTCAGCCCCTCGCGGCTGGCCTGGGTCGACAGCTGGTTCCAGCGCCACGGCGATGCCACGGTCTTCTTCGCCCGCCTGCTGCCGCTGGTCCGCGCCTTCATCTCGCTGCCAGCCGGAATCGCCGAGATGCCGTTCTGGCGCTTCACCTGGCTGACCGCGCTCGGCTCGCTGCCCTGGGTGCTCGGCTTCGCGCTGATCGGGCGGGCGGTCGGCGACAACTGGGAAAACTGGCGCCACCACCTGCAGGTCCTCGACTACCTGGTCGTCGCCGCGCTGGTCGTCCTCGTCGTCTACGCGCTGCTGCGCCGGCGTCGCGGGGGGAGCGGCGGCGACGCCGAGCGCCGTCGCTCCGAGTCCGCGAGCACGAGCGAGGCTTGAGCACGGGGCGGATCGCCGCCGGGCGCGCGCTGGCGCTGGGGATCGTCCAAGGCCCCGCCGAGCTGCTGCCGGTCTCCAGCTCCGCCCACATCGTCCTCGTCCCCTGGCTCGCCGGCTGGGACTGGGCGGAGGTCGACCCCGAGCTGCGCAAGAGCTTCGAGGTCGCCCTCCACACCGGCGCCGCGGCGGCGCTGCTGATCGGCCAGCGGCGGGAGATCGCCGAGGAGCTGCGCCACTTCGACGCTCACCGCGCCCTCCTCCTCGCCGTCTCCTTCGTGCCGGCGGCGGTCGTCGGTTACACCTTCGAGCGACCGATCGAGGAGCGGCTCGGCGGCCCCCGCGCCACCGCCTACGGGCTGCTCTGCGGCGCCGCGGCGATGCTCCTCGCCGACGCCCGCCCGCAGC
The DNA here is from genome assembly GCA_036257815.1 of Solirubrobacterales bacterium. Taxonomy (GTDB): domain Bacteria; phylum Actinomycetota; class Thermoleophilia; order Solirubrobacterales; family 70-9; genus VAYN01. The sequence goes on from DATAEW010000075.1 coordinate 12,664, forward strand.
GGCGCGGGCGCGGCGAGGCGACTCTGCTCGACGGGCTCCTGCTCGGTCTCGCCCAGGCGGCGGCGCTGGCGCCCGGGGTCTCCCGCAACGGAATCACCCTGGCGGCGGCGCGGTGGCGGCGCTTCTCGCGCGACCAGGCGAACCTGCTCTCGCGGACGATCGCCCTGCCGATCATCGTCGGGGCCACCGCGCTCAAGGGGACCCGCCTCGGCCGCCGCGGCACGACCCCGCAGCTGCGCCGCTCGCTGGCCCTCGGCGCCGGCGCCTCCTTCGCCTCCACCCTCGCCTCCCAGCGCCTGATCCGCCTGGTCGAGCGCGACCGCGCGCTCTGGCCCTACGCGGCCTACCGCGCGGCTTTGGCGGCGGCGGTCCTGGTCAAGCTCGGCCGCCCGTGACCCCAGATCCCAAATTCTGGATTAATTTGGATTTGACTTGGAATTGGGCTACTATCTCCAGATCTTGGAAGAATTTGGATGTAAATTGGAATTCAGATGCACGTGATGGCGGCGCCTTCGGTGCCCGGCATGATGAAAGAGCTGGGAGATCGCGGGGTGATGGCGGCCCTCAGCGCGCCGGGGGACGAGTGTGCGCGCAGGGAGTACCTCCACTGGGACAAGCTGCGGCATCTCGAACCGCCTGAGGGCCTGACCGCAAAGCTTTGGTGGCTGAAGATAAAGCTGGCGCGGAGCGACGAGTGGCGGCGACTGCCGCTTCGCGACCGCAACGGGCTCGCCCTCGGCTACACCCTGCCCGACCTCGTGCTTCGGTCGTTGCACCGGATCGACCACTACAGCGGCGGCGCGGCAGGTCAGAGGGCCGTCACCTCAGAACGCGACGCGAGGCGCCGATTCGTCGTCAACTCGCTGATGGAGGAGGCGATCAGGTCGAGTCAGCTGGAGGGAGCGGACACTTCGCGAGCGGTTGCAAAGGAGCTGCTGCGAAGCAACCGGAACCCCGTCGACCGAGGCGAGCGGATGATCGCCAACAACTACCGGGCGATCCAATTCATGCGAGAAGAGATGGGGCGGGAGATCCACCCCGAGTCGATTCTCGAGCTGCACCGGATCCTCACCACGGGGACCCTCGACGATTCAGACGCCGCCGGCCGCCTACAGGCACCCGGCGAAGAGCGTGTGCGAGTGCATGATCGCGTCGGCGACGTCGTCTGGTCCCCGCCCCCCGCCGAGCAACTGCCGGAACGGCTGGAGCTTCTCTGCGCCTTCGCCAACGCCAGCGATGAGGAGGAGCCGTTTGTCCATCCGGTGCTGCGAGCGATCCTGGTGCACTTCTGGTTGGCCTACGACCATCCCTTCGTCGACGGAAACGGGCGCACGGCGCGAATCCTCTTCTCCTGGGTAATGCGCGCACGCGGCTACTGGTTCGCCAAGTACCTGCCGATCTCGCGGCTGATTCGCCATGCGCACGGCCAGTACAACCGAGCCTTTCTCGAAACCGAGAGCGACGGCGGCGATACGACCTACTTCCTGCTGCAGCAGCTCGGTGTGATCGAGCGGGCGATCGAGGACTTCGACGCCTACGTCGAGCGCAAGGCGGTCGAGCAGCGGGACGTGAAGCGATTGCTGCACGACGTCGAAGGCATCAACGGCCGTCAGCTGGTGCTGCTCACCCACGCCCTCAAGCACCCCGGCCACCCCTACACCTTCGCGGGCCACGCGCGCAGCAACCGGGTCACCCACGAGACCGCCCGGGCCGACCTCGGTGGCCTCGCCGCCCGCGGGCTGCTGATCCGCCGGCGGCGCGGCCGCGAATACATCTTCGAGCCCGCTCCCGACCTGCCGCAACGCCTGAAAGAATCGACCCGGTGAGCGACGCCTACGCCAAAGCCGGGGTCGACCAGGCGGCGGCCGACTCGGCGGTCGCGGGGCTGGTCCGGGCGCTGGGCGCGATTGAGCTCGGTCGTCCTTCGGCCCAGGTGCCGCTGCCCGGCCATTACGCGAGCGTGATCAAGCTCGACCAGCGGACCGGGATCGCCCTCTCGACCGACGGAGTGGGGACGAAGCTGGTCCTCGCCGAGCAGCTCGGCCGCTTCGACACGGTGGGGATCGACTGCGTGGCGATGAACGTCAACGACGTGATCTGCGTCGGCGCCGAGCCGCTGGCGATGCTCGACTACATCGCGATCGAGAAGGCCGACCCGCGGATCTGCGAGGAAATCGGCGTCGGCCTGGCGCGGGGGGCGGAACTGGCGGGGATCGAGATTCCCGGTGGCGAGCTCGCCCAGCTCGGCGATCTGGTCCGCGGCGTCGACGTCTCCGGCGCCTGCTTCGGGATCGTCGGCCTGGAGGAGATCGTCGACGGTTCGGCGGTCGAACCGGGTGACGCCGTGCTCGGCCTCCCCTCCTCCGGCCTGCACTCCAACGGCTACACGCTCGCCCGCTCGGCGCTCGAGGGCCTCCCGCTCGACGAGGACCCGGAAGGGCGACTCGGCCGCCCCCTCGGCGAGGTGCTGCTCGAGCCGACCGCGATCTACGTCAGGCCGATAATCGAGCTGCTGCGCTCGGAGATCGAGGTCCGCGGTCTCGCTCACATCACCTCGGGTGGCACCGCAAACCTGCTCCGCCTTGCCGCCGAGGTCGGTTATGAGATCGACGACCCCCTGCCGCCGCAGCCGATCTTCGAGCTGATCCGCGAGCGGGGCAAGGTCTCCGAGGAGGAGATGCGCCAGGTCTTCAACCTGGGCTGTGGCTTCTGCGTCGTCGTGCCGGAGCGCCAGGCGGACCGTGCCGCGGCCGACCTGGGCGGCCATTTCCCGGGGACCCGCCGGATCGGCCGTGTCGTCCACGGCCCACGCGCCGTCGGACATCCGGTGTGAGAGCACACCCCACACCGGAACCGCGGAAATGCGCCCACGGCGCGCATCCGTGCGGTCTCGCGGCTCAAACTGGGGCTCAACCCTATTGAGACCACCTCCCCGGCCTCATAACGTTGTGCCTGCAAATTGACCGACCGCGCCCCCGCCAGCTCGCAGATGATCGGCACGGTGCTGTCCGGCCGCTACCGGCTGGAGGCGAAGCTGGGCAGCGGCGGCATGTCAACCGTCTACCTGGCCCGCGACACCACCCTCGACCGCCCGGTCGCGGTGAAGGTGATGCACCGGGAGATGTCCGAGCAGGCCGACCAGCTGGAGCGCTTCCGCCAGGAGGCGCGGGCGGTCGCCAAGCTCTCCCACCCGAACGTCGTCTCGGTGATCGACGCCGGCGAGGACGGCGGCCACCCCTACATCGTCTTCGAGTACGTCGAGGGAGAGACGCTGAAGCAGCGGATCGGCCGGGTCGGCGCGCTCGACCCACAGGAAGCGCTCGCCTACGCGATCGAGGTCGGCCGCGGGCTGACCGTCGCCCACGGCCGCAAGATGGTCCACCGCGACATCAAGCCGCAGAACGTCCTCATCGACTCAGAGGGCCGGGCCAAGCTGACCGACTTCGGCATCTCGCGCCAGCTCGAGCAGGACGGGATGACGGCGACCGGCCGCGTCCTCGGCACCACCGATTACGTCGCGCCCGAGCAGGCGATGGGCCACGGCGTCGACCAGCGCTCCGACGTCTACTCGCTCGGGGTGGTGCTCTACGAGATGCTGATCGGCCAGGTCCCCTTCCACGCCGAGAGCCAGGTCGGGGTGGCGATGAAACACGTCAACGAGGAGCTGCCCGACGTGCAGCAGCGACGGCCCGAGATCTCGGCGGCGGCGGCGCTGGTGGTCGAGCGGGCGACCGCCAAGGACCCGAGCGAGCGCTACCAGGACGTCGGCGAGATGATCGACGACCTCGAGACCGCGCTCGAGGTCGAGGCCGCGCGCGCGGGCTCGACGACCGGCGAGGCGACCAGCATCCTCGAGGCGGTTCCGCCGGCCAAGCGGCAGCTCTCCAGCCGCGCCCGCTGGTCCTGGGCGGCGATCGCGCTGCTGCTCCTCGCCGCGGCTGTGGCGCTGGCCGCGGTGGAGCTGATCAGCAGCGGCAACAGCGGCGGCGGCGGAGCGCTGAAGGACAAGGGCTCCCCGGTCGCGCTCAGCGCCGCGACCGACTACGACCCCCAGGGCGACGGCCAGGAGGACCCCGAAGAGGTCGGCTTCGCGGTCGACGGCAGCCTCGGCACCGCCTGGAGCACCGAGCACTACGACACCGACACCTTCGCCGGCACCAAGACCGGCCCCAACCCCGGAGTCGGCCTCTACCTGACCGCCAAGTCCCCCGCCACGCCGAGCGAGATGATCATCCACACGCCGACCCCCGGCTGGTCCGGCGAAGTCTTCGCCACCGCCGCCGAACCGCCCGAATCGCTCGCCGAATGGGGCGAACCGGTGGGCGAGATCGCCGACGCCGGCGGCACCGAAGAAGTCGAACTGCACCTCGGCACCCCGGCCAGGTACTTCCTGATCTGGTTCAACCGCGCCGCCCCGGCCCGCGACCAGGAAGGGCGCTACCAGGTCGAGCTCTCGGACGTGAAGCTGGTCGAATAGCCGCGAGCTGATACGCCATCAGACGAGGGCGGTAGAGCCGTGGGTCCTGCTGGCCGCAACGGGCAGGGGGATCGCTCACCCGCGACCCCCTGCCCGTTCCGACCACCACCCGCGGCAGCAAGGTCTCCAGCTGACAGCGAGCGGCCCGCTCTTCGGGTTCAGCCAAAAGCGCCTCTCTGGCGGGTGGCACGGTAGGGGGTACCGCCCCTGAGGAAGCTTTAGCTACCGGAAGGGGCGGTGGGTCCCCTGCCGTGACAGGACCCGCCAGCCGGGGGCTCTCAGAACTCGAATGAGCGGGTCCGCTGGTGGCGCTCCAGGGCCAGCTCGACCAGGCGGTCGCAGAGCTCCGGGTAGGGGGTGCCGGCGGCCTCGATCAGCTTCGCGTAGACGCTGGTCTCGGTGAAGCCGGGCATCGTGTTGATCTCGTTGACCAGGACTTCCTCCCCGGGGCCGACGAAGAAGTCGCAGCGGGCGAGGCCGGAGCAACCGGCGAGCTTGAAGACCTCGACCGCCAGCGCGCGCACCCGCGCGCTCGTCTCCTCGGCGAGCGGCGCCGGCACCCGCAGCTCCATGCCGCCGGCGGTGTACTTGGCCTCGAAGTCGTACCACTCGGCGTGAGCGAGGATTTCGCCCGGCGGCGAGGCCTCGGGGTCGGCGTTGCCGAGCACCGAGCACTCGACCTCACGGCCGTCGGCGGAGGCCTCGACGATCACCCGCGGATCGTGCCGCAGCGCCAGCTCGACCGCGGCGTCGAGGTCGGCGAGGTCGCGGACCCGGGTGATCCCGACGCTGGAGCCGAGCCGCGCCGGCTTCACCCACACCGGCAGCCCCAGACCCTCGCAGCGCCCCCACCAGTCGCTGCCCTCGACGGCGGTGAACTCGACCTGGGGGATGCCACTGGCGGCGAACAGGCTCTTCAGCGTCAGCTTGTCCATGCAGAGCGCCGAGGCGGGGACGTCGGAGCCGACGTAGGGCACCTCGAGCCACTCCAGCAGTCCCTGGATGCTGCCGTCCTCGCCGAACGGCCCGTGCAGAGCGGGAAAGGCGGCGTCGACGCCGAGCAGGCCGCCGCCCGGGGTGAGGGTGACGCCGACCCCATCGCAGGTCCAGCGCCCGTCGCGGCTGATCGAGACCTCGAGCACCTCGTGCCCGGCCCCGCGCAGGCCGCGCGCCACCGAGGCGCCGGATCGCAGGGAGACGTCATGCTCGGAGGAGCGCCCGCCGGAGAGGACGGCGACTCTCATTCGCCCGCTTCCGCTTCTTCGGGAAGCGGCGCCGCGCGCTTACCGACCACCAACGTCACTTCGGTCTGCGGTTCGAGTCGCGACCCGGGGGTCGGGAACTGGTCGATCACGCGGCCGATTTTGCCTTCGACCTCGGTTTCTTCTTCTTCCACCGCCGGCACCAGCCCGGCGGCGCGGACAGCTTCCACCGCTTCGCGGCGCAGCTTGCCGATCACGTTCGGTAACTGGACCTGTTCGCGGGCCTTGGAGACGACCACCGTCACCGGCGAGCCCGGGGGGACCTGGGTCCCGGCGCTCGGCGTCTGGCGGATCACCTGGCCGGCCGGCTTGGCGCTTTCTTCTTCCTCGACGATCGCTTCCAGGCCGCTGCCGCGGATCTGCTGCACGGCGAGGTTGCGCTGGCTGCCGACCAGCACCGGGACCTTGGTCAGCTTCGGGCCGCTGGAGACGAAGACCGTCACGGTCGAGCCGTTGGTCGCGGCTTCGCCGCCGGACGGTTCGGTGTGGACCACGAGGCCTTCTTCGACCGAGGCGGAGTTGACCCGTTGGACCTTCGCCCTGAACCCGGCTTCTTCGATCGCTTCGATCGCCTCCGCTTCGCTCATCCCCGAGGTGGAGGGCACCTTGCTGCTGCCGGGGCCGTTGCTGACGGTCAGCGTCACCTCCGGCTTCGAGCAGAAGAAGGTGAGGAACGAGCAGTCGAGCGAAGCTTCGTCCCCGGGCGGGGAGGCGGTCGGATCCTGCTCGAGCACCGTGTTGGCCGGCGCCGCCCGCTCCACCCGGACCGGGGTGGCGACCGAGAAGCCTTCCTGCTGCAGGAGGGCAACCGCGACGTTGAGCGGGTTGCCGGTCACGCTGGGGACCTCGGTCGTCGTCTTCCGGGTCAGCGCCAGGCCGATCAGGATGCCGAGGATCGCCGCGACGATCAGCCCGATCCAGAGCCAGCGGCGGCGGTCGCGCTCTTCCTCCTCCCCCTCGGCCGCCTCCGCTTCCTCCGGGGTTGCGACCACCGGCGGCAACGGCGCGAAGGCGGCCGTCGCGCCGGGCTGGCCCCCGGGCTCCCGTATCGCCGCGTCGAGGGCGGCGATGAAGGCGTCGGCGCTCTGGAAGCGCTGGCCGGGGTCCTTCTCCAGCGCCCGCATCACCGCCGCGTCGAGCGCCGGGGAGACCCGCGGGTTGATCGAGCTCGGCCGCTGCGGCACCTGGGAGACCTGTTTCATCGCCACCGCGACCGCGCTTTCGCCCTCGAATGGCACCCGCCCGGTCAGCGCCTCGTAGAGCAGGACGCCGACCGAGTAGAGGTCGGAGACCGCGGTGACCTCGAGCCCCTGCGCCTGCTCGGGCGATAGGTAGTGGGGGCTGCCCATCACCGAGCCGGTCTGGGTGATCTCGGAGACGCCGGCGCGGGCGATCCCGAAGTCGGTCACCACCGCCTTGCCCTCCGGGTCGACGATCACGTTCTGCGGCTTCAGGTCGCGGTGGACGATCCCGTGGCGGTGCGCGAAGCGGGCCGCCTCCAGCACCTGGCGGATCAGCGCCACCGCCTGCTCGATCGAGATCCCCCGGTCGATCAGCTGCTTCAGCGTCGGCCCCTCCACGTACTGCATGGCGATGTAGTAGGTGCCCTCGAACTCACCGCGGTCGTAGACCGCGACCACGTTGGGGTGCTGCAGGCCGGCCGCCGCCTCGGCCTCACGGCGGAAGCGCTCGACGAACTCGCGGTCCTGGGCGAAGCGGCGGTGCAGGACCTTCAGGGCGACGCGACGTTGCAGGTGCGTGTCCTCGGCCAGCCACACGTCGGCCATGCCGCCCGAGCCGAGCCGGTTCAGGATCCGGTAGCGCCCGTCGATGACGCTGCCCTCGCTCACCTCAGCCAATGGTTCCTCCCTCATTCCCCATTCAGGATCGTTTCGGCGACGTCGCGGAAGATCGGCGCCGCGATGTCGTTGCCGAACAGCGTCGTGCACTCGATCGAGGCGGCGATCGCGATCTTCGGTTCGTTCGCCGGGGCGAAGCCGATGAACCAGGCCTGGTTCTCTTCGCTGCCGCCGCCGCAGGCCTTGTTGCCCGGGGTTTCGGCGGTTCCCGTCTTGCCGGCGACCGGGACGCCGGAAATCGCCGCGTTGGTGCCGGTGCCTTCGTTGACCACGCCTTCCATCGCCGTGGTCAGCTCTTCGGCGGTCTCGCCGCTGACCGGTTCGCTGTAGACCGTGGGGTCGAGCCGCTCGACCACCCGCCCGTCGGGGTCGATCACCCGGTTCCAGATCTGCGGCTTCATCAGCTTGCCGCCGTTGGCGATCGCGGCGGCGACCATCGCCATCTGCAGCGGCGTCGCCTCCAGCCGCTCCTGCCCCATCGCCACCCGGCCGATGTCGACCGGGTCGTCCTTGTGCAAAAGGTGACCTTCCGAGTAGATGCCGCTCTGCGCGACCTGACTCTCCACCCCTTCGTTGGGAAGGTCGATCGGCGGAGTGGCGTTGAAGCCGAACTTTTCCATCGTTTCGAACAGCTCGTCCTCGCCGACTTTCTGTCCCAGCTGGGCGAACCAGGTGTTGATCGAGTTGGTCAGCGCGAAATCGAGCGGCACCGGCGGGTAGCTGGTGTTGAAGTCGTTCTCCAGCGGCGTGCCTTCGACTTCCAGCGGCGAGGGCGCGGCGAAGGTCGTTTCCGGCGTGATCACCCCGTTCTCCAGCGCCGCCGCGGCGGTCACGACCTTGAAGGTCGAGCCGGGCGGGTAGAGGCCCTGGGTCGCCCGGTTGAGCAGCGGCGTTTCGATCACGTTGCGGTTCAGTCGCTTCAGCTCGTAGGGGACGCGGTTGGGGTCGTAGGGCTTGTTCGAGGCCATCACCTTGACCTCGCCGGTGCTCGGTTCGATCGCCACCACGGCGCCGAAACCGGCTTCCTCGAGATCCGCCTGCGCCACCCGCTGGGCGGCCGCGTCGAGGTTGGTGACGATGTCGTTGCCTTCCTGGTCACGGCCGGTCAGCTGGTCGAGGATCGAGCCGAATTCCGATTCTTCGCCGACCAGCTCGTCGTTGTGGAACTGCTCGAACTCGGAGTCGCCCTCGCGGACGAAGCTGTAGCCGATCGGGTGGCCGAAGAGGGTGCCTTCGGGGTAGTGGCGGACGTACCGCAGGCCGGCGCCGTGCCCCTTGGGACGCGAGACGGCGATCACCGTTCCGTCAGCGGCGAGGATGCGGCCGCGGCGGATCTGCTGTTGCTCCAGCAGCGGCCGCTTGTTGGCTTCTTTTTCCTTCAGCGCCTTGGCGTCGAAGACCGACCAGTACGAGGTGAAGCCGACCAGGACCCCGAAGAGGACGACGATGAAGGCGAAGAGCTTGACGATCTGGCGGTTCACGCGGTCCCCAGGGCGAGTTCGCGGCCAGCGGGCTCGGCGGCCTCGCGGCGGGCCCGGTCGGAGACCAGGAGCAGCAGCGCCAGGAGGACGAAGTTGGCGACGATCGAGCTGCCGCCGTAGCTGACGAACGGCAGGGTGACGCCGGTCAGCGGGATCACCCGGGTGACGCCGCCGATGATCACGAAGGCCTGGATCGCGAAGACCGCGGTCAGACCGGTCGCCAGCAGCTTCGAGAAACCGTCGCTGGCCAGCAGGGCGACTTTGAAGCCGCGGGCGGTGATCAGCAGGTAGGTGAGGATCACCCCGCAGGCGCCGAACAGGCCCAGCTCGTTGACGATCAGGGCGTAGATGGTGTCGGTCTGGGCGGCGGGCAGCAGCGCGTCGTGGGTGCCGGGGATCGTGATCAGTCCCTGGCCGAACCCTTTGCCGAACAGGCCGCCGTCGGCCTGGGCGAAGATCGACTGCAGGATCTGGTACCCGTTGCCGGTCGGTTCGTCGTAGGGATGCAGCCAGATCTCCACCCGGTCGTGCACGTGCGGCACGGTGGCGGCGAAGAACCAGGCGCCGAGCATGAACATCGCCATCCCGATGACGACGAAGGAGAAGCGGCCGGTGGCGACGTAGAGCAGGGCCAGGAAGGCGGCGAAGAACATCAGCGAGCTGCCGAGGTCGCGGATGAAGACGAGCATGAACATCGACGCGCCCCAGACCACCAGCATCGGCCCGAAGTGCTTGAGCGGCGGCAGGGTCACCCCGAGCACCCGGCGGGCGCCGACGATCATCACCTCGCGGTGCTCGCGCAGGTAGCTGGCGAGGAAGACGACGATCGCGATCTTCGAGAACTCGGCCGGCTGGAAAGCCAGCGGCCCGATCTTCACCCCCAGGTAGGCGCCGTTGACCTGCTGGCCGATCCCCGGCAGGCGCGGCGCCAGCAACAGCAGGATGCCGACGACGGCGATCGTGTAGCGGTAGCGCTCGAGGACGTCGTAGTCGCGCAGGAAGGTGATCGTCAGCGCGAAGAGCACCAGGCCGAGGACGAACCAGTTGGCCTGGTCGCGGGCCAGGCTTTCGTCGATCCGGTAGACCATCACCAGCCCGAAGGCGGTCAGCAGCGCCATCAGCGGGAACAGGTAGGGGTCGGCGTTGGGCAGGCGGATCCGCAGGAAGATGTGGGTTGCCAGGCAGACGGCGAGGAAGTAGCCGCCGTAGATCAGGCTGAGGTTGCCGAGCTGGGAGTTCTCCTGCGCGAAGACCGCGGCGAAGCCGGCGGTGAGCAGCAGCGCGACCGGGACCAGGGCGATCAGCTCCCGGTTGCGCGCCGACCTCAACGGGCGCCCTTGCTCTGTTCGATTTCTTCCAGCAGCGAGACGGCGTCGCCGCGGGAGCGCAGGTCGTTGCCGGTCACCGCGTCGCGGCGGCGGCCGGCCAGCCCCGCGGTCTGGATCGGGCTGGCGTAGCGCTCGTCGTAGAGCTTGATCCCGAGGGGGAGTTCGTAGGGCAGGCCGCGGTAGAGGGCGACCCGGCCGGCATCGTCGGTGCCGAGGAACCAGACCTGGCGGTTGCCGTACCAGGCGCCGAAGGCGAGCGCGGCGAGGATCAGCAGCGGGACGAGCACCTTCAGCGCGGTGCGCAGCCGTCGGCGACGCGGCTTCCCGGCCAGCTCCTCGCGACGCCTGCGGGCCGCCTCGGCGGCGGCGCGGCGGCGCACCTCGGTCGCGGTCAGCCCCGCCTCGGCCGCCGAGGGGCCGATCAGCGTCGCGTCCTCGGGGTTGCCCTTCGCCGGCGCCGCGGCGTCCTCGAGGCGGAAGGCGACGACGGTGATGTTGTCGCGGCCGCCGGCCCGGTTAGCTTCGTCGACCAGCGCGCGGACCACCGCCTCGATCGAGGTGGCGCGGCCGAAGATGCGGGCGATCTGCTCGTCGTCGAGCATCGTCGTCAGGCCGTCGGAGCAGAGCAGGAAGACGTCGCCGGCCTGGGCCGGGACCGTCTGCAGGTCGACTTCGACCTGCGGTTCGGGACCCAGCGCCCGGGTGATGATCGAGCGCTGTGGGTGGTCCTCGGCCTGGGCCTCGGTGAGCTGGCCCTTGCGTCGCATCTCCTCGACCAGCGAGTGGTCGCGGGTCAGCCGCTCGAGCTTGCCGGCCCGCAGGCGATAGGCGCGGCTGTCGCCGACGTGACCGATCGCCACCTCCTCGGCCTCCGGGTCGACGATCGCGGCGGTGATCGTCGTCCCCATCCCCGCCAGGTTGGGGTCGCTGCGCGCGTGCTCGTGGATCGTCCGGTTGGCCGCCTCGATCGTCTCGCGCAGCACCCGCTCGGGCGGGGCCTGCGGCAGCTCACGGTCGAAGGACTCGGCCGCGGCCTTGGAGGCGACCTCGCCGGCCTGCGCCCCACCCATCCCGTCGGCGACGACGAAGACCGGCGGCCGGGTGAACAGCGAGTCCTCGTTGGCGTTGCGCTGGCGGCCGGTGTCCGTGCGAACGGCCTGCTCCTCGATCCGCAGCGTCATCGCGCACCTGTCCCGCGCCCGCGCGTCACGGCACGCCCACCTCGAGGCGGAACTCGGTGTCGCCGATCTGCACCGTGTCGCCGTCGATCAGCTCCGCCTCCCCTCGCAGCGTGGCGCCGTTCAGCAGCGTGCCGTTGGTCGAGTTCATGTCCTCGACGAAGAACCGTCCTTCGCGCGAGAAGACGCGGGCGTGCAGCCCCGAGGCGTAGCGATCGTCGATCCGCACGTCGGAGTCCTTCGAGCGCCCGATCGAGAGCCCCCCGATGAGATCGAAGCGCGCGCCGCGGTCGAGGCCGCCGCCGCGCTCGGCGATCAGCCAGGCGTCGGCTGCCCGCGGCGCCTCGTGGAGGCCCGGGGCGGGGTGAAAGCCCGTCGCGTCGGGAGCCGGCGAGGCGGTGCGGCGCAGGTCCTTGACGGCGCTGCGCGCGATCGCCAGCAGGAACAGGTAAAGGACGGCCAGGAAGCCGAACTTGAGGGCTACTGATACAGGGTCATAGGACACGCCAGCACCCTAATGACGGGCCCAGATCACCACCGGGCGGCGTCCTCGTTCACCCAATGGCTCTGCGATTGGGTTCTCTTGCGTCCTTGCCCGTTGGCGCCTGGACCTCGTCATTAGGACGCTGGACCCTTCACTGCTCGATGTCGAATTGGAAGGTGGTCGTGCCCAGCGTCACCTGGTCGCCGGGGTGCAGGCGGGTCGAGGCGACGCGCCGGCCGTTGACCTTGATCCCGTTGGTCGAGCCGAGGTCGGAGATCTGCCAGTCGCCGTTCTCGCCGCGCCGCAGTTCGGCGTGGCGACGGGAGACGTTGGGGTCGGGCAGCACGCACTCCGCCGACTTCGAGCGTCCGATCGTCGCCCGCGGGCCGTCGAGCACGTAGCGGCGGTCCTCGAGCGAGACCACGGCGCGGGTGGAGACCAGGGCCTGCACCGCCTGCTCGGGCTGTTTGGGGCGGCCCCGGTCGCGCTCGCGGACCGCCGAGTAGACCATCGTGTGGCCTTCTTCGCCCTGCGCCGGGGCCTCCCCCTCGTGGGCGGGCGGCTTGACCAGCCGCGCCTGGATCCCGAACTCGCCGAGCCGCAGCCGCTCGTCGGTCTGGAACTCGACCGCGGGACGGGTCAGCAGGTCATAGCCGCGGCGGCGCGCGTGCTCGAGCAGATAGCCCGAGAGCTCCTGCTCGAGCGAGCGCTCGTAGCCTTCGAGCTTCGAGCGGTCCTGCTTGGAGAGGAAGACCGTGTACTCGTTGGGGACGTAGACGCGCTGGACCGAGGCGGTCTTGTGGGCGTCCATTTCCTTCGCCAGCTTGCGGGCCAGTTCGACCGGCTGCACCTCGGAGCTGAAGGCGCGGCTGAACACCCCCTCGACGAGGCCTTCGATCCGGGACTCCAGGTTGCGTAGGACGCTGATCGGAATCGTTCCTTTACGGGCGGGCTCGCCTCTCCGACCCCGGAGAGGAACCGAGAATCCTAGATGGTGCGGGAGCCGCCGCTGCCCGCCTTGCTCACGGCAGCAGCAGCCCGTGGCCGACCGCCAGCCAGGCGCCTAAGGCCGCCGCCAGGGCGAGGGCGCCGACGCGTGGCGCAAGGTGCCGGTGGGCCGGGCGCGGATGGTCGGCGAGGAGCTCCAGCGACTCCTCGATCGCCTCGCCGAGTTCCTCCAGCGAGCGTCGGTGGCTGGGCCGCGCCGCCAGGCAGGCGTCGATCGCCTCGGTCAGCTCGCGCGGCAGGTCGGGCCGCAGGCGGCGCAGCGGACGGATCCGGTCGCCGATCGCCCGCGCGGTGGCGGCGGGGCTGGCCCGGCGGTGCGGGTTCTCGCCGCTCCAGCACTCATAGAGCGTCAGGGCGAGCGAGTACACGTCGGCCTCCGGGCCGGCTTCGCGTCCCTCGGCCTGCTCGGGGGACATGTAGGCGAGGGTGCCGAGGACGTCGCCGGTCGCCGTCAGGCCGATCTCGTCGCCCAAGCGGGCGATCCCGAAGTCCATCAGCTTGGCCCGTGGCTCGCCGTCGGTCACCTGCACGTTCTGCGGCTTGATGTCGCGGTGCACGACGCCGCGCGAGTGGGCGTGGTCGAGCGCCTCGCAGAGATCGGCGCCGATCTCGCCGATCTCGCGGTCCGAGAGCTCGCCCGCGTGGGCGAGCCGGGACAGGGTCGAGCCCTGCACCAGCTCGGTGACCAGGAGGGCGTTGCCGTCCTCCTCGCCCATCTCGTAGAGGGTGACGATGCCGGGGTGGTTGAGCCGCGCCGCCGCCTGCGCCTCGCGCAGCACCCGCCGGCCGGCCTCGCCGCACTGCTCGATCGCCTTCACCGCGACCGGCCGCTCCAGGCGGCCGTCCCAGGCCTCGTAGACGACGCCGAAACCGCCGCTGCCGATGCGGCGCTCGATCAGGAAGCGGTTGAGGACCACGGAGCCGACCAAAGCCTCCACCCCTTCGCCGTGGGCCGGTTGCCTCCTGCCGCCCAGGCTGCAAAAAGCGGGCCGTTTGCTGGGCGTCTTAGCGCACCGACCCCGCCAGCGTTAATACTCTCCGCCCAGTCAGCCAACTTGGAGAGCGCTTCTTGGAGGACTTCACGTCACCTCGGCCGCCGCGCCGCCCGCGGCCGAAACGCCGTCCCGAACGCCAGCAGATCATGCTGCGGCGGGGCCTCGCCCTGGGCGGGGCGCTGATCGTGCTGATCCTGATCGTGCTCGGGGTCAAGGGCTGCCTCGACGCCCGCGCCGAACAGGCGCTGAGCAACTACGCCCGCGACGTCGGCCAGATCGTCCAGGCGACCGAACAGACCAGCAAGGACTTCTTCAAGAAGCTGGAAGACCCCGGGAGCATTTCGGTCACCGACTTCGTCACCGCCGTGAAGGCGGATCGCAGCGCGATCGACACCGCCGCCGCCCGGGTCGAAGGCCTCGACGCTCCTGGCGACATGGGCCGGGCCCAGAACGCGCTCGAACTCGTCTACGAGCTGCGGCGCAGCGCGATGGACGAAATCGCCGAAAAGATGAGCACCGCCCTCGGCTCCGCCGGCTCGGCCAAGGCGACCGCGCAGATCGCCAACCAGATGCAGAAGCTCTTCTCCTCCGACGTGCTCTACGAAGAGGTCGCGCGGCCGGAAATCAACGGCGTCCTCGCCAACAACGGGATCGACGACTCCGATGTGCCGAAGAGCACCTTCCTCCCGCCGGGCGAGGAAACCAGGTGGCTCGAAGAGAGCGCGGTCGCCGCGGCGCTGGGCTCGATCAGCGGCGCCAGCGGCGCCGCGGCGCCCGGCGTCCACGGCCTTGGCCTGGTCGGCGTCAGCGTCAACGGGACCGAACTGATCGAAGGCGGCGCGACCTCGGTGGTGGCGGAAGAAACGCCCGAAGTCGAAGTCCTGGTGCAGAACCAGGGCGAATCGACCGAGAACGGGATCGACGTCTCGGTGACCGTCGGCGGCAGCACCCTGGCGGGGAAAATCGACACCATCGCCGCCGGCGAAACCGAATCGGTGACGATCCCGCTCACCCCGGCGCCGAAGGGCGAACAGACGCTGGAAGTGAGCGTCGAACCGGTGCCCGGCGAGCAGGTGACCGAAAACAACGAAGCCAGCTACACGGTCGTCTTCGAATAACAAAGGCAACCCGCCCTGTGGCAGAGGTTTCAGTCCTTATGGGACTGAAACCTCTGCCACAGGGCGGGGTCATTTAGAGTCGCCCGCCATGCGGATCGCCTACCTCGGCCCGGCCGGAACCTTCACCGAGGATGCGCTTCGCGAGGCGGCGCCGGCGGGCGGCTTCGAGCCGCTGCGCACGGCGACGATCCACGAGGCGATCCTGGCGGTCGAGCGTGGCGAGGCGGAGCGGGCGCTGGTCCCGGTCGAGAACTCGATCGAGGGCTCGGTGCGGCCGACCCTGGACGCGCTCGCCTTCGACGCGCCGGGGGTGACGATCGTCGGCGAGTACGACTACGCGGTGCGCGAGCACCTGATCGCCCGCGAGCCCCTGGAGCTGGCGGGCGTCGAGGCCGTGCTCTCCCACCCGCAGCCGCTGGCCCAGTGCGCCCGCTTCCTCCGCGAGCAGCTGCCCGGGGTCGAACTGCGCAGCGTCAGCAGCACCGCGGCGGCGGTGCGCATGGTCGCCGAGTCGGTGCGTCCCTGGGCGGCGGTCGGCTCGCGGGCGGCGGCGGACCTCTACGGCTGCGCGATCGTCCGCGAGGGGATCGAGGACGAGGCCGACAACGTGACGCGCTTCGTCTGGATCGCGCCCGAGGGCACGGAGCCCGAGGGCGGCGGGCCGTGGAAGACCTCGCTGGTCTTCTCCGAGCTCGGCGAGGACCATCCAGGGGCGCTGGTCGACGCCCTGGCGGAGTTCTCCTCCCGGCGGATCAACCTGAGCCGGATCGAGTCGCGACCCCTGCGTCAGGGTCTCGGCCGCTACATGTTCTTCTGCGACCTCGAGGGGGCGGCTGGCGACGAGGCGGTCGCCGCCGCGATCGACGGCCTCCGCGGCAAGGCCGAGTCCGTGCGCATCCTGGGCTCCTACCCGGTCGACTCTGCCCGCCCTGCCCCAAGCCGGTGACCGAGCAGTACCAAAGAAGTACTCGATAACTCAAAGGTCGCTTAGTATCTGCCCTTGGATGGCCAAGACGGGCAGCGTCAAGAAGCGCCAGGAAACTGGCACGAGGAGGGCTCCGGCGCAAGGGCCCGCGCTGCCGAAGGCCCTCCCCCAGGTGGCTGCCGCCGGGCTGGTCTTTGTCGCCGCGGGAACGGTGCTGATGCTGGAGATTCTTGCCGTGCGGTTGCTCGCGCCGTACGTCGGACTCACTCTGGAGACGACGACCTCGATCATCGGCGCGGCACTTGCCGGGATCGCGCTTGGCGCCGCCATCGGCGGCTATCTCGCCGATCGCACCAACACGCGGAGGCTGGTCGTGGGGTTGTTCATCCTCGGCGGCGTGCTCACCCTCCTCACCGTTCCCGCCGTGCGCTGGCTCGGCCCGAGCGCAAGCGGCGAAGGAAGCCTGGCGGCGCTCGGAATCACGGTCGTCGCGCTCGTCCCCGCGGCGGTGGCGCTGAGCGCGGTCTCGCCCGCCGTCGCTCACATACAGCTTCACGATCTGCGGGCCAGCGGCACGGTCGTCGGCCGGCTTTCCGCCTGGGCCACCGCGGGGGCTCTGGTCGGCACCTTCGGCACCGGCTTTGTGATCGTCCCTCTGCTGCCGGCCAGCACGGCGGTGCTGACGGTCGGCCTCACCCTGATCGCCGTCGGGATCGCGATCGGCACGGCGCTGGGAATGCTGACCCCGGCGATCACCGCGGGAATGCTGGTCCTCGCGGTTGGCTTCGGCGCCCTGACGGCGTCCGCCGGCTCCCCCTGTGACCGTGAAACCAAGTACCACTGCGCGATCGTCGAAGCGGTGCCCGGACTTCCGGGCGATTACCAGCTGATCCTCGACGGAGGGTCGAACTCCCTCGTCAATCTCAACGACCCGACCGACCTCGAGTACAGGTACACGAACTGGATCGCCGACTCGGTCGACGCTGAGTTCCCCGGCAACCGGCCGCTCAACGGCGTCTTCGTCGGCGGGGGAGGATTCTCGCTGCCCCGATGGCTCGAGGCGACCCGGCCCGGTTCGCACTCCCTGGGCCTCGAGGTGGACGGCGACCTGGTCAGCCTGGACGAAGAAAAACTCGGCCTGAGGACCTCGCCTGACCTGGAAGTCGACGTCGGAGACGCCCGAATCACCATGCTCGAGGTTCCCAGCTCCAGCGCCGACGTCGTTGTCGGCGACGCCTTCAGCGGCTACAGCATTCCCTGGCACCTGACCACCGCCGAGTGGCTCGACGAAGTCAGGCGAGTGCTGAAGCCGAACGGCATCTACGCGCTCAACATCATCGACAACGACCCGCTGGAACTGCTCGAAGCCGAGGCGAGGACGATGCTCGATGGCTTTCGCGATGTCCGGATGATCACCGAGGTCGGAGGTGGCGGGCGACCGATCAAAGGCAATGCCGTCCTGTTGGGGACCGACAATCCAATGTCGGCGTCGGTCGGCTCCTCGTTCTCCAACGCTGTCGTCTTCAAACGCCAGGAAGTCGAAGCGTTCGCCGGCACGGCGGCGGCGCTGCGCGACGACTATGCGCCGGCCGATCAGCTCGTCACGGTCAGGCGCTAGAAGCACGCGCACGGCGAGTCGAGTCGAACTCGGCGGGCGAGGGGGCGGCGCCCCTACAATCCTGGGCACAATGGCAAGGGTTCTTGTGCTTAATGCAACTTTTGAGCCCATCAACGTCTGCACGTTGAGACGCGCCGCCGTGCTGCTGCTGAAGGAAAAGGCCGAGCTCCTCGAGCACCGTCAGGGCGCCGCCATCCACTCCGAGCACATGACGCTGCGCCGCCCGGACGTGATCCGCCTCGTCAACTACGTCCGCATCCCGCGCGAGGCGCACCGCCGCAAAATCACCCGCCGCGCCGTCCTCGCCCGCGACTCCTGGACCTGCCAGTACTGCGGCTCGACCAAGTCGGGCCTCACCGTCGACCACGTGATCCCGCGCTCCCGCGGCGGCGAGTCCGTCTGGGAGAACATCGTCGCCGCCTGCGCCTCCTGCAACCGTCGCAAGGGCAACCGCCTCCCGCGCGAGATCCACATGCACCCGAAGAAGACGCCGAAGGCCCCACCCCCGACGGTCTTCATCCAGGTCGCCAGCCCGAAGATCCCGAGCGCCTGGCAGCAGTACTTACCGCAAGCTGCCTGAGGTCGGCCAGACGCGTCCTGGTTCCCGGACTGACGGCCGAGGACCTTGCTTCGGGCGCTCGCTGAGTAGCACACGGCGCAGTGGGAGCCCAGGCACCCGAGCGTCCCCGGCCTTCGCGCGGCGATATCTGAGGAAGAGCTTGATCAACTCGCCGACATCCTCTGGCGAGCGCTCGAATATGAGCGCTCCGACGATGTCTTGCCGATAGAGAGGTAACCCCGCCTTGCCGGAGGCCGCAGCGAGGGCGTCGATGCGGAGGCTTACGGGGGAAGGAAGGGTCAGCATCAGGGACTTGGAATCCTGCCTTCCGCGGAAGGCAGGTGCAGTTTGGCGCAAATACGCACGCGCCATCGCTGCGATCGTGTTCGGGGATCGAGGGGCCTGATACATGACGAGGAAACCGAGAACGTCTTTGCGGAAAGCTGGATAGCCCGCGTCGCGGAGTAGTTTGACCCGAGAGTCGAGGCGGCTCACAACTGCTCGCGGAACCCATTGCATCGTGGGCCAGAGCGGACATCTATGCAGGTATTTGCGAGAGGAGACGCAGCTCGGTTCTGACATCGGAGGCTTGTAGTTTTCAATATTGAGGCAATATTGTTGAACTCGCCAACAGTTGTAGCAGAGCAGCTGCGCTCGGAGTTTGCTTTTGGGGATGGGGCCGCTGACCTTGAGGTCATCGCCGACAGCCTTGGCTGTCGATTGACCCAGCCTCGGCCAAACGGGTCGAGCAGCATTGAGGGGCGACTGGCGCCTCGTCGCACGGTCGACAGGTTTCTGATCCAGGTAGACCCCCGTCCCAGGTTTGGTTGGGGAGATCTCAGCAGCAAGGGCCGGGCGGAGCTCGTTCGTCACCGCTACCGGTTCCGAGTGGCGCATGAGCTCGGCCACACGTTTTTCTTCGATCGGCGTCCGAGCGACGGCCCCAGACGGAGCAGACCCTGGTCCAAGACAGAGGAGGCGTGGTGCGATGACTTCGCTCGGTCCCTCTTGGTCCCCGCGAACGCGATCGAACGGCGGCCGCTCGAAGCAAACACCATCTTCGAGCTGCAGCGGATTTTTGATGTCTCTGTCGAGGTAGCCGCGCGTGCGGTGGCCGCGGTCACCCCTCGCCTAGGCGTGGCGCTGTGGTATTGGCCCGCGGACGGGGAGGTCGGCGCAGGATCGCTGGTCGATCAGTGGTCGACCAGCTCGATGCTTCGCGACTTACGTTCGTGGAGGAAGCTCCCCGCTCTTGCGGAAGCCTTGACCAAGGGGGCCGCCAAAGCGGAGGTCTCCCACCCGACCCGTAGAGGGCAGACGATGTGCTGCGCGTTGCGCTGCGATGCGGAGCGTCGGCAAATCGCGATGACTGTCGTCCGAAAGCCCAGCTAGCCCGGAACCGCGCCTGCTTTCCTGCGGGCCTTGATTTTTTTTGCGTGCGGGGCGATCTCAGCGCAGAGGTCAGCGAAGGTGAGATCGGCAGAAGTACGGTGCGCCGCCTTCTTCGTTGCCTCCAACTCGAGCAGGTTCTTGAGCTCGGCTTCCAGCAGATCCTCGTCCAGCTCTCTCGAAGCTGCCAGACATATCGGCCACTGCTGCGGCTGGTTCGCGCTGCGGGGCTGATGTCGGTCCCACTCCACCCCCATCAGCTCGGCCAGCCGAGCGAGAACAACTGCGTCCAATTTATCTTCCTTCACCTTACGGTGGACGAATACCGTCGCGGTCCAGAGGTCTTCGTGGGATTTGTATATCTCATGCGCCTGTTCCGAATGCTGCTCGAAAGGAGCGACTCCATGCCCGAAGTCCACGAGGACCTCCGCAACCTTCAACCGCATTTTCGGGTCCGGCAGCCAGATCACGACATGCTCCTCCGGAACACCGGCGAAGTGGGCGGCCGCCCGCTCCAGGCTCCGCTGCTTCGACCTGCTCTTGAATAGCTCGTAAAGCCGGCCTTTGGTTCCCGTGCGCCTCGCCTCAGCTGCCCGCTTGTACAGCCTCCGGTCGAGGACGTCTCTCGCCAGTGCCCTCACCCTTGCGCCCACGGGCGGCGCGTCGTCAGGACTCTCCAGAGCGCCCGCCAGATATTCCAGGAGGCTGTCGTCTCCGAGCGTGCGGACCCGGTTCTCTACATGTGTCTTCACTCCGGCCTCGACTTCCGACGCCTCCTTGATCCCTACGTCCCTTTCAAGAGCGCTCCAAACTTCATCGGGTTCACCGCCTCGGTCTACCACACTACTTACATTTCCCCCGCCCGCTTTCTTAGCTGCGTCTTCCTTCAGGTCGCGGTACCAAAGTTCGAGAGCCTTTCCAAGCATCGAATCTGCCGCTAACTTCGCGTGATGAACAATGGCTCGCTCCTGCAGCTCATACCTGTACCGAAGGTGCTTGAGGAGCTCCGACTTTATGTCGTGGCGCTCGCGGCCATCGTCGGAGAGGCGAAGGGCCATCCGCTCTTGGTAGTGGAGCTTCTCCTCGCCTTCCTCGGCCGGCAGCACGTAGAAGGCTGACATAAAGCGCTGCCCGAGTTCGACTGGAAGGCCCGTGAAGTTGTGGTCGCGGGGCAGGTAGTCGAGGAGGTCAGCGCAGATCGTGTTGGTAACCAGGTCCGCGACAAATGGGTACCTCTCCATTTCACGCAGCCTGACATCGGGCGCTTTTTCGTGAACCTTGGAGAGGAGGATGATGCGCAAGGCTTTGCGGAGGGGTGCCTTGTTCAGGATGTTCTGGACCGCAGTGAAGTCCGATTCCTTCCCGTTGTTTCCGAGAGATTCCCAATAGAAGCCAAGGCGCTCCTTGTTTTCGTCGTGGGGCGTCAGGAGTTTCAGATCGTCCTCGATGGTATGCCCATATGGCACATGGCAGAGATCGTGCAGCAGAGATCCAAGGCGGGCGAGGACCACGGCCTCGGCGATTTTTAACTCGAATTCCTTGACGGGTTCCCGCTGTCCGCGCCGTTTGGGCACCAGACTCCCAAAGCGCTCTTCCCATTGCTGGAACAGGTCGAGGTCCGCGTGCCGACCGTTGCGCTGGTTGAGCACGATGTCGAGAAGGTCCTGAACAACCCGTAACGCTCCCAGGGCGTGGGAGAAGCGGGTGTGAGTCGCTCCCGGGTAGACCAAGTGGACCATGCCGAGCTGACGAATCCTGCGCAGGCGCTGGAATGGTGGGCTGTCGACGATCGCCTGCTCCAAGCGGTTCAGGTAAATGTCGCCGTGGATCGGGTCGGTGTTGACCTTTGCAGGCTCCAACCACTCGGCCGAGATGCCCCAGGGACGTGCGAAACGTTGATTCTCGGTTAGACCCCACTGCGGCATATCTACCTTCCGTAGCGCTCGGTTAGTTCCCGGTGTGTACCAGATCGGTACCTAAATAGATTTTGTCCAGCCCCCTTGGGCGAGAGGTTTCGCTCCGGCACGGGCTTCCGCTGAACACGATTCCCACGCTTGAGGTGGGGACTCGACTCTGCTGGGATCGAGATCGCGGCGGGTTACGGCGGCAACCGATGCAGCTCAGACCGCGGTTCCGAATTTCGCCCCACTCTGGTGTGGTCAAATGTAAGAGCGCTGCGGTGGGCGGCCGCACGCCCCCACTATCTCCTGCCTAGGACCCGCCGGGGGCAGCGTCGTCTGGCGAGGCGCCGTCGGAGCCCGACAGTTCCTCCGGCTCCGGACCCGGCGGGGAGGAGCTGGCCTCCTCGGACTCGACGACCAGGGCGACGGCGCTGACGCAGTCGTCGTCCTTGATGTTCATGACCTTGACGCCTTGGGTCGAGCGGCCCATCTGGGAGATGCCGCCGACGGTGGTTCGCTGGACCATCCCGTTCTGTGAGATGAAGAGGAGCTCCTGGTGCTCACCGACGATCAGGGCGCCGGCGAGGCCACCCTTCTTCTCGGTCAGTTTCGCGGTCAGGACGCCTTTCGTGCCACGGCCCTTGACCGGGTACTCGGAGACCGGCGTGCGCTTGCCGTAACCGTTCTCGGTGACGACGAAGAGTTCGGTGTCGTTGCGCGCGATGTCCATCGCCAGGACTCGGTTGTCCGCGCCGGCAACGTTCATTCCCTTGATCCCGCTGGTGTCGCGACCCATCGGCCGCACCAGGCCCTCGGAGAAACGGGCGGCGTGGCCGGAGTGGGAGACGATCAGGATGTCGTCTTCGCCCGAGGTGAGTCGCACCTGCACCAACTCGTCGTCGTCTCGGATCTTGATCGCGATGATCCCGTCCGCCCTGATTGGCGTGTTGTAGGCGAGGAACTCGGTCTTCTTCACCAGTCCGTTGGCGGTCGCGAAGACGAGGTACTTGTTCTCCTTGAAGTCACGGGTCGGGATCACCGCCATCACCTTCTCGCCTTCGCGCAGGGGCAGCAGGTTGCGCAGCGAGCTCCCTTTCGAGGTGCGTGAGCCCTCCGGCAGCTCGTACACCTTCAGCCGGTAGACCTTGCCGCGGTTGGTGAAGAACAGCAGGTAGTCATGGGTCGAGCTGATGTGCAGGTGGGCGATGTAGTCGTCCTCTTTGAGGTTCATCCCCATCACCCCGACGCCGCCGCGGTGCTGCTGACGGTAGGTCGCCAGCGGCAGTCGCTTCACGTAGCCGGAGGCGGTGAGCGAGATCACCATCTGCTGGTCGGCGATCATGTCCTCGATTCCGACGTCGCCCTCGAAGTGCGCGACTTCGGTGCGACGCTCGTCGCCGTAGGACTCGACGATTTCGCCCAGCTCGCCCTTGACCAGGGCCATCACTTTCGCCTCGTCGCCGAGGATCGCCCGCAGCTCGCCGATCCGCTCCATCAGGTCGGCGTGCTCGGCGCGGACTTTGTCGGCCTCCAGCGCGGTCAGGCGCTGCAGGCGCATGTCGAGAATCGCCTGCGCCTGCTCGCGCGAGAGGTCGAATTTGTCGATCAGGCCCTCGCGGGCGGTATCGGGGTCTTTCGAGCCGCGGATCAGTTTGATCACCGCGTCGAGGTTGTCGAGCGCGATCAGCAGGCCCTCGAGGATGTGTGCCCGGGCCTCGGCGCGGCGCAGTTCGTACTGGGTGCGGCGGGTGACGACCTCGCGTTGGTGCTCGACGTAGTGGTGGATCAGCTCGAGCAGGCTCAGCGTGCGCGGCACGCCGTCGACCAGCGCCACCATGTTGGCGCCGAAGGTCGACTGCATCGCGGTTTTCTTGTAGAGGTTGTTGAGCACGACTTTGGCCGGCGGGCCACCGCGCTTCAGCTCGATCACCAGGCGCATCCCCGAGCGGTCGGTCTCGTCGCGCAGGTCGGAGATCCCCTCGAGCTTCTTGTCCCGCACGAGATCGGCGATCTTGGTGATCAGGCCCCCTTCGCCGCCCTTCTTGACCATGAAGGGGAGCTCGGTGACGACGATCGCCTCCTTGCCGCCCTTCAGCGGCTCGACGTGGGCTCGGGCGCGAACCCGGATGCTGCCGCGGCCCGAGGCGTAGGCGTCGCGGATCCCCTCCCGGCTCATGATCCCGCCGCCGGGGAAGTCGGGGCCCTTGACGTGGCCCATCAGCCCCTCGAGGTCGATGTCGGGTTCGTCGATGTAGGCGCCTACCGCCGCCGCCACCTCACGCAGGTTGTGCGGAGGGATGTTGGTCGCCATGCCGACGGCGATCCCCGAGGTGCCGTTGACAAGCAGGTTGGGGAAGCGCGACGGCAGGACCAGCGGCTCCTGCGTCGACTCGTCGTAGTTGGGCCCGAAATCGACGGTGTCGGCGTCGATGTCGCGCAGCAGCTCGGTCGCCAAGCGACCGAGACGGGCCTCGGTGTACCTCATAGCCGCTGCCGGATCGTCGTCGATCGAGCCGAAGTTGCCCTGCCCGTCGACCAGCATGTAGCGCAGGGAGAAGTCCTGCGCCATTCGCACCAGGGTGTCGTAGATCGCCGAGTCGCCGTGCGGGTGGTACTTACCCATCACCTCGCCGACGATGAAGGCGCACTTGCGGTAGGGCCGGGTCGGCTGCAGGCCGATGTCGTGCATCGCGTAGAGCACCCGGCGATGCACCGGCTTGAGGCCGTCGCGCACGTCGGGCAGCGCCCGCCCGACGATCACGCTCATCGCGTAATCGAGATACGACGAGCGCATCTCCTTCTCGAGCTCGCGCTCTTCGATCCGCCCCGTCAAAGCTTCGAGCGCCATTACAGGTCCCCCCTGTCAGCCGAAAGGGTTCGGAAAACCCCGTCGATCGAACGGCCGTGAAAACCAAGCAGGTCGGTGGACGCAGGGAGCGCGGTGAGGGGAGCGCACTTTTCAGTGCGTGACCCGATCCGAGCGACCGAGGACTCCGAGATGCGCCGGTTTGCAGCGGCCGCGTTTCTCGCGACTTCATACGTCAAGGAACCGAACCTCCTTGGCGTGGCTTTCAATGAAGTCGCGCCGAGGGCTTACCTGGTCGCCCATCAGCATCGAGAAGATGTGGTCGGCCGCGGTGGCGTCCTCCAGCGTCACCCGGGCGAGCGTGCGGGTCCCCGGGTCCATCGTCGTCTCGCGCAATTGCTCGGCGTTCATCTCGCCGAGGCCCTTGAAGCGGGTCAGCTGGACGCCGTGGCGGGCCAGCTCCAGAACCGCTCCGCGCAAGGCTTGGAAGGAAAGGGCCGCGTTGCGCCTGCCGCCGAACTCGATCTCGAACGGCGGCCGACCGACCTGTTTCAGCAGCGCCTCGTGAACCTCGACGAACTTGCGGTAGTCGTGGTGGCCGAACAGCTCGGCCGACAAACGGTGGGTCCGTGCGAGGCCGCTGCGCCGCTCGATCGCCTTGACGACCACGGCGTCGTCGCCGGATTGCAGCACCTCGGTGTCGAAGGCGGCGCCCTCGGGAGCGTCGCCTGAGAGGAGTTTCGTCGCTCTCGCCAGACTGGCCACGCTTTCGTCGAGGATGTGAGACTCCTCGAGGAAGCGCACCGCCTCGTGCCCGAACTCGGCCTGCAGCGAAGAGCTCCAGCCCTCGTACTCCTTCGAGCGCCGCACGTACCCCTGCCAGCGGCTCTGGGTCAGTTTCGTCCGCTTGCCGTTGGCGTCGGTGAGCTCGAACTTCTCCAGTTTGTCGCGCAGCAGCAGCTCCTCGAGTTCCGACTCGCGCTCCAGGTAGGTCTCCTGGTTGCCCTGTTTGACCCTGTACAGCGGCGGTTTGGCGATGTACACGTAACCGGCGTCGATCAGCTGTGGCATCTGCCGGTAGAGAAAGGTGAGGACCAGGGTGCGGATGTGAGCGCCGTCGACGTCGGCGTCGGTCGCCATGACGATTTTGTGGTACCTGGCGTCGTCGAGGTTGAACTCGTCGTGGACGCCGGTGCCGATCGCCGTGATCAGCGCCTGGATCTCGTTGTTGGCGAGCACCTTGTCGATCCGGCTCTTCTCGACGTTGATGATCTTGCCGCGCAGCGGCAGCACCGCCTGGGTGTTGCGGTCGCGGGCCTGCTTGGCCGAGCCGCCCGCCGAGTCGCCCTCGACCACGAAGATCTCGGCCAGGCTCGGGTCCTTGACCGTGCAGTCGGCGAGCTTCCCGGGCAGGGTCGAGTTCTCCAGCGCCGACTTGCGGCGGGTCAGGTCACGCGCCTTGCGCGCCGCGTCGCGGGCCCGTGAGGCATCCACCGCCTTGGTGATGATCCGACGAGCGTCGCTCGGGTTCTCCTCGAGGTACTCGCCGAGCTTGCGATTCACGGTCTCCTCGACCAGGCCTTTGACCGGCGGATTGCCCAGTTTGGTCTTCGTCTGGCCCTCGAACTGGGGGTCGTGGAGCTTGATCGAGATCACCGCGGTCAGACCCTCGCGCACGTCCTCGCCGGCGAGGTTCTCGTCTTTCTCTTTCAGCAGCCCTTTGTTGCGGGCGTAGGCGTTGAGGGTGCGGGTCAGGGCGGCGCGGAAGCCGGAGAGGTGGGTGCCGCCCTCGTGGGTGTTGATGTTGTTGGCGAAGCTGAAGATCGACTCCTGGTAGGAAGCGTTCCACTGCATCGCGACTTCGACTTCGCCCGCCTCCTCGGCGCCCTCGAAGAAGATGACCTTGCGGTGCAGCTCGTCCTTGTTCTCGTTCAGGTGCCGGACGAAGTCCTCGATGCCGCCGTCGTACTGGAAGACGACGCTATTGGTCGCGCCTCGCTCGTCGACCAGCTCGATCTTCAGGCCCCGGGTGAGGAACGCCGTCTCGCGCAGGCGTTCGGCCAGGGTCTGGAAGTCGAACTCGATCTCCTCGAAGATCTCCAGGTCGGGCAGGAAGGTGATCGTCGTGCCGTGGCCCTGGGAGGTCTTGCCCTTGGTCAGTTCGTTCCGCGGTTTGCCCCGCTCGTAGTCCTGGGTCCAGACATGACCGTCGCGCTCGATCTGCAGGTGCAGTCGCTCCGACAGCGCGTTGACGACCGAGACGCCGACCCCGTGCAGGCCGCCGGAGACCTTGTAGCCGCCGCCGTCGCCGAACTTGCCGCCGGCGTGCAGCACGGTGAGCACGACCTCCGCCGCCGGCCTCCCCTCTTTGGCCATCGTCTCCACCGGGATGCCACGGCCGTCGTCGGCGACCGTGCAGCTGTTGTCCGGATGGAGAACGACGCGGACGCTGTCGCAGTGTCCGGCCAAAGCCTCGTCGACGGAGTTGTCGACGATCTCGTAGACGAGATGGTGGAGACCCCGGGGTCCGGTGGAGCCGATGTACATGCCGGGGCGTTTGCGGACCGCTTCCAGGCCCTCGAGGACGGTGATGTCCTCGGCGCCGTAGGAGTCCGCGGTTTTGCCGCTGGCTTTTTTCTCAGGCAATGAATCCCTTCCGATCGACACAGAAAACCCCGACGCCCGAAGACTCGCTCCTCGGCAGGTCGGGGCTTGACGCGAGTTGCCATAAGAATACCAGTTGAAGACTGCGGAACCGCCGTGACAGCGTCAAAAATTCCCTGCAAATCGTGTATAAACACAAACTACTTCCGGACCTTTTCGAGACGAAATCGCAGGCTCCGCGGAGCGCGGTCCCCCAAGCGCGCGCGGAGCTGCTCGAGAAGCTGCTGCTGCAACAGGTCGAGCTCCTGCGCCCAGACACCGTCAGCGCACTCGACGGTCAGCGTCCCCGACCGCTCGGAGACCGGTGCCGCCACCGCTGCCACCTGATCCCCGACCGCCTCGCGCCAGATTGCCTGCACCACCGCCAGCGTGGTCTGCGGGGCCGCCCGCTCGCGGGCGAGACGAAACGCCTCCGCGGCCTGGCGTGGGGCGCGTCGCCGGCTCACGCGGCCTCCGCGCTCTTCAGCTCCGGTGGCGGCATGCGCACCACCGCGCGCAGCGCGCTAGCCGGCAGCGAATCCTCGTCAGCGGCGGTGATCAGCGCCTGGCCGCCGCCCTCGAGTCGCTTGACGAGCCGCCCGCGGCGATCCGGGTCGAGCTCGCTCATCACGTCGTCGAGCAGCAACAGCGGGACCACCCGCCGCGCCGTCCGCAGCGCCTCCCGCTCGGCGAAGAGGAGGGCGAGGAGGGCGGCGCGCTGCTGGCCCTGGGAGCCGTAGCGGCGCAGCGCCCGGGAAGCGAGCGAGATTTTCAGCTCGTCCAGGTGCGGCCCCCAGGAGCTGCGGCCCAGTCGGATGTCCTGCTCGCGATGCTCCTCCAGTCCGGCCGTGATCTCCTCCTCGGACCCGGCCGCCCGCGGCACGTACTCGAGGCTCGCGATCCCGTCCAACCCCAGCTCCTCCGCGGTCGTGGCGAAGCTGGGGCCGAGCTCCGCCGTCGCCTCCTCTCGGGCGGCCACCAGGGGCGCGGCGGTGGCGGCGAGGGTGGCGTCCCACACGGCGAGCTCCGCCGGCGAGCCGTGGCCGGCCGCCAACCGCGACAGCAGGGCGTTGCGTTGCGCCAGCGCCTGGCCGTAGCGCTTGCGCAGCTCAGCGCGCGCCGGCCAACGGGCGGCGATGAAGCCGTCGAGATGCGCGCGGCGCTCCGCCGGTGGCCCCTTGACCAGGGTCAGGCGATCCGGAGCGAACACCGCGACCGGAGGGCGGCTGCGAGCCAGGGTCGCCGGATCGGCCGGCTGGCCGTCGAGCAGGTGGCGGCGGCCTTCGGTGCGGCTGACCGAGGCGAGCAGGCGCCGTTCGATCCCGTCCCCGTCCCGCACCGTGGCCTCGGCTCGCGCCAATGAGCCCCCGAAGGGGATCAGGTCGCGGCGATCGGAGGTCCGGAACGAGCGCCCGGTGAGCGCGAAGTAGAGCGCCTCGACGAGGTTGGTCTTGCCGACGCCGTTGGGCCCGACGATGCCGGTGATCCCCGGTTCCAGCTCGACCCGGATCCGCTCGAGGCTGCGAACCGGTCTTGCCTCGATCGCGGTGAGAAGCACCGTCCCATCACCCCGCCGACGCCGTCCGGGTGTCGGCCCCGCGGATCACGGGATCAGACGTTGAGTCGGATCGGCATCACCAGATAGCGGAAGTCGTCGCCCTCCACCGGCTGCAGCAACCCTGGCCGCAGGGGCGAGATCAGCCGCAGCAGCACCTGCTCGCCCTCGACGCTCTCGATGCCCTCCTTGAGGAAGTCCGGGTTGAAGCCGATCTCCAACGGCTCGCCCTCGAAGGCGGCCTCCATCGTCTCCTTGGCATCGCCGACGTCCGGCGTCTCGGCGGCGACGGTCAGCTGTCCCGGCTCGAAGGAGAGTCGCAGCGGCGCGTTGCGCTGGGCCAGCTGGCTGACCCGCCGGGTGACGTCGAGGAAGTCGGGACGGGGCAGGCGGACGTCGTGCTCGTAGGACTCCGGGAGAAGCTGGCGGAAGTTCGGGAACTGGCCCTCGATCAGCCGCGTGGTCAGGGTCACCGTGCCGGCCTCGAACACGGCCTGGTTGGGGAGCAGCGTTATCGCCGCCGCCTCAGCCTCCTCGGAAGCGAGGATCCGCGCCAGCTCGCGCAGCGCGCGAGCTGGGATGTTCGCCTCGATCTCGCCGCTGAGCTCGTTCTCCAGCTCGGTTCGTTTGACCGCAAGGCGGTAGGAGTCGGTGGCGACCATCGTCATCTCACGTCCCGCGGCGGTGACGAAGACGCCGGTGAGGACGGGTCTCATGTCGTCCCGCGACGCCGCTCTCGCGACCAGCTCGATACTGGCCTCGAGTGCCGGGGCCGGGATCCGCAGCGCCCCGCTGCCTTCCGTCTCGGGCAACCGCGGGAAGTCCTCGACCGGCAGCACGCGGAGGTGGAAACTGGAGCTGCCGCTGCGAATCTCCACGTCATGCTCGGCCTCGCGGGTCTCTATCTCCACCGTCGGGTCGGCGAGGGAACGGGTGACTTCGGCGAGCAGGCGGCCGGGCAGGAGGACTGAGCCCTCCTCGGCGATCTGGGCCTCGACCGCCGTTCGCATCCCCATGTCGAGGTCGGTGGCCGAGAGCGTGAGCCGTCCATCGGACCCGGACAGCAGGACTCCCGAAAGAGCCTGGGTGGCGGCGCGGGTGGACACCGCTCTCGAGACGATCGAGAGCTTGGAGACGAGTTCTTCCCGTTTGGTCGTGAGCTTCAAGAGATGGTTGCCTTCTCGAGTTGGGATAGGACTTGTTGAAAGCCTGGGGGATAGTTCGCAAAGCCCGTTGGGACGCGGTTTTTGGCCTGTGGAACCTGCTGTGGGGAAAGGGTTGATTCTTGCAGCGCCATCGGCTGTCAGCGCTCCCCGACGACCGGGCTGTGGATTGCTCGCCGCAACTCCTGCACCCGGTTGGAGAGATCGCCGTCCTCGGCGAGGCTCGCTTCGACGCGGCGCAGCGAGTTGAGCACCGTGGAGTGATCGCGCCCTCCGTAGAGTCGCCCGATCTGCGGCAGTGAGAGATCGGTCAGCTCGCGGGTCAGGTAGATCGCGACCTGCCGGGCGCGCAGCGGCGTGGCGGCACGGCTGGTCCCGACCAGCTCGGCGCGGGAGATGCTGAAACGCTCGGCAACCCGCTGCTGGATCTCCTCGACCGAGGTGCCCCGGGCGGAGTGCGCGCGCGGGATCACTTCAGCGATCAGCTCCGAGCTCAGCGGCCGTGCCATCAGAGAAGCGTGGGCAACGACGCGAGTCAGGGCGCCGTGAAGCTGACGGACATTGGCGTCGATCCGCTGCGCCAGCTCGGTGAGCGCCCGGTTGTCCGCGATCTCGACTCCCGCCTCCCCCACCAGCCGCCGCAGGACCGTCAATCGCGTGGCCAGGTTGGGCGGCTCGACGGCGACGGTCAGCCCCCACTCGAAGCGGTCGCGCAGCCGCGCGGCGAGCGTTGAAAGCTCGCTCGGTATCCGGTCGGCGGAGAGGACGAGCTGGCTGCCCGATTCATAGAGGGCGTTGAAGGTGTGGAAGAACTCCTCTTCGGTGGCGGGCTTGCCCTCGAGGAACTGGACGTCGTCGATCAGCAGCACGTCGATGTCGCGGTAGCGCGTCTTGAACGCCTCGGCGCCGGTCGACCGGAGGGCGGTGACGAACTCGTTGGTGAACGACTCGGCGGTCGTGTAGCGAACGCTGAGCGACGGCGCGTTGGCCCGCAGGTAGTTGGCGATCGCCGCCAGCAGGTGGGTCTTTCCGAGGCCCGGCGGCCCGTGCAGGAAGAGGGGGTTGTAGGCCTCCGAGGGCGCCTCGGCAACCGCCAGCGCTGCTCCGTGGGCGAGCCGATTGCCGGGGCCGATCACGAAGCGGTCGAAGGTGTAGCTCGGGTTTAGCTCGCCTCCCCCCGTCTCGCCGCCGAGCTCCCCGCCCGCCCGCCCGCCCTCGAAGCTGACCTGGTGGATGCCGGGAGCGACCGCGACGGCCGCTTCGCCGATCAGGTCCGTGTAGCGGCGTTCGGCCCAGGCACGAATGCCCTCCGGCGCGGTTAGGTAGAGGGTGCCGTCGACGCAACCGGCTGGCCGCAGCGGGTCGAGCCAGAGCCGGTACGTGGACTCCGGCACGGAGGCCCGGAGCCTTTGCTCGATCGCCTCCCAGAGGGCATCGAGTTCTTGTCCGGACGGGTCATTCGGCACCTGGCCGGCGACCATACCTGCGAGCCTGGCCGGCTTCGGCTTGCGAGCCGCAAATCCCGCACAAAAGATTTCCGCGCCCGAGTTCCCTGACCTCCACGCCATGGGGCCGACTCATCTAGCCCTATACTTCCGCCCCCATGAAGCGCACCTACCAGCCGAAGAAGCGGAAGCGCGCGAAGACTCACGGCTTCCGTGCGCGGATGAGCAGCCGCGGCGGCCGCGCGATTCTCAAGCGGCGCCGGCGCAAAGGGCGAAAGCGCCTCACTCCCTGAATGCCCGAGGTCGCAGGACCGGTCAGCTGATGGCGCCGAAGCGACGGCGCCTCTCGCGCAGCGGCGAGTTCGACCGGGTTTATCGCGACGGAACCTCGCATGCCACCCGCTACCTCGTCCTCTATACCTTCCCCCGCCGGGATGAGGAGCGCGACGACGTGAGGCTCGGGGTTTCCGTCAGCCGCAAGGTCGGCGCCGCGGTCGAGCGCAACCGTGTCAAGCGGGTCCTGCGGGAAGCTTTCTGGGCTCTCGCGGACCGCCTGCCCAAGGGACACGACTTCGTAATCGTCGCTCGCGCCGACGTTGCCGGGCTGATCGAGCGCGACGGCCTGGCGGGGGTCACGGCGAGTCTGGAGGAGGCGCTGGCGAAGGAATCGGGGGGGCGTTCCACGTGAAACGGCTTCTGATCTCCCCGATCCATGCCTACCAGCGCTGGATCTCCCCTGGCCGACCCCGCCGCTGCCGCTATGAGCCGACCTGTTCGGCCTACGCGGTGGAGGCGATCGAGCGGTTCGGCGTGCTTCGGGGCTTGATCCTCGCGGGCTGGCGGCTGCTGCGCTGCAACCCATTCAGCCATGGCGGCTATGACCCCGTCCGCGAGCGCTTCACGCTGCGCGTTGGGCACGTCCACCCGGCTGACTTCCACCGCGAGGCGCGCTCCTGATGCTCACCGCCGCGAACATCCTGCAGCCGCTGATCGACGTCGTCAATTCGGTCCTCAAGTTCTTCCACGAAGACGCCGGGCTCAGTTGGGGGATGTCGATCATTGCCCTGACGGTGCTGATCCGGGCGATCCTGATCCCGCTCACCTACAAACAGCTGAAAGGGATGCGGGCGCTGCAGGCGCTGCAGCCGCAGATCAAAGAGCTGCAGGAGAAGTACAAAAACGACAAACAGCGCATGCAGCAGGAAATGATGCGCTTCTACAAAGAGAACAAAGTCAATCCGTTCGCCTCCTGCATCCCCCTCCTTGCCCAGCTCCCGGTCTTCATCACGCTCTTCCAGGTCCTCCGCCACGACCTGCCGAAGGACATCGGCTGCAAGGCGGGAGAATGCGGCAGCGAAGCGTCGTTCCTCTTCATCCACGACCTCACCGCGAAGGCCACCGGCGGCGAACTGATCGCGCTGCTGATCCTCTACGTCGGCACGCAGCTGATCTCCGGCATGGTGATGTCTGTGACCGCCGACAAAAGCCAGCGCACGATGATGTTCATCCTGCCGCTGATCTTCGTTCCCTTCATCGTCACCTTCCCAGCCGGCCTGATCCTCTACTGGATCACCACCAACTTCTGGACGATCGGCCAGTCCTACGTGATTCAGCGGATCGTCCCGCCGCCGCAGGTGGCGACTGCCGACGGGGTGGCGGCGATCCAGGCGGCTAAACCGCCTCCGCCTCCGCCGCGGAAAAAGAAGAAGCGGCGGTAGGTCGGGTGAGGGAGGGTTCTGACCCTCTCCTCACTCAACTTTTTCGGATGGGCGGTGGGGGCCTTTCGAGATCGCCCCGACCGAAAAAGTACAAGCCGTTCGGAGAGGGTCAGAACCCTCCCTCACCGGCCGTCCCGCGTTTCAAGCTTCCGGGATGAAGCGTCAGGTCAGCCGCCTGGATCGCCGCCACGAGCTTGAGGCCACCTGCGGCGCCGGAGTCATCGAGCTTGAGCGCTGTGACGGAGGTCTGGGTGACCCCTGAACGTTTTGCGCGGGAGGAGCGACCCCCATCGAGCGTTAGCAAGTGGCGGCTTATCCGACGAGGTGCGAGTGAAGGGGGTCACCCAGACCTCCGTCACCCCCGCGGCCGCTTCTTGGCGATCCCCGGCCTGCGCGGCAGGTTCGGAGGCGTCGGCCCGCTCTTGCGGATGACATGGAGATGACGGTGCCTGCTACCGGCCCGATCGCCGACGTCGAGGATTTGCTCGGGGCGCATCGACAGCTCACCAGATGCTCGCTCGATCTGGGTCTCCTCGTCGGGATCGCGCTTTCCCTTCCAGGCGACGAGGACGCCATTTGGCTTCAGCAGTGGGGATGCGAGCTCGGCGAGGGTGGAAAGGCGGCCCACCGCCCGGGCGGTGACCGCGTCGTAGGCCTCGCGGCCCCGCGCGGCCACCCAGTCCTCGGAGCGAGCCTGGATCACCTCGGCGTTGCCGATCCCGGCGGCGTCGATCGCGCGGCGCATGAAGTCGCACTTGCGGCCAACCGACTCGATCAGGTCGATCCGCGCTTCCGGCAGGGCGACCGCAAGGGCCAGGCCGGGGAAGCCCGCGCCCGCCCCGACGTCGGCGATCCGCCCGGCCCCGCGCAGGTCCGGAACCTCGAGCCCGGTGAGGCTGTCCTCGACGTGGACCTTCCATGCCCGCTCGTCGACCACCGAGCTGACCGACGCCCGCTCTTCGGCCAGCAGGCGCAGAACCGCGTTCAGAGCCGCCCGGCCCCCACCATCGAGCGAGTCGCCGAACTCCCGCCTCACTCGGCGAGCAGGGGCGCGACGATGACGCAGCGGTGGGGCTCGTCGCCCTCGCTGTAGGTCTCGACGCCGGCCCGCTCTTTCAGCCGTTCGTGCACGACCCGCCGCTCTTGGGCGCTCATCGGGTCCATCTCGACGACCCGGTTCGAATTCAGCGCCTGCTCGGCGGCCCGATCGGCCCGACCCTCCAGCGTCTCCCGCCGCCGCTCGCGGTAACCGGCGGCATCGAGGACGACTCGCTTGCGCTCACGCATGCCGCGGAAGGCGGCCTGGTAGCAGAGCAGCTGCAGGGCGTCGATCGTCTGCCCCCGCTTGCCGATCAGCAGACCGTAGTCGCCGTCTCCCTCGACCGTGACGGCGATCGTGTCGTCGTCCTCCTCGACCGCGACCTCGCCGTCGAGCTCGAGTTCGTCCAGCACACCCTCGACGAGCTCCCGGGCGCGCTCGGCGGGGTCCTCCGGCCAGTCGAAATTCTCTGCCATGGCGCGCAGCCTAGTTCACGAGAGCGCACCGGCGCGAGCCTGATTTCGCGCTCTCCCTCGAAGCGCCGGACGATTAGGGTGCTGGCCGATGGGAAAGGTCTACGCGGTGGCGAACCAGAAGGGCGGGGTCGGGAAGACGACCACCGCCGTCAACCTGGCTTCTTGCGAGGCCGCCGAAGGGCGACAGACGCTGCTTGTCGACCTCGATCCGCAGTGCAACGCGACCGTGGCGCTGGGCCGCGAGAAGGACGTTCATCCCTCCTCCTACGACTGCCTGACCGGCGAGGTCTCGGTGGCCGAGGCGGCGCGGCCCGCCGGGCCGGACAACCTGTGGATCGTGCCGGCGAGCCGCGACCTGGCCGGCGCGGCGGTCGAGCTGCCTCGGATCGAAGGTTCGGAGACGCGGCTCCGCGAGCGCCTCGGACCGGTCCGCGAGCGCTTTGCGGTCACGCTGCTCGACTGCCCCCCCTCGCTGGGCCCGGTCAGCGTCAACGCGCTGACCGCCGCCGACCGGGTGATCGTGCCGGTCCAGGCCGAGTACCTGGCCCTCGAGGGTCTGGTGCAGTTCCTCGAGACCCTGGGGCTGATCAGGCGTGAGTTGAACCCTCAACTGGAGGTTGCGGGTTTGCTGGTGACCATGCACGACGAGCGCACCCGGCTGGCCCAGGACGTCGAGGCCGAGCTGCGCCGCCATTTTCCGGGGATGGTCTTCGAGACCGTGATCCCGCGCAGCGTCCGAGTCGCCGAGTCGCCGAGCTATGGTCTCCCCGTGACCGAGCACGCTCCCTCGTCGCACGGCGCTGTCGCCTACCGGGCGCTGGCGAAGGAGCTCACGACCCGTGGCTAGCACCAAGCGCGGCATCGGCCGCGGCCTGGCGGCGATCCTGCCGGACGCCCCGCACGGCGAGGCCGGCGAGCTGCGCGAGCTGCCGGTCGAGCTGATCAAGCCGAATCCAGATCAGCCGCGGACCCACTTCGACCCCGAGGCACTTTCGGCTCTTGCGGCTTCGATCGAGGCGAGCGGGGTCGTCCAGCCGCTGCTGGTCCGTCCCCTGCCCGATGGCAGCTACGAGCTGATCGCCGGGGAGCGCCGCTGGCGGGCCGCGCAGGAGGCGGGCCTGCGGAAGGTGCCGGCGGTGATCCGCGACCAGGCCGAAGCCGAGCGGCTGCAGGCGGCGCTGATCGAGAACATGGTTCGCGAGGACCTCAACCCGGTCGAGGAGGCACGGGCCTGCGCGGCCCTGGTCGAGGATCTCGGCCTCAGCAAAGAGGAGCTGGCGCGGCGAGTCGGTCGCAGCCGCCCGGCGATCTCAAACCTGATCCGCCTGCTGGAGCTGCCCGACGAGGCGCTGGAGATGCTCGAGTCCGGTGAGCTGAGCGAGGGCCACGGACGCGCCCTCCTGGGCGTCAAGGGCAACGATGCCCGCCGCCGCCTCGCCCGCGATGCGGCGCGCGCGGGCTGGTCCGTCCGCGAAACCGAGAACAGGGTCCGGCTGGCTGGCCAGCCAAAAGCCCCCAAGGTACGGACGAGGCTCGATCCCGACGCCGCCAGCGCCTTGCGCGAGGCCGGCGACGCGCTGGAGTCGGCGCTCGGGCATGAGGTGTCGGTGCGGCCGAAGGGAGGTGGCATCGCGGTCGAGATCCACCTAGAGAACGTCGAGGAGGCGCACGCTCTGGCCCGCAAGGTCGGTCGCCGCCGCTAGAGGCCGCCGAGGGTCCAGTCGCCCGTCCGAGCCGCCCCGCGCGACGCCGCTATCATCGCCTTCCCGTGGGCGATTAGCTCAGTTGGTTAGAGCGCGTCTCTGATAAGGATCGTGTCTCTCGCTTATCAGGCGTCAATCCGGCTCGCAGACTCAAAACATCGCTACTTTCTTCGCTACGCTGTGTCATAGAAGTGTCATCGCCGCAACGACGAGAGAGAGGCGGTAGCGATGAGCGTTGACAGCTACAAGACCAAGGACGGAACGCGGTTCCGCGTCCGTTGGCGGAATGGCCTGGGGGAACCCAAGTCCGCCATCTTCAACTCTCGGCGCGAGGCGACCGCCTTCGACGTTGACGTGAAAGCGCGAAAGCAACGCGGCGAGGCGCTGCCGACGACGACGCGCGAAACGCTCGGCGCGGCCTGGGAGGAGTTCTGGAAGCTGCGCGGCTACCGGCTCGCGCCGCAGACGCAGTTGAGCTACAAACAGCAATGGTCGGCCAACATCAAGGGCAAATACGACGACTACGAGCTACGCGCGTTCGTCTCCGACCCGAGCCTCTTTGACGTGATCCTCGCCAGCATGGAAAAGCGCGGCGCCGGTCCCGCGTCGCAGTTGAAGATGCTCACCGTCCTATCGTCGGTTTTCAGCGCCGCCGTCGAGTGGAAGCGCATTCCGCTCAATCCAGTGGCGCAGGTCAAGAAGCCCAACGCGACCCCGAAACGGATGGCGCATCCTTTCCCGCCGATGGTGGTCGAGCGCATCGCGCTACGGATGCGCCGACGCAAGACGAAAGACAAAAGCGGAATCCGAGCGCTCGCCGATGCCTGCTTCATCTTCCTGATGAGCTACGGCGGTCTGCGCCCCGGCGAGGCGTTGGCGCTGACCTGGGGCGACGTTGGACAGCGCACGCTCACCATCGACAAGGCCATTGCGCTCGGCGAATCCGGCCCGACCAAGACGCAGACCAACCGGACGGCGCCGCTGATCGCGCCACTCGCCGACAACCTCGCTGAGCTTCGCAAGGCTCGCGGCAATCCCGGCGACGATGAGCTTGTGATCCCGTCCATGAACGGCGGGCCGTGGACGCAGAGCCAGTACAACAACTGGCGGCGTCGAGTGTGGGGCAAGGTCAAGAAAGCGCTCGCCGAGGGCGATCCCCCGCAGCCCTGGCTCGCCAAAGCGATCCCCTACGACTGCCGCCATTCCTTCGTCAGCTTGCAGCTTCGCGCGGGTGCCAGCCCGCTAGAGGTTGCGCGCTGGGCGGGGCACAAACCCAAGGTCATGTACGACTTCTACGCCCACGTAATAGATGAGTTGGAGGGCGAGCCGCGACTGTCGGCGGTCGAGCAGATCGAGCGCGCCCGCAAAGCCGTCAACGCTTTGGAGGCGCCCACGCTGGACAAGCTGATGGACGACCTGATGGTGAGGCCGACTGCCGCCGCACAAGAGGCGTCTGCTGCCGGTCTGTTCTTCGACCCCGACACGGAGGCCACCATCGCGGAAGTTGAAGCCCTCGCCGCGAAACAGAAGGGCGCTTAGGCACGGGACCAGCTATTGTCCTGAGCGCTCGATGGATGAGGGGCGCCAGAGCGCGGACCCCGCCCGTTGGAGGCCGAGCCAGCGGGCGGGGTCCAGCGCCGGTCCCTCAGTCTTTCCGCCGACCCCGGCCCTCCGGTCAAGTGACGGTCGATAACCTCCCGACTTGACCCCGAGAACCCGAAGGAGAGCCAATGCCGTACCGAACCACCCGCGAGCAGCGCGCCGTTCGTCTACATGCAATCGCCGATTTTCTCGACTGCGAGGCGGCGGGCGAACTGCTCGATCTTGTTGACGTGAGCGCGCCTGCCGACCATCTTTCGCCGCAGGCATCGGCCGCGCTCGATCAACTTCGCCGAGCCTTTGAGCCACCGACCGCGCCGCTGTTCGACGCGGGCCAGCTCGTCCGCATCAAAGGAGTGACCGACCCCGCATTGCACGTTGTCGATCTACCCCACCTTGAACCGACTACCGACCCGCGAGCCGGATGGCAATACGCGATCCGCGAGCACCCCCCGGCCTCCGACGATCCCGGCGAAGTCTTCGCCGAGACAGAGCTAGAAGCGGTCCCCGAGCCGGTCGCTTAGGCCGCGCCGCGCTCAGATATTTCTGCGGCGGTCGCCGATCTTCGCTACCGTTCTGGCGGGTCGCCTCCCGCGCCGGTCCCGCGCTTCTTGGCCGATGGCGCAGCCACCCCCGCCCCGTCCGACTGCCCGTCTCGTCTGCGGTCGGGCGGGGCGCTTTTCAATCTCCCCTAGCAATCTGCCGCGCCATGCGCTACGGTCCCCCGAGAAGTAGCTTTTTCATGCGGCGTCTTCTGGGTTAGGCGCCAACTCCCAGCGACTGGCGCCCCGTCCAATGGCCTATCTGTAGCCAATGGACGGGGCGCCAGCCGCGTTTTACGAGGGTTGTCCCGCCGCCCGCCCGCCCCGATTTCTGCTTGTAGAGCGCCCCACGTCTCCGGTCTTTTCGGTTGTCCTTTGGACGCCCTTTCGCACGCGCATCCCACCGCCTCAACGTAGTTGAGACACTGGGATGCGCGTGCAGCCCGGAGACGTGGGGCGCAGCAGCAACGGCGACGGGGCGGGCGGGCGGCGGGACAACTGCAAAACCCCAACGGGGGGACAACCTCTCCAACAAAAAACCGAAAAGAAAAAGAGAGTGGATCGTCAGTCCCCCCAGACTAAAGAGGAAAGAAAATTGGATGGCCTGGGGGGACTGACGATCCACCCATGAAACCTTTTCCTTTGGAAAAGGAACAACCTGCCAACTGGACCGAACCGACTAATGGCCCGTCGATTGTGCCTTGCCCGGTGCGATTGGACGACGAAGATTACGGCCCGACGATTGTGCCTTGCCCGGTGCGATTGGACGACGAGATTACGGCCCGACATTGGTGCATGGCGGTCCTGCTTAGTCGAGCTTTTACGCGGCGTCCGTCAGCGGTTCGCCGGTCGGCGCAGCTGCGTCGTCTCCGACCCGACGCAGGTTGCGCACGCTCGGCACCGTCAGCACCGCGGCGGTCGTCCCAGCGGTTATCGCGGCACCGAGGATCAGCCCGCTTGCCGCGCCCACGCTCGCCGTCATGCCTGCCGCGAGCAGGTAGCCGAGCGGCAGAAGTCCAAGCCCGCCCAGCCAGTCGTATGAACTGACGCGCGAGACTTGATCCTCTGGAATGTTGCCGAGCATCGTTGCCTCCCAGCAGGCATCGAAGACGGTCAGACCACCGCCCGCAACCAGCGCCGCGACCGCGATCGTCAACACCGACGATTCCGCCGCCATCAGCAGCGGCATCGGAATCCACAACGCGGTCGCGACCATCGCCGCCCGCAGAGGACGACGCGGACGCCACACCAACGCGACGGCGCCGCCGAGGACGGCGCCCAATCCACGGAACGCGAGCACCTTCG
>DATAEW010000109.1:0-24051 GCA_036257815.1 Solirubrobacterales bacterium
CCTGCCAGCTCGCCTACAACCCGATCAGCCCCGGGGCCAACGGCGGCGACCACGAGCTCACCGCGGTCTACGGCGGCAACGACGCCAACGGCGCGATCGAGGCGCACGAACCGAGCCTCGGGACCACCAAGGTGCACGTCAACGCCGCCGGCGGCGGCGGGGGCTCCGACGCCACCGCCAGCAGCCTCGCCTGCCCGGCCGGGCCGCTCAACGTCGGCGACCACGCCAACTGCACGGTGACGGTCGAAGACACCACCCCCGGGTCGCCCCAGGGCAGCCCGACCGGCAAGGTCTCCTTCAGCGCCAACCCGGCCGACGTCGCCTTCATGGGCAACGCCGAATGCGAACTCGCCGGCGCCGGTGCCACGGTCAGCTGCGAAGTCGAATTCGAAGCCACCGCGGCGACCGCCGCCGAGCAGATCTCCGCCGCCTACCCCGGCGACGACCACCACACCGGCTCCTCGGCCGACGCGGCGCCCTTTGAGATCAAGACCGGCGGCGGCGGCGGGGGCTCCGACGCCACCGCGACGACGGTCAACTGCGAGCCGACCAGCGTGATCCTCGGCGGCGCCTCAGCCTGCACGGCGACGGTCGAAGATATGGCCAATCCGGGTGCGACGCCGCCGACCGGCGAAGTCAAGTTCGAGAGTGACGGCCCCGGCGGCTTCTCACATCAGTCGGCCTGCGAGCTGTTCCCGGCCTCGGGCACCAAGGCGCGCTGTCAGATCGTCTACACCCCGACCGAAATCGGATCGGGTCAGCACACGATCAAAGCTTCCTACGAAGGGGACGGCGGACACGCGCGCAGCGAGGGCGAAACCCAAGTGCCGCTGACGATTCTGACCGCCAACGGCGGTCATCGCACGGCCACCCAGCTCGACTGCCAGCCGAGCAGCGTCTTCCTCGGCGGCGCCTCGATCTGCACCGTGACTATCAAGGACACGGCGGCCGCCGCGGCAGAGGCGCCGACCGGCGGCGTGATCTTTGCCTCTGACTCACCGGGCTCCTTCAAGACCGGAGGCTGCCTGCTGTTCGCGATCGGCGCCTCCGAATCCCGCTGCCAGGTCCTCTACACGCCCTCGGCGATTGGCCCCGACCCGAGTCACACGATCAGCGCGATCTACCCCGGCGCAAACGGCTTCGAACCGAGCACGGGGCAGGCACAGATCGTCGTCTCGCCACCGAACGGCGGTCACCCGACCAAGACGACCCTCACCTGCACCCCGCAGGACCTGCCCGCCGGTACCTCCACCAGGTGCAAGGCCCTGGTGGAGAACACCGACGGGAGCACGGCTCCTCCGGCGGGCAACGTGGTGTTCGGCACCGACAACCCCGGCACCTTCGCCAGCGGCGGATGTCAGCTCGTCGTCGCCGCCGACGACGGCAAGGCCTCCTGCGAACTCAACTACAACCCGATCAGCCCCGGGGAGAACAACGGCGACCACGAGCTCACCGCTGTCTACGGCGGCAACAACGCCAGCGGCGCCGTCGAGGCCCACGAACCGAGCCTTGCCACCACGACGGTCCACGTCACCGCCGCCCTGCACCAGACGCGCACGGCCGTCGTCTGCGATCCGGCCACCTCGGCGCTGCAAAGCGCTGTCCACTGCACCGCGACGGTCGAAGACCTCGCCGGAGGCCCGGCCACTCACCCGCACGGGCAGGTGCGCTTCCAGAGCAATGCCAGGGGCGCATTCTCGTCCGGCGCGGCCTGCACCCTGCCGGACGGCGCCGGCCCAGTCGCCTCCTGCGAGCTCACCTACACCTCCGAAGCCCCCGGCGACCACATCGTCAGGGCGTCCTACCAGGGCAATGCGGGAGCGACGGTGATCCACCAGGCGAGTGACGGCACGACCACCCTGCACATCGCCGCGCCGGCCGCCATCGATCCCACTCAGGCAACGCTTTCTTGCGCGCCGACGAGCCTGCTCCTGGGTTCCGCCGTCAGTTGCACGGTGACCGTCAGCGACACCGCGGCGGCACCGAGGATCCCCACGGGGACGGCCAGTTTCGCCACGGACAGCCCGGGCGCTTTCCCCAATGGCGCCTCCTGCAGCCTCACCGGCGTGGGCGGGGGCAAAGCGAGCTGCCAGGTCAATTACGCCCCGAGCGGGGTCGGCAATGGGACTCACAAGCTCACCGCCTCCTACGCCGGGGACGCGGGCCACGAAAAGAGCCAGGCGGTCACCGAGGTTCAGGTTGGCGGCCCGCCCAACACCTTCATCAAGCTGGTCAAGAAGAAGAAGCGCAAACACGGTCGGGTCAAGATCTCCAAGCGTCCGGTCAAGCTCAAGTTCAGCTCCGACCAGCCGGGCTCGAGCTTCCAGTGCAAGCTCGACAAGAGGCCC
This sequence comes from Solirubrobacterales bacterium, assembly GCA_036257815.1. Lineage (GTDB taxonomy): Bacteria > Actinomycetota > Thermoleophilia > Solirubrobacterales > 70-9 > VAYN01. The sequence goes on from DATAEW010000109.1 coordinate 2,349, forward strand.
TTCAAGCCCTGCCGCACTCCTTTCAAGCTCGCGAAGGTCCGAAAGAAGGGCCGTCACGTACTGCGGGTACGCGCGGTCAACCCGCAAGGGACCGTCGACCCAACCCCCGCGATCTACAAGTGGAAGGTGCGGAAGCACGTGCGGCACCGCCGGTGAGGCGAGCGGCAACGCTCGCGCTCGCCGGCACTGCGCTCGGGTTCACCGGTGCCGCAGGTTTGCCTGGTTGCACTTCTTCCGCCGTCGGAGACTGCGATGGGAGCGCCGGCCACGAGCTGCACGAAACATTGATGCGCCTCGGCTGCGCTGTGATCTGCCAGCGCTAGCTCCGGGAACGAGGTGCCTCGGGCAGATGACGCTCGTGAGCGAGCAGCCACGCATGCCCCCGGTGCGACATTCATCGCTGTCGATCGGAACCCGCGCCAGCTCGACGCCGGGGTTGACATCGGTCCCGACGCCAGCAGGGGCGTGCTCCGGCGGTCTACCGCTGGACGGTCACCCAATAGGTGGACGGTCGCCCTTACGACATTGACCACACCCTGGTGTGGTCAATGTCGTAAGGGCGCAGGCGAGACGCGGCTTTCTGTCTAGAGGGTTGATGCGGGTTATCCACGCACGCGGATGACGCCGAATGCCGTCGCTGGATCGCCACCCACGGCCTCGCGGGTAGCAACCGCTACCCGCTTCGTCCGCGTGCGGCGCCCAGCTCGGCCTGCGACGCCCCCGCGCACCCGCCTAACCCGCATCAACCCTCTAGCGCTCGAAAACGCGCGTAACCGCCCGGACGATGATTTGACCGTGGATTCGAGGTTCCTGTTCGTGTCCGCGGATCGCCAGTTCCAAGGGAGCACAGATGCTGACTGGAACGTCTTGAATAGCCTCGGCGAGTGGCGCCCCGCCCGTCGTTGCGCGGAAGATGAGCCGGACTGAAGGAATCTCACCAGGAGCTTCTTCGAATCGCAGGGGACAAGGAGCGAAGACAGTCTGAACCGGCAGGCGGTCGACGAGCCTGGCGAACCGATGAACCTCTCGCAGACTGGTGATCGTGACCGACCTCGCGTTGCCTTTCCTGCCGACTTGTTTGAGATCGAGAACTCGGGCCGCGCTCGGGATCCGCTTTGGGGTTGCTCGCTCGAGAGCAGAAGTAAGAGGTCTGGTCATCGCCGCCCGCGACAAAGGTGCCTCACTCGCCTGCGAAATGCCCGCTCCGGATACCCAAGTCAGAAGCATCGCCGCCGCCACCACCGTTGCCGCACGCCATCGAGGGTTGCGAAAACTTCCCATCCCTGCCTCCTTGTCCGCTACTGCTTGAAGTGCCTCCTCTCACAACCACTACGCCGAGACGCGCACTTCATCACGGCCGAGGAGGGCATCGCTCCCTCAGCTCCCGAAGAGCCCTCCAGACGACCCGGACCAGGTGTTCCCCCGCAAGCTCCCACTCGCGACGGCTGATCTCGCCGATCCTGGTAAGCGGCTCGCTAGGGCGCCGGCGGGGCCGGCGGCGGGACCCACCCGGGCTGGGAGAAGCTGCCGAACCGGTCCAGCGGGTTGGCGACGGCGCCGGCGCCCACGGCGCCGATGTCGTTGCAGGCGCAGGCGCTGGGGTCGCCGGCGTCGATGTAGGGGGAGCCCTGGGTCGGGGTGTAGAAGGCGCGGTAGGCGGAGAGGATCTCACTCACCTTCAGGGTCCGGTTCCAGACCGCGGCTTTGTCCATCTCGAACGGCGCGCTCGGCAGCGGGCCGGCGAACCGCGGGTCGGTCGAGGCGCCGCCGGCGAGGTCGTGGCTGGCGGTGACGGTGCCGAGATAGTTGGTCGTCTGGGGATTGAAGAAACCGTTGTACTGGGAGGTGATGTTGCCGCCCACCCGGTCGACGATCGCCGCCGTCCAGGTCGGGAAGCGGACGAAGGCATTGGAGTCGAGAGTCAGGTCGCCCGCGTCGGCTTCCCACAGCACCCCGGCGAATGCCAGCGGGCCTTCCTGGGCGTCGAAGGTGTTGTTTTCCACCCGGGTGATCCCCGGGTAGTAGCCGGTGATCCCGCCGCGGTCGTTGTCGCCGCCGGCGAAGACGTTGTTGTGGACGTAGGCGACGGGGTGGCCGTTGAGGCCGGCGCCATCGCCGGGGACCAGCCACTCGTGGCCGGCTTCGAGCACGAGGTTGTAGGCGAACTCGCCTTCCAGGCCTCGGGTCGGCCAGGAGCTGTCCATCAGCACGTTGTGCTCGATGGTGATCGGCGACGTCCCGCCGACCTCCAGCAGCTGACCCTGGCTCCAGCCGCCGTAGTAATTGTGGTTGACGAAGTTGCCCTCGACCGTCACGTCGCTGGAGCGCAGGACTTCGAAGGCGGCGCGCGGGCCGATCAGCACGTTGCTGTCATCGTCCGTGGGGCCGCCGATCGTCCAGTCGTGGGCGAGTTCGAACTGCACCGGCGCCGCGGCGACGTTGTTGGCGGCGAAGGTCTTGGGAGCGGTCGAGCTGCCGGTGATCTGGATCCCCGGCACGGTCGAGGAGACGCCAGTCGGGTCGTTGCCGGGCTCCTGGCCGATCGGCATCCGCATGTTGGAGCGGAAGAGATTGCCCCGGATCGAGGCGGTGCTGGAGCCGTTGAAGGCGAGCGCCAGCGGGTTGCCGCTGTCGAAGATGTCGTGTTCGAGCGCCACCGAGCCGCTGGCGCTCGCGGTGACGTCGATTCCCGGCTGCGAGGTGTTGGCGGGATCGCCGAGGCCGTAGACGTCCACGTAGCTGAGGTTGAGATGGCCCGAGGTGCCACCTTCGGTGACGATCCGGTGACCGTGGGCGTTGAGCCGGATCCGCGCCCCCGGTGCCCCGACAAGGTCGAAGGACTGGCTTCCCGAGAGCTTCACGTCCTGGGTCAGGTCGACAGTCTGCGCGTAACTCGGCTGCTCGATCGTGATCGTCACCGGCGGGCTGGTGATTTCTTCGGCGGGGTTGACGTAGCGTGCCCGCAGGCTGACCGTGTGCTGGCCGGGGGCGACGTCGAGTCCGTTGACGAAGGTCTTGAACACGTGGTACTCGGCTTCGGCCCCGGTCACCGGTTCGCCGACCGGGTTGCCGTCGAGCAGGAACTGCACTTCGGCGGCGTTGGTGCCTTTGCCCGGCACCGGCTCGTTGGTGAAGATGTTCGGGTCGTGGCCGATCCCGATCAGCCGCAGGTTGAGCGGCGCGGTGAAGGTCTCGCCGTCGGTCGGTGAGACCATCGCCGCGAAGCGGCCAACGTTGTTCCCCGGGCCTCCGCCTCCGCCCCCGCCCCCGTGCGAACCGCCGCTGCCCTTCAGCAGTTCGACCCAGAGGTGGGCCTCGTCGAGCGTGGCGGTGACGGTGTCGCCCTGGCCGTGGAGCTGGAAGATGACGTTGTGGAGGCGCTTTCCTTCGGGGTCGAATTCGGCTTTGACCGGTCCCTGGAAGCCGGCGTGGAGGGTCTGGCAGGTTTCCTTGTTTTCCTGGCTGCCCTCGAAGTAGACGACCGCGCAGAGTTCCAGCCCTTCGCTGCCGCCGCTGACGGAGTCGATCCGCAACTGCGCTTCGGCCGTCACCAGCTTGCCGATCGGGCCCTCGTTTTCGTGGTATTCGTTGCCGCAGGCGATCCGGCCGAAGGGGGAGACGGTCGCGCTGAGGCTGTATTCGCCGACCAGCGGCTGGGTGGCGGTATTGGCGACGGTGCCGTCGCCGCCGCTGAAGGGGACGAAGCAGGAGGTCGGGTCGGTCAGGTCCTCGAAGCCGTTGTTGGCGATCAGGTCGACGCGTTCGTACGGGCTCGGCGCTTCGGGTTCTTCGGGCGGCTGGCCGCCGCCTCCACCCCCGCCGGGTGAGTCGCCGGGCGGGATCGGCGGCGCGGGCGGGCTCGGCGCCGGCGGCGCTGGCACGGGCGGCACCGGTGGGGGGGTACGACGGTGCTTGCAGACCCGATGGCGGCCGTGGGCCCCCCGGCGGACCATCCGGCAGCGGTGCTTGCGCTGGGCCGCGGCGGCCGGCTTCGCCCCGGGGCCAGCGGGCACGGTTCTGCCGAGACTGGAATTCGGCACGGCAACCGTCGCCAGGGCCAGTGCCAGGAAGGCGACCACCACACGGCGCTTCTGGAGTTGGGCGGGGAACAAGGTACCCCTGCATACAGGGGCCGCCTCGATCGGGTTCAGGGACAGGTCCGTCGCCCTAAGCGGATGTTTGACCCATTTCGTTTTCAAGGGCACTCGCCTCCGCTTTGCCAGGCTGCGCGGCAACAAGGCGTTGCTGAGGCTGCGCTGCCCGCTCAGCGGACCCTGCCGGGGGGTCGCCAGGCTCAGCGCCAAGCGCGGCCCCAGGGCCGAGCGCCTGCTCGGCAAGCGCGCCTTCCATATCGCTGCCGGCAAGCACCTGACCCTGGCGATCGAGCTGCGGCCCAGCGTCCGCGCTCTGCTGTCCTCCGTCGGACGCAAGGGGCTGGCGGCGAGGCTGACCGGCGCCGGGGTGGTGCGGGGCACGGTGCGGCTGCGGCGCTGGCAGCTCGCGTTCCGTCCACTCGCCCTGAGAACCGGGCTGCCGTCTCTCAAGTCACCTGTAGTGAGGGCCGATACAGCCGCGTGGAGTCGCTTGCCGCCACGCCGGGGCTCGGCCCCGCGCGCCGCCTCGCCCTGACCGCGATCGTTGCGCTCGCGGCCCTGCTCACCGCCTATTCGGCGGTCATCCTCGCCTCGCTGGGAAGCGGTGCGACCCAGGACTTTCTTCGGCCGCTGGGTCTACGACGCGGTCGTGCTCGGCGCCTCGCTGGCGGTGATCGCCCGCTCGTTCGCGCTGCCCGACGAGCGCGGGGCGTGGCGGGCGCTCGGCCTCGCCCTGCTGTTCTGGGCGCTGGGGCAGGCCTATTACTCCGTCTTCCTCTACTACGCCAGCCCGGCGCCCTTCCCCTCGCCCGCTGACGCCGGCTTCCTCGCCTTCTATCCGGCGAGCTTCCTCGGCATCGTCCTGCTGCTGCGCGCCCGCGTCGCCCATCTCGACCCGCTTGCCTGGGTCGACGGGGTGATCGGCGCCCTGGCGATCGCCGCCGTCGCGGCGGCGCTGATCTTCCCGCCGGTGCTGGAAGCGCTCGGCGGCAGCGCCCTCGGCGTCGCCGTCAGCCTCGCCTATCCCTGTGCTGACCTGGTGCTGCTCGGCCTGGTCGTCGCGGCACTCGCCCTCTCGGGCTGGCGCGGGCAGCGGACCTGGCTGCTGATCGCCGCCGCCCTGCTCCTCTTCGCCGTCTCCGACGTCGTCTACCTCACGGTCGGCGGCCAGTCGACCACGGCTCTGAACCTGGCCAGCATCGGCTGGCCGCTCGCCTTCCTGCTGCTTGCCGCGGCCGCCTGGTTGCCGGCGCGGCAGGCGGTCTCCGCGGCATCGCGCCCCGGCCGGCGGCGGATCGCCATCCCGATCGCCCTGGCGGCGCTGGTCGTCGGCCTGCTCGCGCTCGGCAACTTCACTCCGATAGGGACGGTTGCGGTTGCGCTTGGGATCGCCTGCCTGCTCGCCGTCCTCGGCCGCCTGGCGATCACCTTCGCGCAGAACGCCGAGATGCTCGAGGCCAGCCGCCGCGATGCCGTCACCGATCCGCTGACCTCCCTCGCCAACCGCCGCCAGCTGACCGCTGACCTCGAACGCATGCTGGCGAATCCAACGGCCGGCGGCGGGCTCCTCGCGCTCTTCGACCTCGACGGGTTCAAGGCCTACAACGACGGCTTCGGCCACCCCGCCGGCGACGACCTGCTGCGCCGGCTCGGCGCTCGACTCGCCGCGGCGGTGGCGCCGGCCGGCCGTGCCTACCGGCTCGGCGGCGACGAGTTCTGCGTTCTCGCGCCGGCGGGCTCGGACGCCGCCGAAGGGGTCTGCCTAGCCGCCCAGCGGGCGCTCAGCGAGCGGGGCCGGGGGTTCGAGATCACCGCCTCCTGGGGCGAGGTCACGCTGCCCCTGGAGGCCGGCACCGCGACCGCCGCCCTGCGGTTGGCCGACCGGCGGATGTACGCGCAGAAGGGGATGCGGGCCGACTCCGCCCGCAGTCAGACGCGGGGCGTCCTGCTGCGGGTGCTGCACGAGCGCGAGCCGGAGCTGGACCGCCACCTCGAGGGGGTCGCTCGCCTCGCCGCGATCGCCGGCCGGGCGCTCGACCTGGAGGCCGAGGACCTCGACGTCCTGGTCAGGGCGGCGGAGCTGCACGACATCGGCAAGGTCGCGATCCCCGACGAGGTCCTGCAGAAACGCGGTCCGCTGAGCGAGGTCGAGTGGGCGCTGATGCGCAAGCACACGCTGATCGGCGAGCGGGTCCTCTCGGCGGCGCCGGCGATGAGCCAGGTGGCGAAGCTCGTCCGCTCCACCCACGAGCGCTGGGACGGCAGCGGCTACCCGGACGGCTTGAGCGGCGAGGCGATCCCGCTCGGCTCGCGGCTGATCCTGATCTGCGACGCCTACAACGCGATGACCGAAAAGCGCGCCTACCGGGAGGCGATGGATGACCGGCGGGCACGCGCGGGGCTGCGGCAGGGCGCCGGCACCCAGTTCGACCCGCGTTTGGTCGAGGTTTTTCTCGCCAGCCTCGCGCCGGCAGGGGTCGCCGACTAGGGTTTGACCGGTGGGGCGCCGCACGGGCGGCGCTCGAACATTCGCTCATACCTAGTATTCAGTAGGCATGAGACCAGTCACCATGGGTAGCGACCAGGAACGGCGTTTGGTAGCGAGAGGAACCCCGATGTCCGGCTCCAGCTCAACCGTCTATTCCCTGCCGCCCACCTCGGTGCCGGGATCCAGCGCGCCGCTGGCGACCGCCAGCGCCGCCGCGCTGCTCGACGCCCTGCGGGAAAAGGACTCGGCGACGGCCCTGCACAGCGAGTCCGTGGTAGAGCTCGCGGTGCGGGTGGCGGGGGAGCTTTCGTTGACGCCGGTCGAGGTTCGCGAGGTTGAACTGACGGCCCTCCTCCACGACGTCGGCAAGCTTGCGATTCCCCTCTCCCTGCTCGAGAAGCCGGGCGCCCTGGACGATTTCGAGCTGGCGACGATGCACCGCCACACCGAACACGGCGAGCGGCTGGTCCGCGCGATGCCGGGTCTCTGGCAGGTCGCGCCGCTGGTCCGCGCCAGCCACGAGCGCTGGGACGGGCAGGGCTACCCGGACGGCCTCAGCGGCGAGGAGATCCCCCTCGCCAGCCGGATCGTCTTCGTCTGCGACGCCTACGACGCGATGACCTCGCACCGGCGCTACCGCCGGACGCTGCCGCAGAGCTTCGCTCTGCAGGAGATCGCCGCCTGCGCCGGCAGCCAGTTCTGCCCGATGGCCGCCGGGGCGCTGATCGCCGTGGTCACCGGCCCGTTCCGTCGCCTGCGCCGCCGCAGCGGTCGCTTCCTCGCCGAGTAGGCGGCCCGCGGTAGCCCCGCGGCGCCGGCGCGGCCGGCTCAGCCCCAGGAGCCCTCTGACATCGGCCGGAAGCTGGTCGTCAGGATCCGCATGTCGCGCGGGCGGGTGAGCGCGAAGAGGACGACCTCGGCGACCTCCTCGGCGCTCATCATCTCCGCCAGCCGCGGGTCGCCGGCGGTGCGGCCGCTGCCGAGCGCGAACTCCGTGTCGACCCCGCCCGGGCAGATCGAGGTGGCGCGGACGCCCTGCTCGCGCAGCTCGTGGTCGAGCGAGCGGGTGAATCCGAGCTGGCCGAATTTCGAGGCGTTGTAGACCGCCTCGCCGGGGAAGGCCCGCAGGCCGGCGACGCTGGCGAGCGCGACGAAGTCGCCGCCGCCGGCGGCGATCAGGTGGGGCAGCGCCGCCGCGGCGGTGTAGAGCGTGCCCTTGAGGTTGACGTCGATCATCGCCTCCAGGTCCTCGGGGTCCAGCTCGAGGAAGGGACCGTAGGCGCCGACCCCGGCGTTGGCGACGACGATGTCGAGGCGGCCGGCCCGCGCGACGAGCTCCTCGACCGCCCGCGCGACGCCGGCGCGATCGCGGACGTCGCAGGCGAGCCCGTGGCCGCGCTCGAGCCCGAGGTCGGTGCCGCGCCGTGAGAGCAGGCCGACCGCCGCCCCCGCCTCGTGCAGCCTGCGCGCGACCGCGGCGCCGATCCCGGCGCTGGCCCCCGTGACCAGCGCGACCTTTCCGTCCAGATCCATGGTTCTCCTTCCGCGGGTTGTCCCTCCGCGCGGTAGAGCTTTCCGTTCCTATGGAACTGAAACCTCTACCGCGTCAATGCTGCGCGGGCCGGGGACGAGGTCGCGTTGGCCAAGCCCGCCTGGGCTTCGGAGAGGGCCTTCGCCGCCGCTCGCCACTTGCGCTGCAGCACCGGTTCGACGGTTACCGCTTCGCAGCCCGGGGCGCCGACGCAGCGCCCCCAGTCGTTGCCGGCCTCGATGTAGGTGTTGAAGCTGGCCTCGGCGGGACCGCCGGCGGCGGTCAGGCAGCCGACGTCGAGTTCCTTCAGCGGCACCGCCCCATACGCGGAGCGGATCGCTTCGATTTCGCTCACGTACTGTTCGTAGGTGAGGCCGGCGACGAGGCGGCGCCGCAGCCGGCCGAGCGTGCCGAGGAAGGCCGAGAGCTCGGTCTCGCAGGTCGAGGCGGGCCTTGCGTTGGGCGAGCCTTCGTGCGGGCCGGGGGTACCGGCCCGCGGTGCCTGCTGGGAGACGGTCGCCGACTCGGTCATCGTCCCCGAGCCGCACCCGGCCAGCGCCAGTGCCAGGAGCGCGGCCAGGGCGGCGAGCGTGAACGCGTTGATCGGCACGGCGCACAGGCTAGTCCCGGGCAGCGGTGCTGTAGAAAGTTCGCGATGCCGATCGGCGACGGCAAACTGCGAGCCGGGGTCGCCGTGGCGCTGCTCGCGCTGCTGGCGCCGGCCCCCGCCGCCCGCGCGGCGGCGCCGCTGGCGGGCGGCCAGGGCGGCGTCCTCGTGGTCGGCGACAGCCTCGAGGAACTGACCTCGCCCTACCTGCGGCGTTACCTGCCGGGTGTCCCCCTGACCGTCAACGCGGTCGGCGGGTCCAACAGCTTCCAGATCTACGACCTCTTCCGGGAAAGCTTCGACCCCTCCCAATCGGTGGTCGTCTTCGACGCCGGCACCAACGACGACCCCGAATATCCGCAGATCCTGGAAGGGAACCTGCACAAGGTCGCGGCGACGATCGGCAACCGCTGCATGGTCGTGCCGACCGTCCACGGCTTCACCGTCAACGGCCACGACAACGATGGCAAGAACCGGGCGATCGCCGAGTTCGCCGCCCAGCGTCCCGGCACCCAGGTGCCCGACTGGGCCCGCATCGCGGTCACCCGGCCGGACCTGATGCAGTCCGACGGCCTGCACCCGGTGGAAGCCGGCGCCGACCTGCGGGCGCAGCTGATCGCCCAGGGGGTGCTTTCCTGCTTCGCCTACGAGGAAGCGGAACGGCAGCAGGCGGCGGCCGCCGCGGCGGCGCCGGAAGTGAAGCCGGTCCACCTCGAGCCGGTGGGCCGCTTCGCCGCCCGCCGCGACGCCCTCTTCCAGGCGATTGCCGGCGACGTGCTCCGCCAGGCGGCGGCGGTCGCGCTGGCGGGGGTGCTTGTCCCCGGCGGCTGAGCCGGCCTGGCCGGCGAGCTAGGGTGGGCGCCATGGCCGTCGACGCAGTCACCCCCACCTACGAGGTCCCCCAGGAGGCGCTCGACCTCCGCGACATGGTGCGCCGTCTCGCCCAGGAGCAGATCGCGCCGCGAGCGGGGGAGATCGACCGCAGCGGCTCCTACCCCTGGGACGTCCGCGAGCTGCTCGCCTCCCACGATGTGCTCGGCCTGCCATTCGCCAGCGAGTACGGCGGCACCGGCACCGGGACCCTGGTGCTGCAGATGGCGGTCGAGGAGATCGCCAAGGCGGATGCCTCCTGCGCCCTGATGTTGATGGTGCAGGAGCTGGGGACGCTTCCGATCCAGCTCTTCGGCTCCGAGCAGCAGAAGCAGAAGTGGCTGCCGAGGTGCGCCAGCGGCGAGTGGTCGCCGGCCTTCGCGCTGTCGGAGCCCGAGGCGGGCTCAGATCCGGCGGCGATGCGCACCAGCGCCGTCCGCGACGGTGACGAATGGGTGATCAACGGCCAGAAGAGCTGGATCACCAACGCGACGATCGCCGACTTCTACGTCGTCTTCGCGACCACCGACCGCGAGAACCGCCGCACCAGCGCCTTCGTGGTCGAGAAGGATCGCCCCGGCTTCGACCCCGGCAAGCTCGAGCACAAGCTCGGGATCAAGGGCTCGCCGACCGGCTCGCCGACCTTCAGCGACGTCCGCGTTCCGCTGGAGAACCTGATCGGCGAGGAGGGGAAGGGGTTGCGGGTTGCCCTCGCCACCCTCGAGCGGACCCGGCTCGGCGCCGCCGCCCAGGCGGTCGGGATCGCCCAGGGCGCGACCGACTACGCCAACGCCTACGCCGCCGAGCGGATCGCCTTCGGCAAGCCGATCAACCAGCTGCAGGCGATCCAGTTCAAGCTCGCCGACATGGAGACCGGCACCGCGGCCGCCCGCGAGCTCCTCTACAAAGCCTGCTCGCTCGCCGACCGTCCCCAGCGTCCCGCCGACCTCGGCAAATGGACCTCGATGGCGAAGCTGTTCGCTTCCGACAACGCGATGAAGGTGACCGTGGAGGCGATCCAGGTGCTCGGCGGCTATGGCTACGTCAACGAGTACCCGCTCGAGCGGATGATGCGCGACGCCAAGATCACCCAGATCTACGAGGGCACGAACGAGATTCAGCGCCTGGTGATCGCTCGAGCGATGGCCTGAGCCATCGCAAACCCGACCGTTCTTGCATCTCGGCGGCAGCTTGACTACGTTCGGGTTGCCATGTCCGATCGGCCAGACTCGTCTCGCCTCCACCGCCGAGGCCGGCTCGGGGAGGAACCACCGGTGACGGCGACCGTGGAAGAGCTGAAATCCGAGGCGCCGAACCGCCGGCGAGGCGAAGCTTCGCACCGGCCGGGCCACGAGCCCGCACGGGTAGACCTGCCGGAGGGGCCGGGTGCTGTCCACGGGCCACAGAGCTCCCGGGGGGCCGAAGCATCGGACTGACCCTCTGCAACCGCTACCCCAGCCTCCTCTCGGTGGCAATCATGTTTTGGAGCCCCGACGACTGCAGCGGCGAGGGCGATGACTGGCAGCTGATGGGTTGGTACAACTTCAACCCTGGCGACTGCGGCTTGGTCTACGCAAACGACCTCGCTGACCTCAACCGTTACTGGTACTACCACGGACGCGCGGCTGACGGCGCGCGCTGGACTGGTTCGATCGGGCTAACGCCCGTTTCGAACGATGCATTCGACAGGTGCTGGGGACTCCCCGCCGCCGGCCCCGACGACTTCGAGATCGGCTTTCGCTTGCTGGACGTGGGTTCCAGTGACGACTACACGCTTTCGTTCATACGATGAGCCGAGGCAAGTCGGTGCGCCGCCACCTCAGCCGAACTCGATCACGCTGCGGATCCCGTCCTGTGCCTCCATCAGCTCGAAGCCACGGTTGACTTCGTCGAGCGTGATCCGGTGGCTGAGGAACGGGGCGACGTCGATCTCGCCCGCCAGGTAGCGCTCGATCAGCACCGGCACCTGCTCGCGGCCCTTGACGCCACCGAAGGAGGAGCCGGCGACGCGCCGTCCGGTGATCAGCAGGCGCGGCACGACGTCGAGCGTCTCGCCCTTGCCGGCCACCCCGGCGATCGTGCACAGGCCCCAGGCCATCCGCGCCGCTTCCACCGCTTGGCGCATCACCTCGACCCGGCCGGTCGCCTCGAAGGTGTAGTCGGCGCCGAAGCCGCCGGTCGACTCGACGATCCGCTCGACCGTGTGATCGTCGGCGATCATCGTCTCCGTCGCACCCTGGCCGCGCGCCAGCTCCAGCCGCTCCTCGGAGAGGTCGACGCAGACGATCCGCTCGGCGCCCTGCAGGCGGCAGCCGGCGACCGCGCCGAGCCCGACCATCCCGGCGCCGAAGACGACGCAGGTGGTCCCCGGCGTCACCTTGGCGGTGTTGATCGCGGCGCCGAGGCCGGTGGAGAGCCCGCAGGCGAAGAGGCAGGCGTGCTCGAAGGGGGCCTCGGGATTGACCTTGGCCAGGGCGATCTCCGGCATCACCGTGTACTCGGCGAAGGTCGAGCAGCCCATGAAGTGGCGGATCGCCTCGCCATCGCGGCGCAGCCGCGCGGTCCCGTCCGGTAGGTAGCCCTTGTTCTGCTGCTCGCGGATCGCCAGGCAGAGATTGGTCCGCGGATCGACGCAGTGCACGCACTCGCCGCACTGCGGGGAGAAGAGGGTGACGACGTGATCGCCGGGAGCCAGCGAGCCGACCCCCGGCCCGACCCCCTCGACCACGCCGGCGCCCTCGTGCCCGAGGACGGTCGGCGCGTAGCCCGAGGGATCGGCGCCGGAGGCGGTGTAGAGGTCGGTGTGGCAGACGCCGCAGGCCGCCAGGCGCACCAGCACCTCGCCCTCCCGCGGCTCCTCCAGCTCGACCTCCTGGACCGCGAGCGGCTGCCCGAACTCCTCCAGCACCGCGGCGCGCATCTTCATCTCCGGTCTCCTTCCCTGGGTTGGCCGGATCCTATGCTCGACAGCGGAGCGCCGACCGTGCACTCGGCCTCGCGCCCGGGGCGCAGGGAGGGGCCGTTGATCGCGCAGCTGTAGTCCTCGGCCAGGCGCTCGGGGGTGTCGCCGCCGGGCTCCGGCTCGGGGTGGAGGACGCCGGCGGAGATCGTCAGCCAGGCCAGAGCACCGCCGAGGGCGGCGAGGAGGGCGCAGATGATCATCGCGTCATGGAAGCCGCTGGTCATCTTGGCCGGGTCGTAGAAGCTCTCGCCGGTGAGTCCGACCGCGACCGGGAGGACCGCGACGGCCAGCAGGCCGGCGACCCGGGCGACCGCGTTGTTGACGCCGGAGGCGATGCCCGAGTGGCGGGTGTCGGCGGCGGCGAGCACGGTCGCCGTGACCGGCGCCACGACGAGCGTCAGGCCGAGGCCGAAGACCACGATCGCCGGCAGGATGCCGGTGAAGTAACCGCTGCCGGGGCCGTACCCGGTCATCAGCAGCAGGCCGACGGCGATCACCAGCGGCCCCACGGTGAGCGGGATCCGGGCGCCGATCCGTTGCGCGAGGGCGCCAGAACGAGCGGAGAGGAGCAGCATCAGCAGGGTCACCGGCAGCGAGGCGGCGCCGGCCTCGATCGGGGTGTAGCCGAGCGAGATCTGCAGGAAGGAGACGAGCAGGAAGAAGAACCCGCTGAGCGCCGCGTAGACGACGAAGGTGACCGCGTTGGCGGCGCTGAACTGGCGCGAGCGGAAGATCTCCAGCGGCAGCATCGGGCTGGCGGCGCGGCGCTCGCCTGAGAAAAAGGCGAGCAGCGCCAGGACGCCGCCGATCGCGGCGAGGAGAACCGCCGCCGAGGCGCCCTGTTCGGGCGCTTCGATCAGCGCGTAGGTGGTCCCGGCGAGGCCGAGCGCCGCCAGCGCCGCGCCGCGCAGGTCGAGCCGCCCGGTCGCCGTCGGGTCGCGGGTCTCCGGCACGTGCCTGCTTGCCGCCCAGCCGACAAAGACCCCGATCGGCAGGTTGATCAGGAAGATCGCCCGCCAGGAGATCGCGCCGATCAGGTAGCCGCCGAGCAGCGGCCCGAGCGCCGTCGCGACGCCGCCGAGTCCCGACCAAGCACCGATCGCCCGCGCCCGGTCGCCGGGGCGGAAGCTGGCCTCGATCAGAGCGAGGCTGCCCGGCGTCAGGAGCGCTCCGCCAACCCCCTGCAGCAGCCGCGCCGCGACCAGGAGACCGGCGCTCGGCGCCACCGCGCATAGCAGCGAGGCGAAGGTGAACAGCGCCACCCCGGCGATGAAGACCCGCCGCCGCCCGTAGCGATCGCCGAGCGAGCCGCCGAGCAGGATCAGCGAGGCCAGGGTCAGCAGGTAGCCGTTGAGGATCCACTGCAGGGAGGCGGTGCTGGCGCCGAAGTCGTCGCCGATCTCCGGCAGCGCCACGTTGACCACCGTGCCGTCGAGGAAGGCCATTCCCGAGCCGGCGACCGTGACCGCGACCAGCCAGCGCCCGGCGCCGCTCTCGAAGGCGATACCCTCGGCGCCGCCGGCCGCGCTCTTCATCGGTCCGGGGCGGCGGCGTCCTCGGCCGCGTAGCCGGCCAGCAGGCGGCGCTCCTGGTCGTGCTTGGGGAAGCGGAGGAAGACGATCGTGGCCCCGATGATGACGGCGATGATCCCGGCCGCGTAGGCCCAGTCGCCTCCGTGCAGGAACGAGGCCTTGGCGCCGGCGACGATCTGTTCGGCGTAGCGGGGGTACTGGCCGGCGGTATTGGCGGCGCTGGAGAAGGACTTGGTGAGCTCGTTTTCGACGTTCTCGGTGACCCTCGCCTGCTGGGGGGAGGAGGCGACGGCGGCGCTGGCGGCGGTCGCGTAGCCGGCGGTCAGCAGGGCGCCGAGGATCGATTGCATCACGGCGCCGCCGAGGTCGCGCTGCAGGTCGGCGGTGGCCGAGGCCATGCCGGCCCGGGTGACCGGGACCGAGCCGGTCAGCGAGTGCGAGGCGGGGGTGCCGGCGAAGCCGACCCCCGCCCCGATCAGGCCGTAGCCGAGCGCCACTTCCCAGTAGGACGTCCCTTCTTCCCAGAGCAGCAGCATCGCCAGGAAGCCGAGCAGGCAGAAGGCGTAGCCGAGCAGGAGCGTGAAGCGGGCGCCGCGGGCCTCGACCAGGCCCGCGGAGCGCGGGGCGACGACGACCATCAGCAGCGCCCCCGGCAGGATCGCCGCGCCGGAGCCGAGGGTCGAGTAGCCGAGCACGTTCTGCAGGAACTGCTGGCCGACGAACATCGCCGCCATCAGCGAGCCGAAGACGATGATCCCCGCGCACGCCGCGACCCAGAAGATGCGCCGGCGGGCGATGCCGAGGTCGTAGAGCGGTTCCGGCGCCCGCCGCTGGCGCAGGACGAAGGCGCCCGCCGCGGCCAGGGCGATCGCGACCAGGCCGAGCGCCAGCGTCAGCTTGCCCGGCGCCGGCGCCAGGCTGATCCCCATCACCAGCGTCGCCACCATGACGATCGAGAGCAGGCCGCCCGGGTTGTCGACCGGGTTCGTCGTCTCGTTGACGTGGGCCGGGACGTAGCGCCAGGCGCCGTAGAGGGCGAGCGCCGCCAGCGGCAGGGTGATCAGGAACACCGAGCCCCAGTCGAAGTGCTCGAGCAGGGCGCCGGAGACCAGCGGGCCGAGCGCGGCGATCGCCCCGCCGAGAGCCGACCAGAGGGCGATCGCGTGGGTCCGCGCCGCCCCCGACCACAGCGCCGTGATCAGCGCCAGGGTGGTCGGAAAGGCCATCCCGGCGGCGACCCCGCCGAGCAGCCGGGCGGCGAAGAGGACGCCGATCGTCGGCGCCAGCCCGGCCAGCAGCGAGGCCGGGATCGAGAGCCCCATCCCCAGCAGCAGCATCATCTTTCGCCCGTAGCGGTCGCCTAGCGCCCCCAGGTAGAGGACCGAGCTGGCGAGCCCGAGCGAGTAACCGACGGCGACCAGGTTCAGCGTCGTCTGGCCGGCGTCGAAGGCCTTGCCGATGTCCGGCAGGGCGACGTTGGCGACCGAGAGGTTGAGGTTGGCGACGGCGGCGACGAGAATCAGCGCGCCGAGGACGAGCCCGCCGCGCTCGGGGCTAGACCTCGAGCCAGGCACCGCGCGGGCCGAGGTTGCGCACCGGCGTCGGGCCGATTTGGCTCTCGCAGCCCCAGGACTCGTGGATGTGGCCGCAGACCGCGAGCCGCGGGCGCTTCTCCTCGATCGCCCGCAGCAGCGCCGGGCTGCCGAAGTGGCCGCCGTCGCCGGCGCTGTCGCAGTGCCCCCGCGGCGGCGAGTGGAGGACCAGCACGGCTCCCTCGGGGCACTCGGCGAGCATCCCCGTCGCCTCCTCGTCCTCCAGGTCGAAGCTCCATTCCCAGGGCGTCGTCGGCACCCCGGCGCCGAGGCCGAAGAACTCGACCCCGTCGATCGTTGTCCCCTCGCCGTGCAGGACCGTCGCCGCCGCCCAGCCGCCGGCCGCCTCGCGCAGCGCCTCGGCGGTCTCGTTGTTGCCGGGGACGAGGACGGTCGGCTTCTCGATCCTCGCCAGGGCGGCGATCGTCTCCTCCAGCCCCTCGTGGATCGAGGCGAAGTCGCCGGCCCCGATCACCACGTCGGCCTCGCCGGCCATCTCGACCAGCCGGGCGGCCTGGTCGAGGTCGCGGTGCAGGTCGCTGAAGGCGAGCAGTTTCACGCGCACAACCTATCCGGTCCTCGGCGGCCGGCCGAGCTGACGATCCGCTTCTTCGACCTTGCCGCCCGGCATTTTCGCCAAGGCGATCGGCCAGGGTTCGTCCAGCGAGCCGGTCGGGGTGGCGCCGCAGAGCGCGGAGCGGTGGCGCAGCAGGTAGCCGTTGATGATCCGCCTCGAGCTCGGCTTTTCCCGAGGAATTTTGGGTAGGTGAACGTAGATTTGTACGTATTGACACATAATTGGCCACCAATACGATTGAGACATGGACACAATCCCCCGAGCCGGCGCCGTCCGGCACGGCTGACAGGCTTCTTGCCAGTGTTTGCGCAGCGCCGACGGGCTGGTAGGGTCACGCCGTTCTCGCCGGAGCAAGGGCTCACCGCCCAACCGGCGAAAGGCACCTTCACCGGTTCCTCACAGCAAAGGAAAGCTCTTGCCACCTAAGTTTCTTCAGCGTTTCCTCGAAGAGGACGGGTCGCTTCCCGTGCCGGACGCCGTCTTCGGCTTCGACGACGACGAGGGCGACGAGCAGACGGAGATCCCCAGCTTCGACGAACTGCTCGAAGACCCGGATGTGAAGGCGGTGCTCGAGGCGTCCAAAGGCCTCGTACCCGTCGCCTCTTAGAGGCGTCTAGCGGTAGCCGTCGGGTTCCTCTTCGTGCTCCCGCCGTGGCCCGATGAAGGGGCGCTCGGGTTGGGTCGGCGGTGAGCTGCTGCCGCGCTTGCCGGGTCGCGGGACGAACAGGCTGACGGTGAGGAGCGCGCTGATCGCCGCCGCCATCGCGGCCTCGGTCCACCAGATCCGAGGCAACTCGACGGGCACGGTGGGGTTCGGGCCGCCGGCGGGAAGGGTGACCATCATTGCCGTCGCGATCAGCGCCAGCAGGCCGATCGCCGCGGTCAGGAAGCGCGGTCCCCGCAGCAGGTGGCGGGTCATCGCATGCTCGCCGGGCGCGATCAGGAAGCCGGCGATCAGCGCCGGCAGCAGGAGCAGCAGGGCGGCCGCCGTCTGCGCTTCGCCGAGCACGTGATCCGCTCGGGCCGCGTAGAGGGCGAGGATGATCGTCGTCAGCCAGCCGACCGAGACCGCGGCGCGAAGGAACCCGTGACGAACGACCCGAAAGCGGACCCAGACGATGCCGGCGCGGTGGAGGTGGGCGCGTTCGATGTAGAGGTGCTTCCGCTTGCGGACTCCGCCGAGGAACTGTTGGTATCCGGCCGCGTCGTTGGGATCCTCGGGCGGCTGCTCCGGCAGCTTCGGAGTTGCTTCGCTTTTCACTTCCACCACGTCGCCGGGCGGTTTGTTGCGCATCCCGGCCTCGGTGAACTCGACCCGCTCGGGGGCGCTGACCTGGACGTGGAACGTCTCCGCGTTGCCGACATGCGGCAGTCCGAGGTAGCGGCTCTCCGCCCGCCAGCCGAGCCAGGTGAGGGTACGGTTGACCCGGTGCCGGAGCCAGGACTCCCCATCCACCGGCGGCGCGCCGGGGGAGGGCGAATCCCAGGGAGAAATCAGAGTGATCTTGACGATCCGCCGTTCTCCCGGCTGGGCGACGATCGGCACGTGGATGAACGAGCACGACGCCGCGAGACCGAGGAGGTCGCGAAACTCCTGGTCGCGGAGCAGGACCTCGGCGACCGCGGGGTCGGGATAGGCGGTGGATTCGTGCGGGTCGAGCACCCAGTCGACGAACTGCTCGGCTTGCCGCCGGGATCGTTTCGGAATCGATGCGAGATAGACCCTCAGCCCCTGACTGAGGTCCATCTCGGAGCCGTCGGGGTTCCTGTGTCCGGCCAGAGCCCCGCGGGCCGCCGTAGTCAGGATTGAACTGGTGAGCTGCGCGTTCTCCTGTCGGGTCAGCAACGGAAGGCTGTTCCCCTCCTCGTCGCGGACGTCGAAGTAGGCGAGGCTGGTTTTCCGCTGAAGAATCGTCAGCGGCAGGCAGAAGGTCGGTTGTGTCTCGGCGAACTCGACGCTCGCCGGGAGCTTTTTCGGGATCCGGAAATCGACGCTGAGCCGCACGCGGACGGTGTCGACGTCCAGCAACTCGATGGTTTCGACCCGCCGGTTCACCCACTCCCTGCCGCGGCGCCACAACTCCAGCCCAACCGGTCCGAGGACTTCCAGGTGGGCCGGCGAGAGCTCGATCGTCCAGCCCCAAGAGCTCTCGGGAGGGATCTCCACCGCTTCGGCTTCCTGGGACAGCCGCTCCTCATGGGACAAGGTCTCCTGCTCCGGCAGCAGCCGTCTCTGTCCGCTCGCCTCCCCCATGCGGCGGCGGAATTTACACCAATGCTCAAACGAGACTTAGCGCTGAGATGGCTGACAGATCGGTTTTCTGGCCGGCCATCCGCGTGGCGAGCTGCAACTGGGAGGAGTCAGGTATTCTCGCCGCCACCATGCCCACCGTCTTCTGGCTAGGCTTCGGCATCGCCGCCTTCGTCTTCCTCGTCGGCGCGATCTCGGGCGCCCGTTCGCGGACCGCGACCCTGGCCAGCGGGGCTCTGATGGGCCTTTACCTCGGCGTGATGATCGGCTTCCCGCTGCTGGCGATCGGCCTTTCGACCAGTTAGCCGGCGCCCGTGGCCCAGGTCCCGGCGATCTCCCTCCACGACGGCGTGGAGATCCCCCAGCTCGGCTTCGGCGTCTTCCAGGTGCCGCCGGCCGAGACCCAGCGGGTGGTCGAGACGGCGCTTGGGGCGGGCTACCGGCACATCGACACCGCCGCCGCCTACCGCAACGAGGCGGGCGTGGGGGCGGCGATCGCCCAGAGCGGCATCCCGCGCGAGGAGATCTTCCTCACCACCAAGCTCTGGAACTCCCAGCAGGGCTATGACTCGACCCTGCGGGCCTTCGAGAGCAGCCGCGAGCGGCTCGGCCTCGACCGGGTGGACCTCTACCTGATCCACTGGCCGCTGCCGAGCAGGGGCCTCTACCTGGAGACCTGGCGCGCCTTCGAGCGGATTCGCGAGGAAGGCGGGACCCGCTCGATCGGCGTCTCCAACTTCCGGATCGAGGAGCTGGAGGAGCTGCAGAGGAGGGCCGAGCTGCAGCCGACCGTCAACCAGATCGAGCTGCACCCGCGCTTCCAGCAGGCCGAGCTGCGAGCCTGGCACGCCGCCCACGGAATCGCCACCGAGGCCTGGAGCCCGCTCGGCCAGGGGACCCTCCTCGGCGACCAGACGATCGCCGAGGTCGCCGCCCACCACGTGCGCACGCCGGCGCAGGTGGTGATCCGCTGGCATCTGCAGCTCGGGAACGTGGTGATCCCCAAGTCGGCGACCCCGGAGCGGATCCGCGAGAACTTCGCCGTCCTCGACTTCGTGCTGGAGGAGGACGAGATGGAGGCGCTCGGACGCCTCGACGGCGGCGGCCGGATCGGCCCCGACCCCGGCACCTTCGCCGTCGCCTGAGCCGGGCGCGATCGCCGCGGCTCGGGAGCCCTCGCCCCCACCCCGCGGCAGAGCTTTCCGTCCCATAGGGACTGCAACCTCTGCCGCCGGCAGGATGGATGAGAATGCCGCCCGATGGGGCCGATCGACCGGCGTTCGCTGCGCAAGCGCGGGGTGCTGGCGCGCCATGAGGCGGGCGGCCGCACGGTTCTCGCCCAGGCCGACGCGGCGACCCGGCGCCGGCTGCGGCGGATCAACGCGATCTCGGCCAGCGCCTTCGTGCTCGGCGGCTCGCTGTTCGCCGTCGGGGCGGCGCTCTCGCAGGGCGACGTCGGCGGTCCTCGGCTCGCCGCCGCCGTCTACCTGGTCGGCGGCGTCTTCTTCACCACGGGGGCCTACGCGGCGCTGCTGCAGGTGGCGAACGCGCCCCGCGGCGCCGACCCGGAGGGGATCCTGCGCACGCCGCCCTGGCGCTGGTGGTCGCTGGAGCCCGGCCACCTGGACTGGGCGAGCGCGGTGACCCTGTTCGTCGGCACGCTGTTCTTCTTCGTCAGCCTGGTCCTCGCCCTGCTGGGCGACCTGACGATCGCCCAGCAGCACCGCCTCGTCTGGTCCCCCGAAGTCGTCGGCTGCGTTCTCTTCCTGGTCTCCGGCCACCTGGCGCTGACCGAGATGCACCGCGACCGCCCGCGCGGCCGGCGGGCCGACCTCGGTTGGTGGATCGCGGTCGTCAACCAGCTCGGCTCGGCGCTCTTCATGGTCGCCGCGATCGCCGCCTTCGTCCGCCCGGCGAGCGGCGACGAGCTGGCCGTCGGCATCGCCAACTGGGGCACCCTGACCGGCGCCCTCTGCTTCGCCGTGGCCGCTGCGATGCAGGAGTTCGAGCGGCCACCCTGACCGACGGGGGCGGCTGAAAGGATTGGCGTCCATGGGGAAAGACGGACGAGCCGAGGCGCCGCGGACCGAGCGCGTGGTGCCGGGCGTCTGGCGGTTGCGCCTGGCGCTGCCGTGGCCCGGCGTCCCGCACGGCAACGCCTGGGCGGTCGCCGCCGACGGCGGCGTGGTGCTGTTCGACACCGGGATCGGTGGCCGCGGCCGGCTGCGCCAGCTCGACCTGGCGCTCGCCCAGGCGGGCTTCGGGATCGAGGACGTGCGCCTCGTCGTCTGCACCCACTCGCACACCGACCACTACGGCCTCGGGGCCTCGATCTGCGAGGCCGCCGGCTGCGAGCTCTGGATGCACCCGAAGTGGGAGCACGTGCGGCTGCTCGCCGACGACCCCGAGGCGGCGCTGGAGCAGCGGATCGAGGTGGCGCGGCAGAGCGGCGTGCCGCCGGCCTCGCTGGAGCGTTACCGCGCGGCGCGCAGCGGCTCGGAAACCGGGATCGACGCGATCAGGGTCCCCGACCGCGAGCTGGTGCCGGGGGTCGAGGTGGAGACCGACCTCGGCGCCTGGCGGGTCCACGAGACGCCCGGCCACGCGCCCTCGCACGTCGTCCTGCACCAGCTCGAGCGCCGGCTGCTGGTCACCGGCGACCATCTGCTGGGCCGGGTGGTCCTCTTCTTCGACCACGGCCACTCGCCCGACCCGGTGGGCGAATTCCTCTCCAGCCTCGACGCGGTCGAGCCGCTGGCCGTCGACCTCTGCCTGCCCGGGCACGGACGGACGTTCCGCGACCCGGAGGCGAAGATCGCCGCGGCGCGGCGGCAGGTCGGCGAGCTGCAGGCGAAGGTCCGCGACTCGCTCGCCGGCGGCGAGAGGACCGCCTTCGAGATCGTCGCCGACATCCTCGGCGACGAGAACGTCGAAACCCCCGCCAGCGCCTGGATCCTGCAGATCGTCCTCTCCTTCCTGGATCACATGGCGATCACCGGCGAGGCAGCCCCGGTCGACGGCAGTAGTCCCCAGCAATGGAAGCTCGCTTGAGAAGTTTTCGCCGAAATGCAGCAACCCCGGCGGTGGAGGGTTCCTAGTGTCCTGAGTCGTAAGTTGGGTGCCGCATCCGGCGAGTGGATCGGCGTCCGTGGCAAGGACGCAGGATGCAGCCTTTGCCGGTTGGCAAAGGCAAATCCGA
>DATAEW010000097.1:0-30709 GCA_036257815.1 Solirubrobacterales bacterium
GACCAGCCGGTCGACCCCGGCCTGGTCGAGTGGGCCTCGAGCTATCTGAACGAGCTGCTGACGGGGATGGGGGTCGGGTCGCGGATGATCGCCGATCGACTCGCCCGCGAGGAGCTCGGCCCGGTCGAGGCCGACTTCATCGCCACCCTCGGCAGCGCCTTCACCGACCTCGAGTCGGAGCAGGGGGGCACCCTCTACGTCGACGGCACCTCGCGACTGCTCTCCGAGGCGCACCTCGACGACCTGCCGCGGGCCGACGAGCTGATGACCGCGCTGGAGCGCCGCGCCGACATGCTGCAGATGCTGCGCTCCTCGCTCGAGGAGCGCTCGGTGTTCCTCTGGATCGGCGGTGAGAACCCGCAACCGCGGCTGCGCTCGGTCAGCGTCGTCGGCGCCAACTACGGGCTCGGACACCGAAACC
Organism: Solirubrobacterales bacterium; assembly: GCA_036257815.1. GTDB lineage: Bacteria > Actinomycetota > Thermoleophilia > Solirubrobacterales > 70-9 > VAYN01. Next base: position 422 of record DATAEW010000097.1, read on the forward strand.
TCGGCGCGGTGGGCGTGGTCGGCCCGCTGCGGATGGATTACGCGACGGCGATCGCCTGCGTGCGCGGCGCCGCCCGCGAGCTCTCCAGCTACTTCGAAACCGTCTACGACGACTAGCCGATGCCGAGCGACTACTACGAGGTGCTCGGCGTCGGCCGCGAGGCTGGCGCGGCCGAGATAAAAAAAGCCTTTCGGCGCCTGGCGCGCGAGCTGCACCCGGACGTGAACAAGGACGACCCGGAAGCGGAGGAGAAGTTCAAGGCCGCGGCCGAGGCCTACGAGGTCCTCTCCGATCCCGAGCGCCGGCGCACCTATGACGCCTACGGCCACGAGGGCCTGCGTTCGGGCGGATTCGACCCGCGCAGCGCCTCCTTCGGCTCGATCGACGACATCCTGCAGGCCTTCTTCGGCGGCGAAGCATTCGGCTTCGGCGCTCGCGGCGCCGGCCCGGCGGCCGGCGCCGACCTCCTGCTCGCGGTCGAGATCGAGCTCGACGAGGTGGCGACCGGAACCCGCCGCGAGGTCGAATACGAGGCGGCAGGCGCCTGCGAGCACTGCCACGGCAACGGCGCCGAGCCCGGGACGCCGATCCGCGGCTGCGAGAAATGCGGCGGCGCCGGCCAGCTGCGGCACGTCGCCCGAACCCCTTTCGGCCAGATGGTCCGCGCCGTTACCTGCGACCGCTGCGGCGGCGAGGGCAGGGTGCCCGAGACGCCGTGTGGGGAGTGCGGTGGCAGCGGCCGCACCTGCGGTCAGCGCAGGCAGGCGATCGAGGTGCCGGCCGGGATCGAAGACGGGCAGCGGCTGCGCGTCTCCGGCGCCGGGCACGCGGGTGAGCCGGGCGCCCCGGCGGGAGACCTCTACGTGCAGGTCTCGGTGAGCGAGGACGAGCGCTTCCGCCGCGACGGCACCGACCTGATCAGCGTCGTCTCGATCCCCGCCACCGAGGCAATGCTCGGGACGACGGTCAGCGTCCCGACGCTGGACGGCGAGCAGGACGTCGAGGTCTCGCCCGGCACCCAGCCCGGGCACGAGGAGGTGCTGCGCGGGGCGGGCCTGCCGCGGCTCGGTGGCGGCCGCCGGGGCAACCAGCGGGTGATCCTCAACGTCGTCGTCCCGGCCAACCTCTCCGAGGAGCAGCGGGAGATCGCCGAGCGCCTCGACGCCACGCTGGAGGAGGAGAACCTCGGGCCTCAGCACGGGCACGGCCTCTTCGACCGCGTGCGCCGGGCCTTCGGTTGAGGAGCCATCGCTGATCCGCCTCGCCGTCAGGTGCGCGCCGGAATTGGCCGAGCTGGTCCTCGCCGAGCTGGCCGTGCTGGCTCCCAACGGGTTCGAGGAGGAGCGCGGTTCGGGCTACGTCGAATACGCGATCTACGGCGCCGAGGGGGAGCTGCCGGAGCTGGGGGAGCTGGACGCCGTGGTCGGCGGCGGACGGATCGAGGTCAGTGCCAGCGAGGTCCCCGACGACTGGGCGGACCGCTGGAGGGACTTCCACCGACCCCTGCTGGTTGCAGGGCGTCTCTGGCTCCGCCCCTCCTGGGAGCCGGCGCGCGAGGGAGCGATCGACGTCGTCGTCGACCCCGGGCAGGCCTTCGGCACCGGCGCCCACCCGACGACCCGCCTCTGCCTGGAGATGCTCTGCGAGCTGGCGGCCGCGGGCGAGGCCGACGGGCCGCTGACCGACCTCGGCACCGGCTCCGGGGTGCTGGCGATCGCCGCGGCGAAGCTCGGCTGGGGCCCGATCGCCGCCTGCGACCACGAGCCGGCGGCGCTCGAGGCGGCGGCGGCGAACGCGGAGGCGAACGGCGTCGAGCTCCGCTTACAGCGCATCAACCTCCGCGAACGCCTCCCCGATCTCGCGCCAGCGGTCGTCGCCAACATGACGGCCCCGATCCTGACCGCCGTCGCCGCTCAGCTCGTCGGGCATGAGGGGAGCCTTCCCGAGGTCGTCGTCTGCTCCGGCCTGCTCCCGCCGGAGCTCGAGACGACCGCCACGGCCTTCGGCGCGGTGGGCCTCGACGAGGGGGAGCGCCGCCAGGAGGGCGATTGGGCCGCCCTGCTGCTTCGTCGGGCTTGAGCTATAGGGTTTCGCTCAGATGTTGCCGCTGGCGGACATCACCGACTACAGCGTCGGCCTGTTCATCCACATTCTCGCCGCCGTCGTCGCCTTCGGACCGACCTTTGGCTACGGCCTCCTCTTCTCGGCCACCGGGAAGTACCCGCAGGCGACGCCGGCGATTTTCGAGGGGATTCGCAAGGTCGATCGCTTCCTGCTCGAACCGGGGATGATCGTCCTCCTGCTCGCCGGCATCTATCTGATGTCGGAAGGCAACTGGGACGCGAGCGAAGCCTTCATCGCGGTTGGCTTCATCGCGATCATCCTCCTCTTCGGCTTGCAGCATGCTTTCTTCCGCCCCCAGGGGCAGAAGGCTCAAACGCTGGCCGAACGCGATCTGCGGGCGGGAAACACGCTGAGCGAGGAGTTCCAGGAAATCGCCCGCCGCCTTTCCATCATCGGCCCGCTCACCGGCCTGATCGTGGTCGTGACGATCTTCTTCATGGTCACCAAGCCCTAACGGTTGATCAGCGCCCTGTCGGCGAGGACCTCCCAGCTCGACCCGTCCCTGCCGGTGGCGATGTTCGACTCCGGGGTCGGCGGTCTCACCGTCCTTCACGAGTGCCTCGTCTCGCTGCCGCAGGAGGACTTCGTCTACCTCGGCGACACCGCGATGTTCCCCTACGGCAACCGCGACCCGGCCTGGCTGCGGGCGCGGGTGGCCCGGATCGCCGAGCTGCTGCTCGACCGCGGCGCCAAGCTGCTGGTGATCGCCTGCAACACCGCGACCTCGGTCGGCGAGGACGTCGCCCGCGAGCTCGCCGGGACCCGCGGCGTCGCGGTCGTGCCGGTGGTCGAGCCGCAGGCCGAGATCGCCGCCGCGATCACCGCCAATGCCCGGGTCGGGGTGCTGGCGACTCCGAACACGGTCGAGAGCGGCGCCTACCGGCGCGCCCTGGAAGCTCAGGGGCGGGGCCTCGAGGTAACCGAGGTGGAGGCGCCTGAGCTGGCGCCCTTCATCCAGGACGGTTCCCTGTTCGACGAGGAGACGATGGCGATGGCGCGGTCCTACTGCGCGCCGCTGAAGGCGGCGGAAGTCGACACCCTGATCCTCGGCTGCACCCACTACCCGCTGGTCTCGCCGATGCTGCAGCGGATCCTCGGCCGCGACGTCCGCCTGGTCAGCGGCGGTCATGCGGTCGCCGCCGCCGTGCAGCGCACCCTCGAGGGGGCGAGCCTGGCGCGGTCGTCGGCCGGCGAGGGCGCCTACGACTTCCTCTGCACCGGTGACCCCGACAGCTTCCACGCCGTCGGCACGCGGTTCCTGCAGATGCCGCTGGGGGCCGTGGAGCGGGTCGAAATCCCCGCCTGACGCACTTTCGCGCCGAAGAATTTGCAGTTCTGGCACAAAGTGCGCGCCACCCGTCCTGCTTCACCGTTCACGATCCGGCCATGTCCGCAACCGCTGCCCTGAGGCTAGTCGGCAATACCGTATATACTCCGCCCGTGGCCAAGGTGATGATCTCGATACCCGATGACCTGCTGAGGCGGATCGACGCGCAGGCGAACCAGAACGCGGAGACCCGCAGCGGCTTCCTTCAGCGTCTGGCTGAGCGGGAGCTGCAGGAGGACGAGCGCAGACGGCGGAACGAGGCCCAGCGGTTGATGGAGGAGATCGAGCGCACCTTCACCGACGACGAACCCCATTTCGACGTCGCGCGGTTGATCCGCGAAGATCGGGAATCGCACTGACCGTCCTGGTCGATGCGAGCGTCTGGTCGATCCTGGCCGACCCGGGTGAACGCTTCCATGCCGACGCACGGCGGCTTCTCTTGGACTCGGACCTTCCGCTGGCCGCTCTCGACCTGACGCTGTTCGAGATCGCGAACGCCGTCGGGGTGAAGATGGGACGCCCGGAACGGGCGAGATGGATCTCCGAGATCGTCGTTTCCCGCTGTGCGCAGCGGCTGCGCCGCGTTGACCCCGATTTGGTCGCCGACGCCCTCAACGCCGCTGTCCGGCACGGGCTCACCGCCTATGACGCCGCCTACGTCGCGGCGGCCCGTCGCCACGGCATGACCCTGGTCAGCGCCGATGTCCGCGATCTCGTCTCCAGGGGCCTCGCCGTCACCCCGGACGCCGCCCTCTACCCTTAGGGCCGTGAGCGTTCTCGAGCAGGTGCGCAGCGATGTGCGAACGGCGATGAAAGCGCGTGACCGCGAGCGGGCGGCGGCGCTGCGGATGATCGTCGACGTGCTCCAGCAGGACGCCAAGCTCGGCAAGGGCGACGAGGTCGCGGTGCTGCAGCGGGAGCGCAAGAAACGGGTCGAGGCGGCGGAGGCATACGAGGGCGCCGGACGCGAGGAGCAGGCAGCCGCGGAGCGCTTCGAGGCGGAGCTGATCGAGGCATACCTGCCGCAGCAGCTCTCTGACGCCGAGCTGGTCGAGCTGGTCGACGCGGCGATCGCCGAGAGCGGCGCCACCGAGCCGCGGCAGATGGGACAGGTGATGTCGGCGCTGATGCCCAAGCTCGGCGGCCGCGCCGACGGCAAGCGGGTCAGCGCCGCGGTGCGGGAGAAGCTTGGCGCGTAGGCAGCTGACGTTGGACAACAGCGTCGCCGCCGAGTTGGCCGGCTCGGAGGACACGGTGCTGCGAGCGCTGCGCGGGCGGCTCGGGGCCGACCTGCACCTGCGCGGCAACGTGTTGACCCTGGAGGGGGAGGAGGCCGACGTCGAGCAGGCGGCGAGCGTGGTCGACGAGATGGTCGGGCTGATCGAGCAGGGGCACGAGGTGGCGCCGGGGACGATCGAGGCCGTAACCGGGGCGCTGGACGCCGACGAGAGCCCCGCGGCGATCCTCGAGGACGTGGTCTGGCGCCACCGCAACACCAAGGTGGCGCCGAAGACGCTGAACCAGAAGCGCTACGTCGACTCGATCCGCCGCCACACGATCACCTTCGGGATCGGCCCGGCCGGGACCGGCAAGACCTTCCTCGCGGTGGCGATGGCGGCGGCGGCGCTGACCGAACGCCAGGTGCAGCGGATCATCCTCACCCGGCCGGCGGTCGAGGCCGGCGAGCGGCTCGGCTTCCTGCCCGGCGATATCCAGGCCAAGGTCGATCCCTACCTGCGCCCGCTCTTCGACGCCCTCTTCGACATGCTCGACCCCGACCGGGTCAACGGCTACCTGGAACGCAACGTGATCGAGGTGGCGCCGCTGGCATTCATGCGTGGCAGGAGCCTGAACGATTCTTTCGTGATCCTCGACGAGGCCCAAAACACGAGCCCGGAGCAGATGAAGATGTTCCTCACCCGGCTCGGCTTCAACTCGCGAATGGTGGTCACCGGCGACGTCACCCAGATCGACCTGCCGAATGACCAGCGCTCGGGCCTGATCGCGGTCAGCCAGATCCTCAGCGACGTTCAGGACATCTCCTTCGTCAGATTCGGTGGCGAGGACGTGGTCCGCCACCAGCTGGTGCAGCGGATCGTCGCCGCCTACGACGCCCACGGCGACCGCGAGCGCGGCGCCCGGACCGAACACGGTCCGACGCCGAGACCTTGACCGTCGACCTCAGCGACGTGCCGGACGACCTGCGGAAGCCGGTTGCCGCCGCGCTGGCGGCGGCGGGGGTCGCCGACGGTCACCTGGCGGTGGAGATCGTCGACGCCGCACGGATCCGCGAGCTCAACCAGCGGCACCGCGGCGTCGACGCGCCGACCGACGTCCTCGCCTTCCCGATCGATGAGCTCGGGCCGGTGGTCGGGCCGCGCGAGCTGGGCGACGTGGCGGTCTGCCCCGAGCACTGCGGCGACCTGGTCGAGGCCGCCGTGCACGGGGTCCTCCACCTCTGCGGCCACGACCACGAGACCGACGAGGGCGAGATGCTGACGCTACAGGCCGCCGTGCTCGCTTCCCTGCGATGACCCGCGCTGGCTTCGTCGGCCTGGCGGGGCGGCCGAACGTCGGCAAGTCGACCCTGGTCAACTCCCTCGTCGGCTCCCATGTCGCGATCGTCTCGGTCCGCCCGCAGACGACTCGGCGGGCGATCCGCGGCGTCGCCACCAACCTCGAGGCCGGCCACCAGCTCGTGCTCGTCGACCTGCCGGGGGTGCAGCGGCCGCGCGACGCGCTGACCGAGCGGATGCAGCAGCGGGTCGAGCGCGAGCTCGCCGATTCCGACGTCGTCCTCTTCGTCGTCAACGGCGAGGAGGGCGTGGGGCCCGGCGACCGCTTCATCGCCAGGGCGCTGCTGGCGGCACGGGCCGAGATCCCGGTGATCTGCGCGGTCAACAAGTGCGACCGGATCGGCCCCGGACCGACCGTCGAGGCCCTCGCCGCCGCCGCCGAGCTCGCCGGCGTCGATGAGGTCTTCCCGATCAGTGCCCGCTCCGGCGAGGGGCTGGAGCCGGTGCTGGAGCGCCTCGCCGAGCTGGTCCCGGAGGGCCCCTACATGTATCCGCCGGAGGACTCCAGCGATCAGTCGAGCGAGCTGCTGCTCGCCGAGCTGATCCGCGAGCAGGTGCTGAACCGAACCCGGCAGGAGATCCCGCACTCGGTCGAGGTGGCGGTCACCGAGGTCTCGGCTCGCGAGGATGGCCTGGTCGCCGTGCGGGCCGAGGTCTGGGCCGAGACCGAGTCCCAGAAGCGGATCCTGATCGGCAAGGGGGGAGCGAAGATCGGCGAGATCGGCAGCGCCGCCCGCCGCTCGCTGGAAGCGGAGCTGGAGGAGAAGGTGCACCTGGAGCTGAACGTCCGCGTGCGCAGGCACTGGCGGCGCGACGAGGATCTGCTCGACCGGCTGGGCATCGAGTGACTATCCACTGAGTAGGCGCTGCCCTACGATTGGCGGCCATGTTCGGGGAAATCGAATTCGACCAGCGTGGCCTGGCCCCCTGCGTGGTCCAGGACTTCGCGACCGGCGAGGTGCTGATGCTCGCTTATGTGAGCTCGCAGTCCTTGGAAATGACGCTGGAGACCGGCGACCTTCATTTCCACAGCCGCTCCCGCGACGAACTGTGGAAAAAAGGCGAAACCTCGGGCGCCTTCATGCACCTGCGGCAGCTGCGCTACGACTGCGACGGCGATGCGCTGGTGGCGATGGTCGACCCCGCCGGCCCCGCCTGTCACACCGGGCAGCGCAGCTGCTTCTACCGCGAGGTGCTGGGCTCGGCCTCGATCCGCAAGGACGCGCCGCCGGCCCCCGGCGAGCCGTTCCCGGTCACCCACGAAGCGCTGCCGGCGCTGGAGCGGACGATCCGCAGCCGCGCGGTCGAGCGCCCTGACGGCAGCTACACGGTGCAGCTGCTCGACGATCCGGAGCGGATCGGGGAGAAGATCGAGGAGGAGGCCGAGGAGGTGGTGCGGGCCGGGCGCGAAGAGACCGACGCCCGGGTCGCCGAAGAGGCCGCCGACCTCCTCTATCACCTCAGCGTGCTGCTGTTCTCGCGCGGTGTCTCGCAGGCGGACGTGATGGAAGTGCTGAATGCCCGTAGCGGCTGACTCCGAGCTGCGGCTCGAGCCGAGCCTCGAGCGGGCCCGCGAGCTGGCCCGCGAGGGCAACGTGGTGCCGGTGCGAGCCCGTTTCGTCGACGACTGCGAGACGCCGGTCTCCGCCTTCCTCAAGCTGCGCGCGGGCGAGGGCGAGGGTTCGCCGTGCTTCCTGCTCGAGTCGGCCGAGCAGGGCCAGGTCGGGCGCTACTCGTTCGTCGGCCTGCGGCCGCGGACGGTGTTGCGCTGGAGCGATGGCGTGCTGGAGGAATGGAGCGGGGAGGAGGCCGCCGCCGGGGTCTCGCCGAGCCGCCGCGAGGAGGCGCCCGACCCCTACGGCGCGGTCGCGGCGCGCCTTGCCGAGTTCCGCCCGGCCCCGGTCGCCGACCTGCCGCCCTTCGTCGGCGGCGCCGTCGGCTTCTTCGGCTACGACCTGGTGCGAACCGTGGAGCCGCTCGGCGAGCCCAACCCCGACCCGCTCGGTCTCCCTGACATGGCGCTGATGGTGACCGACGCGATGCTGGTCTTCGACCACCTGCGCCACGAGCTGACGATCCTCGCCTGTGCCTTCGCCGACGACGTGGGCGGCATCGACGCCGCCTACGCGCGCGCCGCCGAGACAATCGAGCTGATGCGGGAGCGGCTGCGCGCCGCCGTGCCGGTCCCCGAGCGCCCCAGCGTCTGCGAGCCGCCGGAGTTCGTCTCCAACATGGAGCGCGAGAGCTTCGAAGCGGCGGTGGAGCGGATCGTCTCCTACGTCCACGCCGGCGACGCCTTCCAGGTCGTCCCCTCGCAGCGCTTCAGCGCCGCGGCGGCGGTCGAGGCCTTCTCGGTCTACCGCGGCCTGCGCGCCGTCAACCCCTCGCCCTACATGTACTTCCTGGAGTTCGGGGACTTCCAGCTCGCCGGCGCCTCGCCGGAGCCCCTGGTCAAGGTCAGCGGCCGCCGGGTGGAGACGCGGCCGATCGCCGGCACCTACCCGCGGGGGCGCAGCGAGGACGAGGACCGCCGGCTCGCCGAGCGGCTGGTCAACGATCCCAAGGAGCGGGCCGAGCACGTGATGCTGGTCGACCTCGGCCGCAACGACCTCGGCCGGGTCTGCGAGTACGGCAGCATCAACGTCGACGAGCTGATGGTGGTCGAGACCTACTCGCACGTCCTGCACATCGTCAGCCAGGTTTCCGGGAAGCTGCGCGAGGGGGTCAGCGCGATGGACGTCCTGCGCTCGGCGCTGCCGGCGGGGACCCTGTCGGGGGCGCCGAAGGTGCGGGCGATGCAGATCATCGACGAGCTGGAGCCGGTCAAGCGCTGCTCCTACGGCGGCGCCGTCGGCTACCTCTCCTGGGACGGCGACCTCGACACCGCGATCCACATCCGCACCGTCGTGGTCAAGGACGGCAGGCTGCACGTCCAGGCCGGCGGCGGCACGGTCGCCGACGCCAAGCCCGCCTACGAGTACACGGAGTCGGTCAACAAGGCGCGAGCGGTCTTCAAGGCGGTCGAGGTCGCCTGCGAACAGCCGGATTGGAGCTAGCGATGCGGGTGCTGGTGATCGACAACTACGACTCCTTCACCTACAACCTGGTCCAGTACCTGGGCGAGCTGGGGGCGGAGATCGAGGTCGTGCGCAACGACAAGGCCGAGGTCGGCGAGCTGCTGGAGCGCGGCGCCGACCGCCTCGTCGTCTCGCCCGGCCCCTGCACGCCGGCCGAGGCGGGGATCTCCGGCGAGGCGATCCGCGCCTTCGCCGAGGCGGGGACGCCGGCGCTCGGCGTCTGCCTCGGCCACCAGGCGATGGTCGCGGCGTTCGGGGGCCGGGTCGTCCAGGGGGAGCCGATCCACGGCAAGGAGGCCGAGGTCGAGCACGACGGCAAGACCGTCTTCGCCGGCCTGCCGAGCCCGCTGGTGGTCGGCCGCTACCACTCGTTGGTCGCCGACCCCGACCTGCCCGCGGAGCTGGAGCTGAGCGCCCGCCTCGGCGACGTGGTGATGGGCGCCAGGCACCGCGAGCTGCCCGCCGAGGGCGTCCAGTTCCACCCCGAGTCGGTGCTCACCCCGCAGGGCAAGCACCTGCTGAAGAACTTCCTCGGGGAGAGCTGACCCCGTGGGTGGCAGTCATTTGGGACGGTTGGCGGCCGAAATGGCGACCAGCGGGGGTGGCAGTGATTTGGGACGGTTGGTGGCCGAAATGGCGACCAGCGGGGCTGACGATGCCTAATGACGTCGTCAGCCGGGCGATCGACGCGGTCTGCGCCGGCGACCACCTGACCTCCGACCACGCCGCGGCGGTGCTGACCGAGATCATGGAGGGCCGGGCCGATCCGGTGCAGACCGGCGCCTTCCTGATCGCCCTGCGGGCGAAGGGCGAGACGGTGCCCGAGCTGGTCGGGCTGGCGCGGACGATGCGGGCCCTGGCGGCGCCGGTGGCGACCGCGCGCGCCGACCTGATCGACACCTGCGGCACCGGCGGCGGTCCCTCGACCTTCAACGTCTCCACGACCGCGGCCCTCCTCGCCGCCGGCGCCGGCTGCGCGGTCGCCAAGCACGGCAACCGCTCCAACACCAGCCGCTGCGGCTCCGCCGACCTGCTGGAGGCGCTGGGTGTGAACATCGAGCTGGAGCCCGAGCAGGTCGGGCGCTGCATCGACGAGGTCGGTTTCGGTTTCCTCTTCGCGCCGCGTCACCACGCGGCGATGGCGCACGTGATCCCGGCCCGCCAGGCGCTCGGGGTGCGGACGATCTTCAACTTCCTCGGCCCGCTGACCAACCCCGCCGGCGCCAGCCGGCAGCTGCTCGGGGTCGCCGACCGCCACTACCAGGAGACGATGGCCGAGGCGCTGATCGGGCTCGGGAGCGTGCGCGCACTCGTCGTCTCGGCCGAGGACGGCCTCGACGAGCTCTCGCTCGCCGCGCGCACGCGGGTGATCGAGGTCGCCGACGGACGCACCTCCGAGTGGTTTGCCGAGCCGGGTCAGTTCGGCCTCGCGCCGGCCGAGCTGGAGGACGTCGCCGGGGGCTCGCCGGAGCGCAACGCGGCCGCCTCACGGGCGGTGCTGGGCGGTGAGCCGGGCCCGCGCCGCGATCTCGTGGTGCTGAACGCGGCGGCGGCGATTTACGTCGGCGGCCTGGCCACCGACCTCGAGCAGGGCGTCGCCAAGGCCGAAGCGGCGATCGACTCCGGCGCGGCGGCGGACGTGCTGAAGCGGCTGATCGCCGCCACCGCCTCGCCCACCCTCTCCTAGGCCGGCACGCCGGCGCCGGGCACCCATCATCTAGGCTTTCAACGTCAAGTGGGCATGATCGAGCAGCTGATCGACGGGGCCAGAGAGGGTGTGGACGCGCGTCGTCGCGACCTGCCGCTGAGCGAGCTGGAATCCAGCCTGGCCGCACGCGCGGAGCGCCGGCCCTTCACCGAGGCGCTGACCCGGCCGGGGCTCTCGCTGATCGCCGAGTTCAAGCGTCGCTCGCCGAGCGCCGGCCAGATCGCCCCCGAGGGAACCGAGATCGCCCGCCAGGTCTCCGCCTACGAGCGCGGCGGCGCCGCCGCGCTCTCGGTCCTCACCGAGGGGCGGCATTTCGGCGGTTCGCTCGAGGATCTGCGGGCGGCTCACGCGGCCTGCGGGATGCCGATCATCCGCAAGGACTTCATCGTCGACCGCTACCAGCTCTACGAGGCGGCGGTGAACGGCGCCGACGCGGTGCTGCTGATCGTCCGCGCGCTCGACGACGAGGCCCTGCGCGGCCTCTACGAGGAGGCGCGGGGGATCGACCTGGACTGCCTGGTCGAGGTCCACGACGCCGAGGAGCTGGAGCGAGCCCTGGCCGCCGACGTCGAGGTGATCGGGATCAACAACCGCAACCTCGACGAGCAGACCGTGGACGTCGCCACGACCTACGAGCTGATGCCCGACGTGCCGGCGGGTAAGGCCGTCGTCGCCGAGAGCGGCATCTCGACCCGCGAGGAGCTGGACGAGTTGGAGCGGGTCGGCGTCGACGCCGTGCTGATCGGCGGCGCCCTGATGTCGGCGGCCGATCCCGAAGCGAAGACCCGCGAGCTCGCGGGCACCGACGAAAGCACCCGCGAGCACCTCTATTAGGGGCCGTCACGTTGTCGTGGGCCCGGCCGCTCGCGAATTTAGACAACCTTTCAAGACCATTTAGGTACGCGACAGCGCCCGGCGCGACCCTGTCCTCATGCCCACGAAGAAAAGCTTCCTCCGCACCCCGTTCGTCTCCGCCCTGATCGGTGGGGCGATCGTCGCCGTCTTCGGCTGGATCGCGATCGCGGCCGGTTGGATCCAGTCCGAGGGCGGCTCGACGACCACGGTCGCGCAACCGCTGACCGCCCCCGTGTCCAGCAAGGACAGCAGGGACGAAGCGAACGTCGTCAACCAGATCTACAAGGCGGACGGCAACGGGGTCGCCTTCATCGAATCGGAAATCCCGGCTGAAGAAACGGGCATCTCGCCCTTCGGCGAACCCGAATCCTCCGGCGGCGGCACCGCGACCGGCTCCGGCTTCGTGATCGACGGCGCCGGCCACGTCCTGACCAACAACCACGTGATCGAAGGCGCCAACCAGGTGACGGTCAAACTCGGCGAATCGAACAGGACCTACACGGCGGAAGTCGTCGGCGCCGATCCCGGCTCCGACCTGGCGCTGCTCAAGGTCGACGCCCCGGCCAGCGAACTGCACCCGCTGACCCTCGGCCACTCCGCGGACGTCGAGGTCGGCGATCCGGTGGTGGCGATCGGCAACCCGTTCGGCCTCGACCGCACGGTGACCAGCGGCATCGTCTCGGCTCTGCAGCGGCAGATCCAGTCGCCCAACGGCTTCTCGATCGACGACGTGATCCAGACCGACGCGGCGATCAACCCCGGCAACTCGGGCGGCCCGCTGATCAACGCCGAAGGCGAGGTGATCGGGATCAACTCGCAGATCGAGACCGGTGGGGGCGGCAACGGCAACGTCGGCATCGGCTTCGCGATCCCGATCGACACCGCTCGCGAAGAGATCCAGGAACTGGAGAGCAAGGGAGAAGTCGAGCACGCCTTCCTCGGGATCAGCGGCGGCTCGATCACGCCGACGCTCGCCAAGGCACTCAACTTGCCGGTCAGCGAAGGGGTGATCGTCCAGTCGGTGGTCAAGGATGGCCCCGCCGACGAGGCGGGCATCGAAGGCGGCAACACCTCGGCGACGATCGGCGGCGCCGAAGTCAGCCTCGGCGGCGACATCATCACCGAGATCGACGGCAGGAAGATCTCGGGGATGGACGAACTGATCGAACTCGTCGGCAAGGCGAAGCCGGGCGAAGAAATGGAACTGACGATCCTGCGGAGCGGGGACGAACGGACCGCGCACGTGACGCTCGGGCACCAGCCTGAATCGGCGGGAGCGGAAGCTTCCAAACCCGAATAGCGGACGGCGGGACGGTCCCGGCACCCTCCTCACTCAACTTCTCGGGCAGGGAGGGGGTCGGTCAGTCCGCGGGCCGCGGGGGCCGAGAAGTACAAGCCGTTCGGAGGGTGCCGGGACCATCCCGCCGCGGCTTCCGGGCTCGGTTGCTGCGGTCCCGCCGCTGGGGGATGCCCGGGCGGCCCGGTCCCGTAGGCTGGGGCCATGCGCGTGAAGTTCTGTGGGATCACGAATTTGGACGATGCTGCCGAGGCTGTCAGGCTCGGGGCCTGGGCGATCGGGCTGATCCATTACGACGGCAGCCCCCGGTGCTGCGAGCCGGGGGTGGCGGCGGAGATCGGGGCGGCGTTTCGGCGCAAGTGCGAGGTCGTCGGGGTGTTCGTCAATCCGACCCTGGACGAGGTCGACGAGGCGGTCGAGAACGCAGGGCTGACGATCGTGCAGCTGAACGGGGCGGAGGGGACCTCGTTCTGTGCCGAGGTGGCGCGGCGGAGCGGGGTCAAGGTGATCAAGGCGATCCACGTGGCCAGCGCGGCCGACGTGCACGGCGCCGAGGCCTACCGGACCGACTTCCACCTCTTCGACCGCCGCGGCAAGGGCCAGTGGGGTGGCACCGGGGAGAGCTTCGACTGGGAGCTGCTGCGCGGCCACCGCTCCGAGATTCCGGCGATCCTCGCCGGCGGGCTGCGGCCCGAGAACGTCGCGACGGCGATCGAGGTCGTCCGTCCCCACGCCGTCGACGTCGCCAGCGGGGTCGAGCGCGAGCCCGGCCGGAAGGACCACCCGGCGATGACCGCCTTCTTCGAGGCCGCCCAGTCGGCCGGCGTCCCGGTCCGATGAGCGCGGTCGAGCAGCGCTTCGGCCCCTACGGGGGTCGCTACGTGCCGGAGACGCTGATCGGCGCCCTGGACGAGCTGACCGAGGCCTGGTCGCGGGCGCTCGAGGACGCCGCTTTCGGCGAGCGGCTGGAGCTGCTGCGGCGCGACTTCATCGGCCGCCCGACGCCGCTCTACCTCGCCGAGCGGCTCTCGGAGCGGGTCGGCTCGCGGGTCTACCTGAAGCGCGAGGACCTCGCCCACACCGGCTCGCACAAGATCAACAACGCCCTCGGCCAGACCCTGCTGGCCCAGCGGATGGGCAAGCCGCGGGTGATCGCCGAGACGGGGGCCGGCCAGCACGGCGTCGCCACCGCGACCGCCTGCGCCTTGCTCGGCCTGGAGTGCGTCGTCTACATGGGGACCGAGGACATCCGCCGCCAGGCGCCCAACGTCGAGCGGATGAAGCTGCTGGGGGCCGCGGTCGAGCCGGTCGAGGCGGGGGCGCGGACGCTGAAGGAGGCGGTCAGCGCGGCGATCCGCGACTGGGTCGCCAACGTCGAGACGACCCACTACGTGATCGGCTCCGCCGTCGGCCCGGCGCCCTATCCGGCCCTGGTCCGCGACCTGCAGCGGGTGATCGGCGAGGAGACGCGCGAGCAGGCGCTGGCCGCCGAGGGTCGGTTGCCGGCGCGGGTGATCGCCTGCGTCGGCGGTGGCTCCAACTCGATCGGCATCTTCACCCCCTTCGTTCCCGACGCGGCGGTGGCGCTTGTCGGCGTCGAGGCGGCGGGGGAGGGGGTGCAGAGCGGTCGCCACGGCGCCTCGCTGGGCGCCGGCGTGACCGGAGTCCTGCACGGCTCGCTGTCCTCGGTGCTCGCCGACGAGGAGGGGCAGATCCTCGAGGCCCACTCGATCTCGGCCGGGCTCGACTACCCCGGTTCGGGCCCCGAGCACGCCTTCCTGCGCGACAGCGGCCGCGCCAGCTACTTCGCCGTCACTGACCAGCAGGCGCTGGCGGCGCTGCAGGAGCTCTCGCGGCTGGAGGGGATAATCCCGGCCCTGGAGTCCTCGCACGCGATCGCCTGGCTGCTGGAGAACCCGGGGTCAGACGGGTTCGACGTCCTGTGTCTTTCGGGTCGAGGAGACAAGGACCTGGCAGAGGTGATTGCAAAGGGGGTCGGGGGGTGACTCGCCGGAGCGACAGCGGGGAGGCTCCGTCGAGCCACCCCCCGACCCCCTCGGCGGTCGCATCCGGCGATCCGACATCCACTCGGTCCGGAGAGCAACGAATCCTGGCTGCCTTTGAGCTTGCGCGAAGCGAGGGGCGGGCCGCGCTGATGCCCTACATGATGGCCGGCTTCCCCGACCGCGACGGCTCACTCTCGGTGGCCGCCGCCTACGCCGACTCCGGAGCCGACCTGATCGAGCTGGGGGTGCCCTTCTCCGACCCGCTGGCCGACGGGCCGACGATCCACGCCGCCGCCACCGCGGCGCTCGAGGCCGGGGCGACGCTCTCCGACGCGCTCGAGGTCTGCCGCTCGGTCGCCGACCGGCTGCCGGTCGTCTTGATGGTCTACGTGAACATGGTGCTCGCCCACGGCGGCGCCGCCGAGTTCGCCCGCCTGGCGGCGGCCGCCGGCGCCTGCGGGGCGATCGTCCCCGACCTGCCGCTCGGCGAGGCCGAGGAGGTGCGCGAGGCGTTCGCCGACGCCGGTCTGGCCCTGGTGCCGCTGGTCGCGCCGACGACGCCTCCGGCGCGCCGGGCGGAGATCTGCGCGGTGGCCCGCGGCTTCGTCTACGTCGTCTCCACGGTCGGCACGACCGGTGAGCGGGCCGAGGTCCCGCCGGAGCTGAGCGAGCTCGTAACCGCGACCCGGGCGGAGGCAAGGGTGCCGGTCGCGGTCGGCTTCGGGATCGGCACCGCCGCGCAGGCGGCCGAGGTGGGGCGGATCGCCGACGGCGTGATCGTCGGCAGCCGCCTGGTCCGCGCGGCCGGTGAGGCGGGGTCGGGGCCGGCCGCCGCCGATGCCGTCGCCAGCTTCCTCAGCGAGGCGCGGATCGCCCTTCAGGCTTGACGCGACCTCGCCGGGGGAGCCGATAAGCTCCCGGCCGCAATGGGAATGGTCGTCACTCTCTTCCTCGCCCTCGGCGCGACGGTCTTCATCTACGGCTGGCTCGGCCAGGGCGGCGCCGTCGCCGGGCTGATCTTCTTCGGCATCCTGCTGCTCGGCGCGATGATCCGCGCCTTCTCCCCGCGCTCCCAGTAGTTCCGCGCTCCCAGTAGTTCACCCGCGCATCGACCAAGCAGATCGGTGACGCGGGGAGCGTGGCGTGCTTTGCACGGCACGCGAGCGACGGAGGACGCCGATATGCGCCGGTCTACGCGCGGGTCGCGATCACCTGCAGGTAGGTCGGTTGCATGACCAGCGCGCGCTCGCCGTCGCTGTTGGCCTCGTTGAGAAAGTTGCGCAGGTCGGCCTCGAAAGCCGCCTGGTTCTCGGCGCCGGCGCGTTCGAAGGCCGTCTTCATCGGCCCGAAGTAGGTGCGGAAGAACTCGATGTAGTGGTCGGCGGAGCGGAAGGCCTGGCGGGACGGGCGCACCTCGACCCGCAGCTCGGCGATCCCGTCGCCGAACAGCTCCCGCACCCGCTCCTCGGTGCCCCAGAGCACCGGCGGCTGCACGCCAGGAGGCGGCGGCGCGTACTTGGCCACGGTCATGAACAACTTGGCGACCTCGCCGTCGGGGGTCCAGTTGGCCATCCCGATCCGCCCGCCCGGCTTGACCACCCGCAGCAACTCGGCGGCGGTGCGCTCCTGGTCGGGGGCGAACATGGCGCCGAAGATCGACATCGCGACGTCGAAGCTGGCGTCCTCGAACGGCAGCTCCTGCGCGTCGGCCTCGACGAACTCGACCTCGAGCCGCTCGGCGGCGGCGCGTTCGCGGCCTCGCTGCAGCAGGGCGGGGACGAAGTCGCAGCCGACGGAATTGCCCCAGGCCCGGCGGGCTGCCGCCAGCGCGCCGTTGCCGCTGCCGCAGGCGACGTCCAGCACCCGCTCGTCGGGGAGAATTTCCAGTGCCTCGGCCAGCTCCTCGGAGACCATGTTGACCAGCGCGGCGACCATCGCGAAGTCGCCCTCCGACCAGACCTGCTGCTGGATCTGCGTGACGGCGCCGAGATCGGGCGTGTCGGACATCGAGACCCTCCTACTCGTTTGCGCATCAACCCTAACGCCGGGACCCCGCCCAGGGGAGGGTTCTAAGCTGAGGGCATGCGGATAGGCGTGCTCACCGGCGGCGGGGACTGCCCTGGCCTGAACGCGGTGATCCGGGCGGTGGTTCGCAGGGGAGTCGGCCAGCAGGGTCACGAGTTCGTCGGCTACCGCGATGGCTGGCGGGGGCCGCTCGAGGACGACAGCCGCTCCCTTGGGATCTCCGAGGTGCGCGGCATCCTGCCCCGGGGCGGCACCATCCTCGGCTCCTCGCGGACCAACCCCTTCGCCGATCGGGAGGGACCGCGGCGGATCCTCGACAACCTTGCCGGCGCCGGGGTCGAGGGGCTGATCGCGATCGGCGGCGAGGACACCCTCGGGGTCGCCACGCGGCTGCACGCCGAGCACTCGGTCAAGGTCGTCGGGGTGCCGAAGACGATCGATAACGACCTCGGCGCGACCGACTACACCTTCGGCTTCGACACCGCGGTGAACGTCGCGATGGAGGCGATCGACCGGCTGCACACCACCGCCGACAGCCACCACCGGGTGCTGATCGTCGAGGTGATGGGCCGCCACGCCGGCTGGATCGCCTTCCACGCCGGCCTCGCCGGCGGCGCCAACGCGATCCTGATCCCGGAGCGCGAATTCGACGTCGAGCAGGTCTGCGAGCTGGTCGGCCGCCGGTTCGCCAGCCGCTTCGCGCCGATCATCGTCGTCGCCGAGGGAGCGCGGCCGATCGGGGGGGTTCCCGACGCGGGGGAGGAGCAGCACGACTCCTTCGGACACGTCCGGCTGGGCGGGATCGGGCACTGGCTGGAGGGCGAGATCGAGCGGCGGACCGGCAAAGAGACCCGCGCCACCGTGCTCGGCCACGTCCAGCGCGGCGGCACGCCCACCGCCTTCGACCGCGTGCTCGCGACCCGCTTCGGCCTGCACGCGATCGACGCCGCCGACGCCGGTCGCTGGGGGACGATGACGGCGCTGCGGGGCACCGAGATCGAGCTGGTCGAGCTGGACGCGGCGACCGCGGAGCTGAAGACCGTGCCGCCCTCCCTCTACGCAGAGGCAGAGGTCTTCTTTGGCTAGCGCGGGCCGGCGCTCCGCGCCGGCCCTGATGGCGCTGGCGGTGGCTCTGCTCGGGGGCTGTGGCGGCGGCGAAGGAGTGGCGCGGGGCGCCACGGTCTCCGTCTACGTCGCCGCCCCGCTCTGCAGCGGGGCGAGGCGAGCGCTGAGCGAGGCCGGGGGGCGGGCCGGCGAGGTCGAGGTCAGGGCCGTCTGCCTGCCGGCGGAACGGGTCGGCGAGCGACTTGCCCTGGCGAGGGTCGGCGCCAACGCCCGCCGGGCCGGCGAGGACTCGACGACCGTCGCCTACCTGCAGACGGCCGACCGCGCGGTGACCAGGTTCACCAACCCGATCCTCGAATCCGCCGAGATCGGCTGGGTCGAATCGAGCTCCGGGCAAGCTGCGATGGCGCGGATCCTCCACGCGATCTCGGCTGCCGACACCAGCTCGCTGCGCGACGCGGTGCGCGAATCGCTGGACGGTGCGTAGGGCTGGACGGGAAATCCCCTCCTCTGACAAGCAGCCCTGCGGGCTGCTTGAGTATCCGTCAGCGGAGGGGATTCCCCGTCCAGCCCCCGCTCAGGCCAGGTCCTCGAGCGCCGCGTCGAGCTCCGGGAACTTGAACTCATACCCGAGCTCCCGGGTCCGTTTCGGCACGACCCGTGCGCCACCGCGAAGCACCCGCCCGAACTCGCGACCGAATTTGAGGTCGAGGACGAATCCGGGGACCGGCGTGATCGCGGGACGGTTGAGCGCTCGTCCGAGAGCCTTCGAGAACTCGCGGTTGGTCACAGCCTGCGGAGCGGCTCCGTTGACCACTCCCTCCACCTGCTCGTTGTCCAACGCCCAGAGCAGGATCGCGATCTCATCCTCCAGATGGATCCAGGGGAAGTACTGGTCGCCGCCGGCGAGCGGGCCGCCGACGCCGAGCTTGAAGGGTGGCAGCAGCTCCTTGAGGACGCCGCCTCCGGCGGTCAGCACTTGTGCGGTGCGGACTATCACCAGGCGAACTCCGGCCGCATCGACCTCGTGTGCGGCGTCCTCCCATGCTTGCGTCACCTCGGAGTCGAAGCTGCTGCCTGGGCCGTCGCTCTCGTCCACCGGCTCCTCGCCGCGGTCCCCGTAGTAGCCGACGGCCGACTGGCTGACCAGCACCGAGGGGCGCTTCCCCAGGCCCGCGATTGCCTGCGCCAGGTTGCGGGTGCCGGTGCGCCGGGTCTCCATGATCTTCCGCTTCGCATCCGCGGTCCAGCGCTGGTCGATCCGCTCGCCGAGCAGGTTGACCACGCCCTCGACGCCGTCGAAGGCCCCGGCCGCCGGCCGTTCGAGGGTCGGCTCCCAGGCGTGCCAGGTGACCGCTGGCCTGGTCGCGCGGGCCCGCGCCGGGTCGCGGCTCAGCCCGACGACCTCGTCACCCCTGTCCAGCAGCGCGTCGCAGAGCGCCAAGCCGATCAGCCCGCTGGCTCCGGTGACGAGGACCCTCACCGCCCCGGCGTTCCGTCTCTCGGTGCGGTCCGCACTAATCGGCCTCCACGGTGGCGAAGGTCCCGGTCTCCTCGTTGAGGCGGGCGATGCCGTCCCGCTTGGCCTCCTCGACCACCGCTTCGGCAACCTTCGGCGCCACCTCGCGGTTGAAGACGCTGGGGATGATGTAGTCCTCGGCCAGGTCGGCATCCGAGACGGCCATCGCGATCCCCTTGGCGGCGGCGAGCTTCATCGCCTCCGTGATGCTGGGGGCGCCGGCGTCGAGGGCGCCGCGGAAGACGCCGGGGAAGGCGAGCACGTTGTTGATCTGGTTCGGGTAGTCGGAGCGGCCGGTGGCCATGATCCGCACGTGGGGGGCGGCGTCCTCGGGCATCACCTCCGGCGTCGGGTTGGCCATCGCGAAGACGATCGCGTCGTCGTTCATCTTCGCCAGCGACTCGGCCTGGATGATTCCGGGCCCGGAGAGGCCGATGAAGAGGTCCATGCCCTCGATCGCGTCGTCGGGGGTGCCGCTCACCTTGTCCGGGTTGAAGCTCTCGGCGTACCAGCGCTTGGTCGCGTTCATCTCGCCCGACCGGTAATCCTCGCGCTCGGTCGAGAGCGCCCCTTTGCGGTCGCAGCCGACGATGTGGCTGACGCCTGCTTCCTGCACCATCTTCGTCACCGCTACCCCCGCGGCGCCCAGGCCAACCACCAGCACCCGCAGCTGCTCGATCGGCTTGCCGGTGATCTTCAGCGCGTTGAAGAGCGCCGCCATCGTGACGATCGCGGTCCCGTGCTGGTCATCGTGGAACACCGGGATGTCGATGCTCTCCTTCAGTCGCTCCTCGATCTCGAAGCAGCGCGGGGCGGAGATGTCCTCGAGGTTGATGCCGCCGAAGGTCGGCGCCATCAGCTCGACCGCGCGGACGATCTCGTCGGCGTCCTGGGTGTCGAGGCAGATCGGGAAGGCGTCGACGCCGGCGAACTCTTTGAAGAGCATGCACTTGCCCTCCATCACCGGCATCGCCGCCTCGGGGCCGATGTCGCCGAGCCCAAGCACGGCGCTGCCGTCGGAGACCACCGCGACGGTGTTCTTCTTGATCGTGTACTCGAACGCCTTGGCGCGGTCGGCGTGGATGTCCATGCAAACGCGGGCGACGCCGGGCGTGTAGGCCATCGAGAGGTCGTCGCGCGTGTTCACCGGGTATTTGTTGTGGATGTCGATCTTGCCGCCGCGGTGCATCTGCATCGTCCGGTCGACGTAATCGAGGACGCGGGCGCCCCGCGTGGAGCCGATCGCCCGCAGGATCCGCTCCCAGTGGTCGCGGTCGGCGGCGTCGATCGTGAACTCCCGCACCCGCTTGCCCTCCGGGCCGGCGCCCGGGACCAGGTCGACCCCCTGAAGTTGCCCACCCGCCTCGGCGATCGACGCCGTCAACTTGCCCAGCGGCTCCTGCCGCGCGTCGAGCTCGACCCGGATCGTGACGCTGTACTGGGCGCTGACCGCCATCGCAGCGCTATCGAATCAGATTGGAGACGCGGGGGAGAGACTGGCATGGCTGTCGCCTTTTGGTCGCTATGCGGCAAGAACGCGCCACGCCCGATGCGACGATCGCCCGTCTGGCG
This sequence comes from Solirubrobacterales bacterium, assembly GCA_036257815.1. Taxonomy (GTDB): domain Bacteria; phylum Actinomycetota; class Thermoleophilia; order Solirubrobacterales; family 70-9; genus VAYN01. The sequence continues at coordinate 21,573 of DATAEW010000097.1, forward strand.
CGTCAACAGCACGGTGTGGCGACGGTCGGGCAGCTGCGAGGCGCCGGTCTCCGCAGCAGCGCCATCGCGCGCCGAGTGCGAGCGGGACGTCTGCACCGAGTGCACCACGGTGTCTACGCGGTCGGTCATCTGGGCCTGAGCTGGGAGGGACGGTGGATGGCGGCGGTACTGGCGTGTGGCAATGGCGCGGTCCTCAGTCATGCGAGCGCGGCGGCCCTCTGGGGCTTTCTCAGGCCGATGGACGGACCCGTTGCCGTCTCGGTTCCCTCGACCGCGGGGCGGCGAAGGCGCAGCGGAATCCGGATCCACCGCTGCGCTTCGCTGGTGACGCGGCGTGGTGTGGCGCGAAATGATCCCTATGCGACCACCTTGCGCCACGAATCGCCGGTCACCGAACGGCGTGGGATTCCCGTCACCACTCCGAGTCGCACTGTCGGCGATTTGCGGCGCTCCGGGGTGCCGGAGCGGCTGGTGCGCCGGGCGACGCGGCAGGCGGAGCTGGCGGGGTGGCGGGTCGCGCCGTCGCGCCGCGGGACGCGCAGCGATCTCGAGGACGACTTCCTCGCGCTGTGCCGCCGCAGCCGCCTCCCGACGCCTGAGGTCAACGTGAAGGTCGGGCGCTGGACGGTCGACTTCCTCTGGCGCGAGCCGCGGCTCGCGGTCGAGACGGACGCCTGGGGAACCCACCGCGGTTCCGCCGCCTTCGAGGACGACCACGCTCGCGATCTCGCCCTGCGCGCCCGTGGCCTCACCGTGCTCCGCTACACCGAAGCGCAGATCCGCGACCTACCCGCCCAGGTGGTCGCGGATCTGCGCGCGGCCCTGGCGCCAGCCTGAAGCTTCGTTCGTCGCGGATCTGCGCGCGGTCCTGGCGCCGGTCTGAGGGCCCTCGACACGCCACCGCGCCCCATAGAGTTGGCGGCGATGTCCGCCGACGCCCCCGAGCTCTTCCTGATCGACGGCAACTCGCTCGCCTACCGGGCGTTCTTCGCGCTGCCCGAGTCGATCGGGACCAGCGACGGGCGGCCGACCAACGCGATCTACGGGCTCGCCTCGATGCTGGTCAAGATCATCGACGAGCACCACCCGGCCGGGGTGGTGGTCGCCTGGGACGCCGGCTACTCGGGCCGCGAGCAGACCTACGACCTCTACAAGGCGCAGCGCAAACCGCGCCCCGACCTGCTGCGCGAGCAGTGGCCCCACCTGATGCCGCTGGTCGAGGCCTTCGGCTATACCAACGTCAAGGTCGAGGGCTATGAGGCCGATGACGTGATCGCCTCGCTGGTCGCCCAGGCGCGCGAGCAGGGGATCGAGGTGATGGTGGTGACCGGCGACCGCGACGCATACCAGCTGGTCGGCCCCGGGGTGCGGGTGATGAGCACCTCGCGCGGGATCACCGAGACCAAGGTCTACGATTCCGACGCCGTGGTCGAGCGCTACGGGGTGCCGCCGGAGTTGGTCACCGACCTGATGGGCCTGCGCGGCGACACCTCCGACAACATCCCCGGCGTCCCCGGGATCGGCGAGAAAACCGCCACCCAGCTGCTGCAGAAATTCGGCTCGCTGGAGGGCGTGCTGGAGAACGTCGACCGGGTCTCCGGCGCCAAACGCAAGCAGAACCTGGTCGAGCACGCCGAGGACGCCCGCCTATCCAAGCGGCTGGCGACGCTCCAGTACGACATCGAGACCGGGGTCGACCTGGAGGAGGCGATGTCGAGCGAGCCCGACCGCGGCGCCCTGCGCGACTTCATGCGCGAGTTCGAGCTGCGGGCGGTGATGGAGCGGCTCGAAGAAGCGCTGCCGGAGGGCGACCTGGTGCCGGGCCGCCGGGTCGAGACCGAGCTCGCGGTGGAGGCGGTCGAGGGCACGCCGGCGGAGCTCGGCTCCGGACCGCTGGCGCTGGGAATCGCCGCCGGTCGCTGGGCCGCCGCCGAAGCCGAGCGCACCGTGGTCGGCGGCTCGACGCTCGGCGAGTTGGCGGTCGCCCTGGTCGGCAAGCCGCTCCTCGCCCACGACGCCAAGTCGCTGGGCGGCGGGCGTCACGGCCTGCTCGCCGCGGCGGCGCGCGAGGGCGTCGAGTTGACCCTCGAGCACGACACGATGGTCGCCGCCTACCTGCTGGAGCCCCAGCGCCGCACCTACGACCTGGTCGAGCTGGCGGCCGACGCGGGGATCGGCCTCGCCGAGGGCGCCGCGCCGCCGGCCGACGAGGCGAACGGCCAGCTCTCGCTCGGCGAGGAGGCCGAGGCGGGCCTCGACCCCGCCGAGGAGGCGCGACTGGTCGCCGCGCTCGCCGAGGCGCAGCGGCCGCGGATCGACGAGCTCGGCCTGGGCGAGCTGCTGAGCGAGGTGGAGCTGCCGCTGATCGACGTCCTGGCGGCGCTGGAGCGGGTCGGCCTGAAGCTCGACGCCGAGCGCCTGGCCGAGGTCGGGGCGGGCTTCGGCGAGCGGATCGCGACGCTGGAGACGGAGATCTTCGAGCTGGCCGAGGAGGAGTTCACGATCGGCTCGCCGCAGCAGGTCGGCCGGATCCTCTTCGAGAAGCTCGAGCTGACGAAAAAACGCCGCGGCAAGACCGGCTACTCGACCGACGCCCGGGTCCTCGCGCAGATCCGCGACGAGCACCCGATCGTCGAGAAGATCGAGTCCTGGCGCGAGCTGACGAAGCTGAAGAACACCTATCTCGACTCGCTGCCCGACCTGATCGACCCCGAGACCGGCCGCGTCCACACCACTTTCAACCAGGCCGCGACGACCACCGGCCGCCTCTCCAGCACCAACCCCAACCTGCAGAACATCCCGATCCGCACCGAGATCGGCCGCCCGGTCCGGGCCTGCTTCGTCGCCGAGCAGGGCGCCCGGCTGCTCTCCGCCGACTACAGCCAGGTCGAGCTGCGGGTACTCGCCCATGTCGCTGACGAGGGGGTGCTGAAAGACGTCTTCCGGGCCGGCGACGACGTCCACGCCGCGACCGCCGCCGAGGTCTTCGAGATCGACCGCGACGAGGTCGACGTCGGCCAGCGCTCGAAGGCGAAGATGGTCAACTTCGGGATCGTCTACGGCCTCACCGGATTTGGCCTCGCCGACCGGCTCAACATCCCGCGCAAAGAGGGCGAGGAATTCGTCGCCCGCTACCTGGAGCGCTTCCCGGCAGTGCGCCGCTTTCGCGAGGAGATCGTCGAGAAGGCGCAGGAGGAGGGATACGTGACGACGCTGATGGGGCGGCGGCGGGCGATTCCCGAGCTGCGCTCGGGCAATCCGAACACCCGTCGGCTCGGCGAGCGGCTGGCGGTCAACACGGTGATCCAGGGCACCGCCGCCGACATCATCAAGGTGGCGATGGTGCGCTGCCAGCGGGCGCTGCACGAGGCGGGGGGGGAGACCCGCCTCGTCCTGCAGATCCACGATGAGCTGCTGTTCGAGGGCCCGCCGGAGGAGATGGAGAGCGGGAGCGAGCTGGTGCGGCGCGAGATGTGCGCCGCCTACCAGCTCGATCCCCCGCTCGAGGTCGACGTCGGCGTCGGCCGCGACTGGCTCGACGCCAAGTAGTCGCGGGCCCGGAGGCCGGCGCCGGGTGCCTCAGCCACCGCTCCCGCCCAGCTCGTCTCCGCTTCCGAAACCCCGCAGGGACAGCAGCGCCGCTACGTACGTCGCGTCGCGCAGGTCCAATCGGCGTCTGACCCGGAGAACAGGTCGCCGGGAAAAAATCACAGGTCCCGCTGAACCTCTGCCTGCTTTCGTGCGTTCGTTCGACTATGTCGGCGATTGACAAAACCAGGGTCTCGCGCGGGGCCTGCCTTGTGCTGTGCATCGGCCTCCTGGCGGTGGCCGGGGCTCCCCCCGACTCGCGGGCGACGCTGATCGTCCCCCATGCCGCGGGCAGGCCGGGTGCCGCGACGATCGCGCCGCACGTCGTCGAACCAGCTCCGACGGCGCCCGCCAATCCGGCATCCCCGGTCCCAGCCAGCCCCGCTCCGGCCCCGGCGCCGGCCGGCCTCGGAGGGTCGACCGATGCGGCCTCCGCTGGGGGTCCGTCGACGAGCGCCGCGCCGCCGCCGTTCGCGGGAACCTCGAGCGACTTGGAGGCCGATGCGAGGCACCGCTTCGCGGGCACGCCGGACTTCTACCAGCGCGACCCGGTGGGAGCGATCTTTCAGGTCCTCCCGATGTCTCCGCCGCTCGCCGACCAGCTGCGGGCGTACATCGCCGAGCAGAGGGATCTGCTCGCGAGCACCGACGACCTCGCCGCCTACCTCGACGTGATGAGCAAGATCATGGACGCTGAACTGGCCCTGGGCTACGTCGAGGGGTGGGACCCCAAGCTCTCGATCGACATCGAGGCCGAGGCGAGGCACCTGTTCGCGGGCACGCCCGACTTCTACCAGCGCGACCCGGTGGCGGCGGTCTTCGGCGCCCTGCCGACGGTCGGCCAGGTGACCTCGATCGCCGATCAGCTGAGGTCCGAGATCGCGAGCTCCAACAACGACCCCGAGTCCTACTTCGCGAGCTTGAGAACCCTCACCGCCGTCGAAGAAGTCCTCGGCCGCCTGGAAGAGGCCCGCGCGGCCCAGGGCCGACTGGAGACGAGGGCGATCCTCGGGTACTCGGAGGTCGGCGACCGTGACTGCCCCTACATGACCTATGCGTTCATAAACGATGCCGACCTGCGCAACACGGGAGATTGCTGAGCGGCGAACTCCGGCGGCGCGATCGCCAAGTAGTGCCCGAAGGACCAGTCGACGAAGCGCCTGGCGCCCAGCAGGCTGATCATCGGTCCCAGCAGGCGCGGCGGGATCCGCGGCACCAGCCGCTGCGCCCGCAGCATCCAGCGGAACTTCCACTCGTGCGAGTCGTGGAAGGCGGCGTAGGTGGCGGCCGCCCGCTCGCGGGCCTGGCGCCCCTCGACGACGGCGCGCAGCTCGCGTCCCAGGGCGATCCCGAAGTAGAGCGCGGTGCGGATCCCCTCGGCGGTCAGCGGCAGGCAGTGGCCGGCCGAGTCGCCGGCGAAGAAGACGCCGCCCTCGGTCGCCAGGCGCAGCTCGTGGGGGATCCAGTTGCCCTGGTAGCGGACCCGCTCACGGCCGAGGTCCTCGGCCAGCAGCTCGGTCGTCGCGCGGACGTGGAAGGCGGGGTCGAAGGAGCCGACCCCGACCCGCACCTCGTCGCCGGCGGGGAAGGACCAGCCGTAGCCGGCGGGGACGTAGCGGCGGTCGATCCAGATCTCCAGGTCCTCGTCGTTGCCGCTCGGGTGCACCTCGAGCCCGCGCGAGAGCGGCGCCTCGGGCGGCTGGTAGCCGTCGCCGGAGGCGAGCACGCGGCGCCAGCCGAGCGCGTCGACGACCAGCGGCGCCGAGATCGTCCCGCGGTCGGTCGCGACGGCGATCTCGCCGCCGCCGTTCGGCGCGGCGGCGCGGCCGTCCACCTTGGCGGTCTCGAAGCTGGCGTCGCAATCCCGCCATAGGAGCTGGCAGAGCTCGCGGTAGTCGAAGGTGGAGAAGGTCCAGGGAAGCCGGTAGCGGCGCTCGCCGTGCGGGGTGTGGATGACCAGGCTGTCGAAGCGCTGGCGCTCGCAGTCCATCAGCCCCAGCCGCCGCAGCCACTCGGTCGGGATCCCGCAGGCCGAGGTCTGCCGCTCGCCGATCTCGTAGCGGTCGATCAGCAGCACGTCGGCGCCCGATCCCGCCAGCTCGCGAGCGACCGCCAGCCCGGCGAAGCTGGCGCCGCAGATCAGCACCTCGCGGGACCCGTCCAGGGGCGTGCGTTCGTCTCCTCGCTTGGTCGCGCGGACAGGCATCGAACGCAGCGTATCTGCCATCATGCGCGTTCGTGTCCGCGACCGAGACCATGACGCCTGCGCCCAGCGCCACGCCCGTCGAGGGCTCCGGGGGATTGCTGCTCCAGATCGACGGCAAGGTCGTCCCCAACTACGCGGCGACGATGGTCTCCTTCGACGAGGGAGACGTGGTCAGCGGCAAGGTCGTCCGCATCGATAAAGACGAGGTCCTGGTCGACATCGGCTACAAGGCCGAGGGGGTCATCCCCGCCAACGAGCTCTCGATCCGCAAGTCCGTCGACCCCTCCGAGGAGGTCGAGCTCGGCGAGCAGGTCGATGCGCTGGTGCTCACCAAGGAGGACACCGAGGGACGCCTGATCCTCTCCAAGAAGCGCGCCCGGTTCGAGAAAGCCTGGCGCAACATCGAGGTCGCCGCGGATTCCGGCGAACCGGTGACCGGGAAAGTGATCGAGGTCGTCAAGGGCGGCCTGATCCTCGACCTCGGGGTGCGCGGCTTCCTGCCCGCCTCGCTGGTCGACATCCGCCGCGTCCACAACCTCGACGAGTTCATGAGCCAGGAGCTCGAGTGCAAAGTGATCGAGCTCAACCGCAGCCGGAACAACGTCGTCCTCTCGCGCCGCGCCGTGCTCGAGGAGGAGCGCAAAGAGGTGCGCGAGCAGATCCTCGGCCGGCTCGAGCCGGGCCAGGTCGTGGAAGGCAAGATCTCCAACATCGTCGACTTCGGCGCCTTCGTCGACCTCGACGGGATCGACGGCCTGATCCACATCTCCGAGCTCTCCTGGAGTCACGTCAACCATCCCTCCGAAGTGGTCTCGATCGGCGACACGGTGCGGATCAAAGTCCTCGACATCGACCGCGACCGGCAGCGGATCTCGCTCGGCCTCAAGCAGACGCAGGAGGACCCGTGGCAGCGGGTGATCAGCACCCACCGGCCCGGCGACGTGCTCGAGGGCGCGGTGACCAAGGTCGTCGCCTTCGGCGCCTTCGTCGAAATCCTCCCCGGGGTCGAGGGCCTGGTCCACATCTCCGAGCTCGCCGACCACCACGTCGAGAACCCGAGCGAAGTGGTGGAGCCGGGCTCGAAGCTGAACGTGAAGATCCTCGAGATCGACGAAGAGCGGCGCCGCCTCTCGCTCAGCATCAAGCGGGTCGAGGGGCAGAACATGCCGATGCAGGATCTCGGGGAGCAGATCGCCCAGGCTGAGGGCGCCCCGGCCGCGGGTCCTGTCGCCGATGAGGGCTCTTCGTCCTCGCGGGACGACGCTGCGGGCGAGGAGCCCTCATCGGCGCCACCCGCGGACGAGGCGTCCGAGGTGGAGCAATCTGCACCCGCCGCGCCTGAAGCTTCCGACGATTCGGTCGCCGCGGAGGCGCCCGCCGCAGAGGCCAACGGCGAGTCCTCTGAGCAGGAGGCCGGCGAGGCGCAGGAGGGCGAATCGGTCGCCGAGCGGCCCGACTCGCCGGACAGCGTCGAGGAGTCCTCCGGCGAGAGCGCCGAGAACGGCGAGTCCGAGGCGGACTGAGCGGCGCCCGTGGCGCCGCTGACGATCGGCCTCACCGGCGGGATCGCCGCCGGTAAGTCCGAGGCGCTGAGGGCGTTCGCGAGGCTTGGCGCCGCCACGCTGTCCAGCGACGCGGTAGTTCACGAGCTCCTGGACAGCGAGGAGCTGCGGGCGCGGCTGGCCGAGCGGTGGGGGCCCGAGGTCGTCGCCGACGGCAAGCTGGACCGCGCCCGGATCGGCGAGATCGTCTTTGCCGACCCCGAGGAGCTGACCTGGCTGGAGGCGCAGATCCACCCCCTGGTCGGCGAACGCACCGCGGACTGGCTGCGCTCGCTGCCCGCCGAGACGGAGGTCGCGGTGGTCGAGGTGCCGCTGCTGTTCGAGGTCGGCCGCGAGGCGGTCTTCGACACCACGGTGGCCGTGGTCGCCGCCGACGAGGTGCGCCGCGGCCGCGCCGAGGCCCGCGGGCACGCCCTGGTCGACGAGCGCGAGGCGCGCCAGCTCACTCAGCTCGAGAAGGCCGAGCGGGCCGACCACGTGGTCGCCAACGACGGCAGCGTCGAGGATCTCGAGCGAGCCCTGTCCGCCCTGCTCGCGAAGCTGCGGGAATGAACCGCAAGCGGAGCGTCAGGCGGCGGCGCCTCCTCGCGCTCGGCGGCACCGCCGTGGCCCTGGGGTTGGCCGCTGGGATCCTGGTCGCCAGCGGGACCTTCGACCACGCGCTGAAGGAGCTGACCCTGCCCCTGCGCCACGAGGACATCATCCGCCAGCAGTCGCGCGAAAAGGGCGTCGACGCGGCGCTGATCGCCGCCGTGATCTACTCCGAGTCGAAGTTCGCCGACCAGGAATCGAGCGCGGGGGCACGGGGGCTGATGCAGATCACGCCGGCAGCGGCGAGGTACATCGAGAGGCGCAGCGGCGGGACCACCTTCAGGCTCGACGATCTCTCCGACCCGGAAATCAACATCCGCTACGGGACCTTCCTGCTGAAGGAACTGCTCGACCGCTACGACGGCGACCTCGCCGCGGCGCTGGCCGCCTACAACGCCGGTCCCGGCAACGCCGACAGGTGGGGTGGGGCGCTGCTCTCGGTCGAGGCGATCCCCTTTCCGGAAACCCGCGCCTACGTCGAAGAGGTGCTGGAAAAGCAGCGGGAATACCGCGATAAGTACGCCAGGGAGCTGGGCTACTGACCGCCGCCCCGAGACCGCGCGCCGCCGCCCTCGCCCTGGCGGTCGGGTTGGTGCTCGCCGACTCCTCGGTGGTGGTGCTGGCGCTGCCGCAGATCTACCGCGACCTCGACACGAGCGTCGCCGGGGTGACCTGGGTGCTCGTCTCGTTCAACCTGGTGATGGCCCTGGCGGCGGTGCCGGCGGCGCTGTTCGCCCGCCGCGTCGGACCGGGTCGCGCCGCCGCGGTCGGACTGGCGGTCTTCGCCGGCGCCGGCCTCGCCTGCGGAGCCTCCGATCAGCTCTCGACCCTGATCGTCGCCCGCTGCGTGCAGGCGCTCGGCGGCGCCGCCGCGGTCACCGCGGCGCTCGAGCTGCTGCCAGCGACGGTCGGCTCCGAGCGCCGGGCGGCGATCGTCTGGGCTGGGGCCGGGGCGACCGGGGCGGCGCTCGGCCCGGCGATCGGCGGCCTGCTCACCGAGCTCGTCTCCTGGCAGTCGATCTTCTTCATCCAGGTGCCGGTCGCGCTGGCCGCCGCGACGCCGATCCTCGCCGTCGCCCGGCACGAGGCGGCGACCGGGATCGTCGCCTCCGAGCTGCGCCGCACCGGCCGCCCGCACCTGCTCGCCAACCTCGCCCTGGCGCTGGTCTCAGCGGCGATCGCCGCCGCCC
>DATAEW010000108.1:0-6172 GCA_036257815.1 Solirubrobacterales bacterium
GAGTGGGTGGCCGGTCGCCTCGACGTAGCGCTCGGCGAGCGCCTCGCGAGGGGGGAAGCCGGGAAGCCGGGTGACCCTGGAGAGCTCGGCAACCGGGTTCGCCGGCTCGCCGTCCTGCGCCCACATCGCCGTCATGTAGCCGAGGTCGGCAAGCGGGTCGCCGATCGTCGCCATCTCCCAGTCGAGCACGGCGACCAGGCGCGGCCGGCGCGGCGCGAACATCACGTTGCCGAGCCGGTAGTCGCCGTGGACGATCGTCGCCGCGGGAGAATCGGGGACCTGGTCGGCAAGCCAGCCGCCGACCCGCTCGAGGTCAGGCAGCTGCCGCGTCGCGTTGTGCTCCAGCAGCCCCCGGAAGCGCTTGATCTGCCGCTCCAGGTAGCCCTCGGCGCGACCGAAGCCCGCCAGGCCGAGCGCCTCGAAGTCGAGTCCGTGCAGCGCCACCAGCCCGTCGACGAGCTGCTCGGCGATCCGCTCCGCTGTCCCGTCCGCGCTCAGCGCGGCCGGGAGCGACTCGGCCAGGACGTGACCGGCGATGAACGGCATCACGTAGAACGGCGCTCCGATCACCGCGTCGTCCTCGCAGCTCGCCAGCACCTCCGGGACCGGCGGGCCGAGCCCGTCGAGCGCCCCCAGCAGCCGCGCCTCGCGCAGCACGTCGTGCGCCGAGGGCGGCAGCGGCCCGCGCGGCGGCCGGCGCAGGACCAGGCGCCGATCGCCGCGCCGCAGCAGGAAGGTGACGTTGGAATGGCCTTCGCCGATCGGCTCGGCCTCGAGCGGGCCGGAGCCGAGGCCGGCGCCGTCGAGGAATCGCTCCAGCGGCTCCAGCACCAGCAGCGGCTCCAGCTCGGCGGCGACGGCGGACGCCAGATCGCGGACCACGTCGGCCCCACTGCCCGCAGCGGTCACGGTCACTCGCCCGCGAGGCCCATGGCGGCGGCCCGCTCCCGCAGCGTGCGACGCGCGATCGCCCAGAGGTGGGTCTCGGTCGGACCGTCGTAGATTCGGAAGGGGCGCAGCTCGTTCATCAGCCGGGCCAGCGGCGCGTCGCCGCAGACGCCGAGGGCGCCGCAGATCTGGATCGAGCGGTCGAGGACCCGGTTGACCGCCTCGGCGACGTGCGCCTTGGCCAGCGAGGACTCGTGCCGCGCCTGCTCGCCGTTGTCGAGCGCCCAGGCGCAGCGCCAGATCATCGCCCGGCTGGTCTCGATGTCGAGCACCGATTCGGCGAGCTTCTCCTGCACCATCCCCAGCTCGCCGAGCTTCTGGCCAAACGCTTCGCGCTGGTTGGCCCGGTCGAGAGCGACGTCGAGGGCGCGCCGGGCGGCGCCGAGCCAGCGCTCGCAGTGGGTGAGGCGGGCCGGCGCCAGCCGCACCTGGGCGTAGCGGAAGCCCTCGCCGACCTCGCCGAGGACCGCGTCGGCGCCGACTCGGCAATCCTCGAATACGACTTCGCCGTGGCCGCCCGGGAAGGCCCGGTCGGTCGCCTCGATCGTCCGCTGGACAAGGAAGCCGGGATTGTCGGCGTCGACGAGGAACATCGTCACCCCCTCCGCGGCCCGCGCCATGCAGATCGTGAAGGCGGCGCCGTCGGCGCCGGTGATGAACCACTTGCGGCCGCTGATCGACCAGCCGCCGTCGACTCGCTCGGCCCGGGTCCGCAGCATCGAGGGATCGGCGCCGGCCCCGGGCGCCGGCTCGGTCATCGAGAAGCAGGAGCGGATTCGCCCGGCGGCCAGCGGCGCCAGGTAGCGCTGGCGCTGCTCGGGGTCGGCGATCCGGTCGAGCATCTGGATGTTGCCCTCGTCGGGGGCGGCGCAGTGCAGCGCCTGCGGGCCGAGCAGGCTGTAGCCGCACTCCTCGAGGATCACCGCGGTCCCGCGGTGGTCGAGCCCGAGGCCGCCGAGCTCGGCGCCGATCTGCGGCCCGAAGACGCCCCACTCGCGCGCCTCCTCCTGCAGCTCGGCACGCAGTCCCTCGTCGAGCCCGTGCTCGGAGACGTCGCGCGGCTCGGCCGGGATCGCCACCTCGGCGACGAACTCGCGGACCCGGTCGCGCAGGGCGGCGAGCTCGCCGTCGAGGGAGAAATCGATCATCGCGCCGAGCGTAGCCCCGGTTTCGCGAGGCTCCCGACGGGCGCGGCACGGGCTCTGTGGGGATCGACAGGCGGGGGGCGAGAACTAGGTCCGACCGCACGGACGGTCTGGGATGGTCGCCCCATGGCGATCTGCGTGACCGGCGGGTCCAGCGGCCTCGGCCGGGCGATCGCCGAGCGCTTCGCCCGCGGCGGCACCGAGGTCTTCCTCAACTACCACGCGAACGACGCGGCGGCGGCGGACGCCGCGGCCGCGGTCGAGGCCGCGGGGGGCGCTCCGCATCTGGTCAAGGCGGACGTCGGCACCCTCGCCGGCGCGCGCGAGCTGATCGGCGCCGTGGCCGCGCGCGTCGACCGGCTCGACCAGCTGGTCCACGCGGCGGCGAGGCCGGTCAGCGGGCCGCTGCTGGAGCTGGCGCCGGAGGAGCTCGAGAAGTCGGTCGCCGTCAACGGGCTGGCGCTGGTCAACCTGGTGCGCGAGGCACTGCCGCTGCTGGGAGAGGGGAGCACGGTCTTCTACCTCTCCAGCCGCGGCGCCCGCCGGGTGATCCCCGACTACGGCGCGCTCGGCACGGCGAAGGCGCTCGGCGAGCACGCCGTCCGCTACCTGGCCCGCGAGGTGGGCCCGCGGGGGATCCGGGTGCTCACCGTCGCCCCGGGTTCGGTAGACACAGCGGCCTACCGGGCGATGTTCCCCGAGACCTGGGAAGAGCGCCTCGCCGCCTCCGCAGAGGCCAACCCGATGGGTCGCGCGGTCGAGCTGGAGGACTGCTCTCGAGTCGTGGAGCTGCTGGCCGACCCGGCGCTGACCATGGTCCAGGGCGAGACGATCACGATCGACGGCGGGGTCTCGCTGTGAGGGCCGCTCGCCGGATGGGAGTGCGTCCGTGAGCGGCAAGCTGGCCGGCAAGGTGGCGCTGGTGACCGGCGCCGGCTCGGGGATCGGCCGCGCCTCGGCCGAGCTGTTCGCGGCCGAGGGGGCGCCGGTCGCGGTGGTCGACGTCAACGCCGAGGGCGCCGCGGCGACCGTCGAGGCAATCGAGGCGGCGGGCGGCACGGCGCTGGCGATCCCCACCGACGTCGCCGAGGGCGCCGCGGTCGAGGCGATGGCGACGGCGGCCCTGGAGCGCTTCGGCCGCGTCGACGTACTGATGAACAACGCCGGCGTGCTCGACGGCTACGAGCCGGCGGCCGAGACCACGGATGAGACCTGGCGCCGGGTGCTCGGCGTCAACCTCGACGGGATCTTCTTCACCTGCCGGGCGCTGATCCCCCAGATGCTGGAGCGCGGCGCCGGCGCGATCGTCAACGTCGCCTCGACCGCCGGGCTGAACGGAGGCAACGGCGGCGCCGCGTACACGACCTCCAAGCACGCGGCGATCGGCTTCACCCGCCAGCTCTGCTTCGACTACGCCCGCCGGGGCCTGCGCTGCAACGCGATCTGCCCCGGCGCGGTGGAGACCGGGATGACCAAGGAGATCTTCGCCTCCGGCGACGCCGAGGTGATGAAGGCGGTCGAATCGGCGCCGATCGGCCGCTGGGCGCAGCCGCGGGAGCTGGCCGCCGCGGCGCTCTTCCTCGCCTCCGAGGACGCCTCCTTCGTCAACGGCGCCGTCTATGTCGTCGACGGGGGCTTCGACTCCAAGTGAACTGAGAAAGGAGCTGAGAGATGGACAAGGCGAGCTTCGCCGCCTCCTACTCGCTGCCGATCGGCAGCGGCAGCATGTACGGACCGCCGCCCTACCTCTACCGAGGGGTTGAGGACTGCTTCATCGTCTACGAGGCCGAGGCGGCGGGGGTCGAGGAGCTGCTGCCGCCGGGCCTGGAGATCGCCGACGAGGTGCCGACCTGCATCGCCTGGTGCCGCTGGGTCCCCTTCTCGACCTTCGGCGCCTACCACGAGGCCTACGTGATGATCCGCGCCCGTTTCGAGGATCAGGTCTACATCTACCAGCCGTTCATCTTCGTCGACAACGAGATCCCGCTCGGCGCCGGCCGCGAGATCTGGGGCTACGCGAAGAAGCTGGCTGTCTTCGAGCGCAACTGGGGCGGCGACGGAGTGCCGTTCGGCGAGCAGATGGTCTTCACCGTCGAGCGGCCGAAGGGCAACCGGATCCTCACCGCGACGATGGTCGCCGACCGCCTCGCCGACCCGGGGGAGCTGGAGGAGGTGCCGGTGCTCTCGACCCGGATCATCCCCAACTCGGAGGCGAACAGGCCGCCCTCGGTCGCCGAGCTGGTCCGGCTCGACGTGCCGGCGACCCTGCACACCGCTCCCGACGGGACGCCGAAGCTGTTCGCTGGCCGCGGCTCGTTGACCATGGACACCGTCAGCTCGGTCGATCCCTGGCACCTGCTGGCGCCACGGCGGATCGTCGCGTGCTACTTCGGTGTCTACGACTTCGACCTGCCGCACGGCAAGGTGATCCACGACTACCTGGACGACGAGGAGATGTGGAACTAGATCCGCCGCGCGCTAACGTAGGCTCACGCTGGCGAACTGGCGAGAAGGAGTACGGATGCAGAGCACGCGCTACGTGAAGAAGGCACGGGGCCGCGGCTGGGACGTGGTCAAGGAGGGCCACCGCCGCGCCACCGCGCATGGCGCGACGAAGGCCGACGCAATCGATCGGGCGCGGGAACTCGTCCGCCTCGAAGGCGGAGGCGAGGTACAGGTGCTGGACCGCAGCGGGAAGACGGTCGACATCAGCAAGATCCGTGCGCCGAAAAGGCGCGCTGTCGCCGCTTAGCCTGGGTTTTTTGCCGGCGCCGGCACCCTGAGCCCGGGATCCCCCAGCGGGTGGGTGGTCGCGTCGTAGAAGAGCAGCTCGCTTGCGTCGAGCCGGCCCCAGATGTCCAGTTGCTGAAGCAGCAACTCCTTCTGGGGCGCCCGGACCATCGAGATTGCGATCGGCCTGTCCCGCTTCTCGCTCAGGGCATCGGTCAAGTGGGCGTCATGCTCACTCAAGCTGCTGCCGAACACCACCACCGGACCGTCGGGCCGGCTCCGGAGGATGTTCAAGGCGTGCGACAGGTAGACGTTGTCTTCGATCGTCAGCAGCTTGTCCGCTGCCGATCCCTCGGTGACCATCAGGGGGCGGGCCTTTTGATCCCCCTCGATCGGCTTCCCGAACTGGTCGAGGATGCTCCCCAGCTTGGTCTGCCGGAGCTTCCAGGTGGCACCGGAACTGCCGACCACGAGATGCAGCGCTCCATGGAGAAAGTAGACAGGGACTCTCCCGGGGAGCACCGTCGCCCGCTTCGGGTCGAACTCGCAGCGGCCGCGGTAGCGGAAGTGGTCCATGAACGGCTTGAACTCCGCAGCGGCCATGGCCCAGTACACGAGCAGGTCGTAGCTCGTGGTGAAGACCCAGTCGAACCGCCGCATCGTCTCGCTGATCCTCTCCAAGGTCGACTGCGGGACTCCGCTGACATGGACCTGGCGAACCGCGGTGATCAGGGCGCGCTGGATGTCGCGGTAGCCGCCCACGAGTCGGTTCGTCGCGACGCCATACGCGTCGTTGACCCTGATCGCGGTTAGCAGATCGCCCAAGACCCGCTCGAAGTTCGGAGTCGACGCGAACAGCTCCCGATCCCGCGGTGACAGCTCCTCTTCCCTTGCCCAGTCGTACAGCTGCCGATACGCGAACGGCTGCCAGACGTTGATGCTCAGCCCGTTGCCGAGCAGCAGCGCTTCCCAGTCGTGCCGCGCGGCAACCTCCCTCCAGTCCAGCAACGTCCCATCAGGCCCCCCCGCCATGGTCGGTTGTCTAGCAGCTCAGAGTGACGACTGGTCAGAGCGAGCCGGCGATCCGCCGCACCGCCTCCTCGACCAGCTCAGGGCCGGTGGCGAAGTTGAGGCGGGCGAAGCCGGCGCCCGCCCTGCCGTAGGCGGGGCCGGGGCTGAGGGCGACCCGACCGCGGCTGAGGAAGCGGGACGCCGGGTCCTCCTCGTCGAGTCCGAGGCCGCGGCAGTCGAGCCAGGCGAGGTAGGTGCCCTGCGGCGGAATCCAGCGAATCGCCGGCACCTGCGCCGCCAGGGCGGCACCGAGCCGCTCGCGGTTCTCGCTCAGCTGG
>DATAEW010000113.1:0-2130 GCA_036257815.1 Solirubrobacterales bacterium
CTGCACGCCCATCACCTCGAGCGCGTCGATCTCGTCGGAGATCCGCATCGCGCCGAGCTCGGCGACGATCCCGGTGCCGACCTTGGCCGCCAGCATGTAGCCGAAGGCGTAGGGCATGATCTCGCGCAGGTCGCACCAGGCCGAGAAGACGCCGGCGTAGGCGGGGGCGCCCTGGGCGCGCAGCAGGTAGGCGCCCTCGATCCCGCACTGCAGGCCGAGGATGAAGACCAGGCCCCAGATGATCATCGCCGAGCCGAGGATCAGGATGCCGGCCTGGCGCAGGCTCTCGCCGAAGAACCTGAGCACGCGGCCGCTGTAGACGAGGCCGGCGACGCGCGAGCCGAAGCGGGCGATCTCGCCGAAGGAGTCGAGCCAGCCGCGCGGGACCTCGAGCCAGACGTTCATCGGATCGTCTGCAGCTCCGGGTTGGTGGCCAGCAGCGTCTGCGTGAAGGCGTAGTTGAAGGCGAAGACGCCCAGGAAGGAGATGACGACGGCCTGGTTGACGGCGCGGCCGACCCCGGCGGCGCCGCCGGAGGCGGTCATCCCCTTGTAGGAGCAGACGACGGCGATGATCGCGCCGAACAGCGTGCACTTGAGCACCGAGCCCCAGAGGTCGGTGATCGAGGCATTGGAGAAGAGCGTCGCGAGGAAGCCGCCGAGCGGCTGTTTGTAGAGCAGCTCGGTGATGATGCCGCCGCTGATCCCGAAGACGAGGGCGTAGATGTCGAGCAGGCCGGTGATCAGCATCAGGGCGAGGAAGCGCGGTACGACGAGGTTCTTGATCGGGTCGACGCCGAGCACCTGCAGGGCGTCGAGCTCCTCGCGGATCTTGCGGGCGCCGAGGTCGGCGGTGATCGCCGTGCCGGCGACGCCGGCGACGACGACGGCGGTGACGAAGGGCGCGAACTCGCGGATCGAGGCGAGGACGAAGAAGCCGCCGAGCCGGTCCAGCGCGCCGAAGAGCGAGAGGAAGTTGGCCGCCTGCAGGCCGGGGGCGCCGAAGCCGAAGGCCACGGTCGAGACCAGCAGCGGGAACCAGCAGAGCTGCAGGGCGAAGAGGAACTGGCCGATGAACTCCTCGCCGTAGGGGTAGGGCGGCTTGACCGCGGAGACGAGCGTGCGCGCGGTGAGGATCATCATGTCCCCCACCTGTTCGAACAGCGATTTGGCGGGCAGAAACGCCCTGTTGACCGCGGATCCGACCATCGATCTCCTCCTGGGAGCGAGTGTATGGGATGCGGCGGGGGGCTCCGTTAGACCAGTGTTGTGATCGCGTTGAACGCAGGGGTTTCGCGCTCGGGAGCGGCCAACCGCCGTGGTATGTTCCGGCCTCCTGTGGGGGGGCTTCGCACACACGCTTCGCGGTCCCGCCTGCGGGCTGCGACAGCGGTCGCCCTCGCCGCCCTGCTGGCGCTCGGCGCCGCGGCCTGCGGCGGCGAATCCTCCGACGCCAACGAGGCGGCCGGCAAGTACCCGGTCAAGGTGACGAACGTCGAGTTCCCGGCCCGCCAGTTCCTCGGCCAGACCTCGCTGCTGCGGATGGGCTTTCGCAACAGCGGCCGCAAGACGATCCCGGCGCTGGCGGTGACGATCTCGGTCGCCGGCCGCGAGGGCCAGGCCTCGAACCTCCCCTTCGGCATCCGCGACCCCCAGCCGGGCCTTGCCCAGCCCGACCGCCCGGTCTGGGTGCTGGCGCTGCGCTACCCGAGATTCGCCGGCTCCTCCGAGCCGGGCGGCGCCGAAACCTCGAACCCGAAGACCTACGACTTCGGCGCGCTGAAGCCCGGCAAGACCGCCAACGTGGTCTGGAAGCTGAGCGCGGTGAAGACCGGGGCCTGGGCGCTGCGCTTCGCCGTCGACGCCGGCCTCGGCGGCCAGGCGCGGGCGGTCACGGCCGGCGGCGGCCAGCCCGGCGGCTCGATCGCGGCGCGGATCGTCTCGCGCACGCCCGACAAGGAAGTCAACGGCGCGGGCGAAGTCGTCGAACGAGAGCGGTGAGGCGCGCCGCCCTAGCCGCGGCGCTCCTGACGCTCAGCCTCCCCGCCTGCGGCTCGGCGAACGGGCCCGAAACGGGCGGCAGCACCGGCGAGCGGTCGTATTTCCCACCGCATAGCGGGCGTAAATACGA